>CAZXCE010000035.1:0-26483 GCA_964639175.1 uncultured Clostridia bacterium
CCTGAGCCCCAAGCCCCATCTTCTCAACTTTGGTCTGGTTCAAATAAAGAGTGAATCGTCGTCCAAAACTCCCCAAATCTATTTTCATTATCTCGCTGAAGATAGGCAGCCACAAAAGTTTT
The DNA here is from genome assembly GCA_964639175.1 of uncultured Clostridia bacterium. Lineage (GTDB taxonomy): Bacteria > Acidobacteriota > Blastocatellia > Chloracidobacteriales > Chloracidobacteriaceae > JACQXX01. Next base: position 123 of record CAZXCE010000035.1, read on the forward strand.
AAAATCCTCATCGCCGAGCGATTCATCAAGAAAGGGTTCTATCGCCTTTTTGCGAAGGTCATTCAATTTAGCAATTCCCAACCCAAGTCGTTCGATGGTCAACCTGGCGGCTTCATCTTCAGCATTCGCAGGATGGATCGTGCCATTGCCATAATAAAGAAACCGTTGCTCACATCCTCGGTTGAGTGGTGAGATCAGCCATCGGTCATCAAACCAGTCACCTTTCAAATTGCCACAATGCCGGGGCTCGCCAGCCCTGAGTTTGTTCTGACAAGAACATAACAGGTTCGTAAAATCCAAAGGATCAACCAGTGGATCGTGTTGGGGCCGAAAATGCTCAATATGAGAGTCTTCGTCGGTCAATCGCCGCTCGCAATAACAACACAAATATCCCTGTTCTTGCATCAAGGCGGCCTTGACCACCTGTTTTTCAACTCCACTTAACTTGTCATATGACGGTTTCCAGTCCTCGTTCGCCAGAGCCTTCCAGTCCGTAAATGCTTGAGGTTCAACATTTTTTACGATGTACTTCATTTGCCGATCAGTTCCTTTCGGCGAATGAGGACTCCGGCTTTAACCAATTCTGGATCACTCCCTATCATTTTCTGAAGTGCTGAAATTCGGTTTCTGGCATCATCCAGGTTTCCAGATTCAATGGCTTGAAACACTTCCTGAAGGTCAGCATGAACCTGATCTGGCCTGGTCGTTTCCAACCCCATCAAATCTTCCAAAATACGATCTACATTTTTTCCATAGGACTCATTTGGCTTAGTGGCGATAATATCTGTTCCTGTTTGTTCAAGGAGAAACAAATCCTCAGGTTGCACGTGGGAAATAACATGGGGCGAATGCGTGGAAATAAAGAACTGACAGTTGGGGAATACTTCGACTAATCTGGGAACAACCAGACGCTGCCATTTGGGGTGCAGGTGAAGATCAATTTCGTCAATCAGGACAATTCCAACTCCTTGTAACGGGTTTTTAAGTTGAGGATTGGCAATAGCCATCCTTCGAGCCAGATCGCCCAACAAAGCCACCAAACACTTTTCGCCATCGGAAAGCTGATTCACCGCCAGTCGCCGGCCATTTTTTTCGACCTCCATCCGCAAAGGGTTGCGACGAACGGTGAGGTTGGAAAACTCTGGAAGAAATGCCGAGAGAGCCTGACGAACGGCTTCAAGTTGTGGGTCTGGGAACTGAAAATCTTCAGAGGAGGTCTGAGTTCCCAGATATTTGCGGGTTTCATTCTCAAGGTCTTCTCGTTCGCGAAACCATTCAAAGAACGCTCGGAAGTTGGCGCCGCTACTTAAGGCTTCTTCATAAACTGAAAGTAAACCGAATTGATGTTTGTCCCGAATCTCCAGTGGAATATCCACAACTGCCCGGTTGACCGGGTAATAAACGAAGACCGGAAGGTTACAGTGTTCCAACGTCTCTGTAATTTTTGTTTGAAGTGATCGTGTATAGTCGTTCAATTTGAGGAATTGACTCTTTTCATTCACGGCGAGATGACCAGCCCTGTTTTTCAAGAGTTTCCAATTCACTATTCCCTGAGTGGTTTTTGATGATATCTCAATCGAAGCAAAGGGTTTGCCATTCATAATTTCGCCTTCGGTAATCAGTCGTCCAGCACTACTGGTATGCCGGATTCGACTCGCGGGCCACGAGAGCATGAGGGCGATGGCATCCAAAACAGTTGATTTCCCGGCGCCATTCATTCCAAAAAAGATATTGAGTTTTTCGTTGAACTCCAGCTTCAAAGCGGAGGCACCCCGGTAATTTGTCATTTCTATTTCAGTCAGAATCATCTTTTCCCGCTCCAGGTCTTCGTTAAAAGTCCACGGTTGTTCTTTAATTTCAGATTATCCTTCTTTGGCTTCTAAAGTCGAATTGAATATTGGAGGAAGACATCCAGAGGAAGACATCGGTCTCAGGGCTGAAGGCTTGGGGCTGAAGGCTGAAGAACTGGTTTTATTTCATCCCTCATCCTTCATCCCTCATCCCTTTGAGTGCCCCAAACCCTGAGCCCGAAAGTCTTCAGCCCTAAAAAAATGGAACTCTCCAGGCATGACAGGTTGTAATGGGATTGCCGTTTGATCTCCCCCAACCTCAACATGAAATCAAATTCACTCTGTGCCTGGAGATACCTATGAATCTGGCTTTGCGCCGAATCATCTTGCTCTGTCTGTGTTTTGGGCTGTTTTCAATTTCTGGGTTTGCCGCCAGCTCCCCGCTTCCATCAAATGCGCAGGGGATTACCTTTAACTTTTACACCACTGAACTTTCCAACCTGTGTTATCAGCTTGATGCGATGGCCGGCCTGGAAATGGGCTCAGGCGAAGTGTTTCGCGAACTGTGGAAAAATAAGATTGGCTGGTCAGCCGAAGATGAAAAACTTCTCACCCAGTGGCGCGAATGCCGTCAACCGTATTTTGAATCAGTCAAACTTGGGCGACTGCCCCAGGAACCACTCTATCAACCCAACCCACCGGTCCAGCCGTATGTTGATTTGAGTAAGAAAATTCGAATTGCCAGTTTGATTGCAACCCATCCTGACGATTATCAATCAGCCCTGGCAGTTACGGTTCTTCCAGCCGATGCGTACCGGTTAGCAGCCATTCTTCAAAACTTTCAACTTCGGTTTCATCCGTGGTGGGAAACCGAAGGAAAACGAATCACCGAGCCGTTTGTCCAGCAATTTACCGACCTCATGGCTCAGAAAAACCTGACTGAATTCAGTAATCAGGTGGCCCGGTTTTATGAGTCCCAAATGGCACCGGGCTATGCGATCAATATTTTTTTGATGGCGCGTCCAAAATCCAAAAACCAGCACACCAGCGGTGAAGTGTTTGACAATTTTTCAACGGTTGAAATCCTGGAAGGCGAAAAACCCGAGCAGCGCATTGATGTCGTGCTTCATGAAGTCTTCCACCATTTCTTTAGCTTATCACCGGTTGAAAAACGAATCGCTCTGGTCAATGCGTTTGCAACCCACCCGGACCCGGATTCGCTGGCTGTGTATCATATCCTGGATGAAGTGCTGGCAACGGCTCTGGGCAATGGCCTGGTCTTTCAGAAAGTCTCAACCAGCCAGTACTTTGAGAAATTTGTCGCAATTGACCAGTCGTTTTACAACGATCCGTTTATTGATAAAACAGCCAAAGCCATCATGCCAGCAATTCGAACGCGGGTTGAATCAGGCCAGTCGCTCTTTGATGGGTTTGTTGATGAATATATCTTGACGGCACGCCAGGTACTGGGCGACACGATGAGTGACCCGCAGTTGCGGCTGTTTGTCCGGACCAGCGTTTTTGCCGACGACGCATTGCGACCACTGGCCCAGGAACTGGCCCGAGGAATTCGAGCCGGATACAGCAGCACCTATGTTGGAAATGGACTCTCACCGGATGCCCTCACCGCGTTTGAGACCTATTCAGGCATGAGCGGTCTTGTCGTCCTGAAATCAAGCCAGGTCAAGGAACTTGAAAGCTGGGAAAAAATACTTGGCAAGCCGGCCATCAAACAGGCACTTCAGGCCGCCAAAAAACATCGTGCCTTTGTGCTGGCGGTCAAGCGCAACCCCAAATCAACTCTCTTCCTGGTGGTTGGGACTGAAGCGCAGTCAATTGGAACCGTGTTGAAATCATTAATCCAGAATCACATCGCCTTTGAAGGTGTGAAATTTGAAATCCCTCAAACGAAGTGACCATCTGTGGCTCAGTTGCGGGTGAAAAGGTTTTCTGCGGAGGATATAAAAATTGGCCTGATTAGGCATTTCTGCGGTTTCTGTTCTATGCTGTGTCGTTCCAGCCGCATTCCTTTACACCACGGAGCACAGTGTGACTCTTCAATTTATCATTGGGTTGATCTTAAGCGCCGCAATTGGGTTTTCTTTGGGGTTGATTGGCGGCGGCGGTTCAATCATTACGGTCCCGGTGCTGGTCTATGTCCTTGGCGTCGAAGCCCACGATGCCATCAGTATGTCGCTGGCGGTTGTGGGTGCTACCAGCCTGGTTGGGGCATCGCTTCACTATCGCAATGGTTGTGTTGAACTCAAAACCGGGTTCATTTTCGGAGGCGCTGGCATCGCTGGCGCCGTGGTGGGTTCCAGATTTACCCGGTTGCTGTCACCCGGCACCCTCATGCTGGCTTTTGCGGGCTTGATGCTGATTGTGGCAACGTTGATGTTGACTCGGAAAGACCAGTCGGATGAAGTTTCACAATCCCCAGACGCCCCACCCAGTATGCCCAAAGCAATTGGAGTCGGTATGGTGGTCGGGTTTTTAACCGGATTTTTGGGCGTCGGCGGCGGGTTCCTGATTGTCCCAGCCCTGGTCTTGTTTGCCGGTTTGGAAATGAAAGACGCGGTTGGAACATCGCTGGTGGTGATTGCGATCAACTGTGCCGCTGGATTAGTGGGCCACCTCAGTCAGGCTCACTTTGATTTAAAGCTGACCTTCCTGGTTTCCCTGCTGGCCGTTACTGGAACCCTGGGAGGGACCGCGCTGTCAAAACGCGTCCGGGCTTCGAGCTTACGCACCGGATTTGCCGTTTTTGTGATGGCCGTTGCGCTCTTTCTGGTCTTTAAAAACTATCGCGCAGTGATTGGTTAATCAATAACCATTCATAACTGTTCCCTGTTGTTTTCCACACGCCCAGAAACAACTGATAAAAAACAAGTTGTCTACAAGTTCGTTCAAATGGTAAAAGGGTTTTACAAAATAAAAACTCACCCAATGCAGAAAAAAACAAACTGGTTCAGATTGAAATTGGGAATTGCCCGTTTGAATTCCTGAGCCTTATCGAGAACCAAACCCTTTAACCAGCAACCAGCAGCAAACTCTCATTTCCTGTCTGGTTTTCCTTTGTCCAGACTCTTTCTCATGAAACTCTTTGACAGTTTATCCCCCCGTCTGGTCGTCGTGTGTCTGGCGACCGTCTTTCTGATGTATGGGAGTGCATCCACCCAGGCCCAAACCGTCCCTCGACCGGATAATTCAGACACACAAACCTGGAATGAATTACAGGTCTCAAAGCGGATTCATCCTCAAGTAGATGTAATGATATCCGGTGCATTGCGATTTGGCAGTAATCTTACACACTTTGATGATGGTCGTTTTGGAGGCCAGATGACACTGCGCCTCAACAAATTCATCTCGTTTTCACCAGGTTGTTTTTACATTTCCTCTCATCCGGAATTCAAAACTCACACGCCGGAAGTTCGGTTCGTCGAAGCCATCAATTTTTCACTGCCTTACAAGCGCTTTGAAATCAGCAACCGTCACCAATTTGAGCAACGGAACTTCCTGACCAGTCGCCCTGATTTTTCCCGTTACCGCAATCGGGTTCAAGTTGAATACAAACTGGAACAACGGGAACATCCCGTTACGCTGATTGGTTCAGTCGAATGGTTTTACAACTTGACGGCAGGTGACTGGTTTCGGAGTCGGATTGGTGGTGGAATTCGAAAACAACTGAACCACCATCTCTCGGTTGAAACCATGTATATTCATCAGAGTGACAGTGTTTCAACGCCCGGTGCGGTTCATATCATCAGTTCAATTTTCAGAGTTCGGCTCTAAACCCATACCTTCACGCTGGCGATAAACGTTTTCCATAAACACAGCCGCCCGATTGGAATCAATCGGGTGGTTCCATTTTCCGTTGTGTTTTAAAGCCGAACCGACAATCAAAGCATCAGCCTGTGGATAAAAGGTTTCGATGTTTTCTGGTGTCACGCCTGATCCCAGAATGACCGGCAAGGTGCAGTGTCGTCTGACTTCGGTAAAATCAGCCGGATTGGGCGGATGTCCGGTGGCGGTGCCAGTCACGATTACCGCATCGGCCCGCATAAACTCAGCCGCTTCAGCCGTTTCCCCGATACTGACATCTGCGGTAATCGCATGGGCTGAATGTTTTTTCTTGATATCAGCCCAAATCTGGATTCGCTCGGCGCCAATCATTCGCCGGTACCGGAGGAGTTGTGCGGCTGAAGATTCAATCAACCCTTCGTCGGCCACGTGGGCAAAGGTAAATCCTTCGACGCGGATAAACTCCAGACTGGCAGCCTGGGCCACGGCCAGCGCCTCCAGATTGGCCCCAGCCAGAATTTGAATCCCCAGCGGCAAGCCGATTTCGCTTTTGATTCGGGAGGCAATCACCGTCATCGCCGCGACAATTTCCGGTCCAACACTTCCTTTTAAATAAGGCGTGTCGTGCATGTTTTCGATCATCAGACCGTCAAATCCCAGGTCACACAGGACTTGAGCTTCCCGCAGGGCCTGGCATGCAAGTTCGTCCACTGATTGGTGGCTGGCTGGTGTTCCAGGCAGGGCGCCAACATGGATCATGCCGATGACAGGTTTTTTTGTTGGAAAAAGCTGGTTCAACATAGATTGGGTTCCGGGTTTAAGTGTTGGGCTTTGGAGTTTTGTGTCAAGTATATTTGATTCCTCTTGCCGGATGATTAAAAGATTGGTTTCTCCTTTTTGGGCTGAGGGTATCGGGCTAAAAATGAAAGAAACTACAATTTTTCAATAATTTAGCGTCGTCGTCATACGGTGATTTCATCCCCCAAATGGTATGCGCCTACGCCATGAACTCTGAGAAATACAATGCCACCACTTACTTTGCCAAACTTTGTTCATCACGCGCTGCCTGAAAAAGCGACCCGGCTTTGCGAAACGCTCAACGCTCCATCTCGGCTGGTGGCTCATTTGACACTGGTCCACGACGTGGCGTGCCAGATGGTGCTCGCTTTTCCACACTTATTTCCAGAGGCACGATTTGACCAGGAGCAGGTTTTGTTTGGCGCCGCGACTCACGATTTGGGGAAAGCACGCTTTCCCCAGGAACTTCAGCAATCAGGTGAATTACACGAAGACCACGGACCAGACCTGCTCATGTCCCTTGGTGTGGCACCCGAACTGGCCCGGTTTGCCCGGACCCACGCCGCCTGGAAGCAAACCGAAACCCGTGCCCTTCTGGATTTTGAAGACCTTCTGGTTGGGCTGGCGGATAACTGGTGGAAAGGCAAGCGGCCACCCGAACTTGAAGAAGCCATCTTGCAACACCTGGCGACCCAAACCCAAACCGAAGCCTGGGAACTGTTTACCCAGCTTGATGAACTCGCCCAGACCATCACACACCCGGCCCAGGAGCGACTTGACTGGATGCGCTCATTTCCAGTCTAACCGCCAATTTCAAATTCCAAAGAAGCCGTACCAAATCAGTGCCGGTCACTGGAAAATTCACCCAAAAAGCATCAAACTCGAAAAACAACTCCGGCGACCCTTTCAGTCCACATTCTCCTCCTTTTTTGGAGCTTCATTCATATGTCAGCTCTTCAACGGTATGTTCTGGCCGTGATCCTGGTCGTTATGATCACGAGGTCAGGAACACCGGCCCTGGCTCGCAACCTGACAGTTCCCAGTGTGCCTTTAGTTCAAACACGCCAATCTGGATTGGATACAAGCAGAGTTGATGGAAAAATTGTCAGCGGACAAAACCAGGCGTTTCCAATCGAGATAAAAAAACCTGAGTTTGCCTCGGTGGTTGTGGGTCAACGAGGGGTTGATCTGCGCGTCACAGTCACCGATCCAGCCGGACAAAAAGTGATCGAAGTTGCCTGCCCAAACCTCACCCAAAGCCGCCTGCCAGTGGTATGGTCGAGCAAATTACCCGGAAAGTATCTGATTGAAATTCAACTGACTGACCCGAAAGCTGATTCAACTCCATTTACGTTCCAACTGGTTGAAATTCGGGCAGGTCGCCCAACGGACCCGGCTCTGATTCAGGCTCAAGCTGACTTTTATGACGCGGTTTCCCATTTCAAACAATCACAGTTTGAAGAAGCAATATTGTTTGCCATTTCAGCCCTTTCAACCAGACAAAATCAATTGGGTGCCGATGCCCTCACCGTCGCAGATTGTCACAATTTGATAGGGAGACTCTGGTTGAACCAAAAAAATCTGGAAAAGGCAGAAATGGCCTGTGCCCAGGCGCTGGCAATCCGGGCAAAATACCTGGCTGACAATGACCCTGACCTGGCAATCTCCCAATCAAATCTGGCCTTGATCTGGCAAGGACAAAAGCAATTTACCAAAGCTGAACCGATGTATCGAGCGGCGATTTCAACGTATGAAAAGGCATTAGGGCGCAATCACCATGAAGTTTTTAATTGCTATGAGAAACTCGGAGAACTCTATTTCGCCCAGCGAGATGCCACCCGGCTGGCAGCATTGGAAAAAGAATTGACTGACCGCATCGCCCAGGTTGCCCCAACCGAGGCTTCCAAACTGGCTTATTCCATTTCCACAATTGGGGGGTTGTACTTACAGGGCGGAAATTATCCCAAATCAATCCAGATTCAAGAGCGCGCCCGATCTCTTCTGGAAAACCTGCCGGCCCCAAACAAAGAAATCCAGGCCGATGTGTATAATGAATTGGGCAAAGGGTATTTTTTCAGCAATGATCTGGTCAAAGCTGAAACCTACATGGCCAAAGCTCTGGCCGTGAGGGAACAATACACGGCAACTGATGAACCAAATATCGCAGCGGCACTCAGCAATCTGGCCATGGTGTATCGTGCCCGTGGAGACTTAAATCGAGCAGAGCCATTGTTACTCCGGGCGGTTTCGATCAATGAAAAAATCTATGGTGCTGAGCACGAATATGTCGGCGCCACGTTGAGCACCCTGGGGTTACTCTACATTTCCAAAGAAGATTTCCGAGCGGCTGAACCATTGTTTCAACGCGCTTTGGCCATGTTTGAAAAGGTGCTGCCCCCAGACCACCCCAATATTCCTTTTGTACTCAATAATCTGGCTACGATTTACCAGAACCTGAAGGAACCTGAAAAAGCCCTCCCGTTATTTGAAAGGGCCCTGACCTTAAATCAAAAGATTCTGGGTCCTGATCATCCCACCGTCGCCGCACTGCTCAACAACCTGGGTTTGCTTCAGTTAACATTGGGTCATAACCGTAAGGCGATTTCCTTACTGGAACAATCGCTGGCGATTTATCAGAAAAGATTGAGTGATGACCACCCCAATGTGGCCATCTGCTTGCGCAATCTGGCCAAGTCATACAGCGGAGCTGGTGAGATTGACAAAGCCATTGACAATCTGTCCCAATCAAATGAAATCATTGAGCGTGATTTAAACCGGAACCTGATTGCAGGTTCCGAGCAGCAAAAATTGCTCTACCTCAACCAGTCATTAGGGAACACCGGTGAATCCCTCTACTTTCATTTAGTGCGTGCCCCCAACAACTTGAAAGCCTGCCAGATGGCCTTCACTGCGCTCCTGAGACGTAAAGGACGCGCACTTGATGCGATGACCGAAGGCATTGAGGCACTCAGAAAGCGAGCCCTCCCTGAAGATAAAGTGTTGTTTGACGATCTTTTGAAAAAGAAAAGCGAACTCGCGACTTTGATTTTGAAAGGTGCTGGAACCGAAGGACTTCAAAAACACCAGGAAGCCATCAAGAACCGGAGGGAACCGATTGATCAGCTTGAGGCCCAAATCAGTGCCAGGAGCGCGGAATTTCGGGCTCAATTCCAACCAATCACCTTCGAAGCTGTCCAAAAGGCGATTCCACCCCACAGTGCCCTGGTTGAATTTGCCACATACAAGATACCGGACAGCCCAAATCACCGGTTTGCAGCCTATGTCCTTCAAAATGAGGGAGACCCAAAAGCCATTGACCTGGGTGACAATAAGATCATCAACCGGGCAGCGGCTGAATTTCGAAAGTTGATTGTGCTGGCAAACTCTGGCCGGAATCTCACAAAAGTCAACGAGGTTCCAGTCACACGCCGGGCAAGAGATCAGCAACTCTTTCAAGCCGCCCAAAAATTGGATCAGCTTATCTTGAAACCAGTTCGGGCGCTGGTTGGTTCTGCCCGGCACCTGCTCATTTCGCCAGATGGCGCCCTCAATCAGGTGCCTTTTGCCGCGCTGATTGATGAAAACGGGAAGTATTGTATTGAGAATTATTTACTGACCTACCTCACCAGTGGTCGAGACTTGTTGCGCTTAAAAGTCAAAATCGAAAGCACCGGGCCGCCACTGATTATGGCTGATCCTGACTATGGAACCGGATCAGGCCCGCTCCTGTTTGGACACACCCTGGGTCAACTGGCCCGATTGGAAGGCACCCAGCAGGAAGGAAAATCCCTGAAACAACTTTTCCCGCAATCCACCCTGGTAATGCAGGCAGATGCCACCGAACAAACAATCAAGAGGGTCCACCGGCCAGAACTACTCCATATTGCCACCCATGGCTATTTTTATGCTGACCAGGATCAACCTGACCCTGATGAGCCTTCCACCACGCGATCAGTCACGCTTCAATCGAAGGCTGAAAAAATTGAACAATCCAGAATTGCCAGCTCACTCACCAGATCCTACCTCTTTTTTGCAGGCGCCAATCATAGCGGAGACACTGAAAATGATGGAACATTGACCGCGCTTGAAACCGCTGGTCTTGATTTGTGGGGTACCAAACTGGTGGTCCTTTCAGCCTGCGACACGGGGTTGGGTGAGATTCAATTTGGTGAAGGAATTTATGGCCTGCGAAGGGCCCTGGTGCTGGCCGGATCTGAAACCCAAATGATGAGCCTCTGGCCAGTGGCAGACATTGCCACCAGCAAATTAATGCGGGCTTATTACCAGCGATTGAAGAAAGCCGAAGGTCGGAGCCTGGCACTGCGAAATGTGCAACTCAACCTTCTGAAAGATCCCAAATATCGCCACCCTTATTACTGGGCCAGCTTTTTTACCTCCGGTGAATGGGCAAACCTCGCCGGAGTGCGGTAAGACAGGAAAAGGTGGATGAGCAGGTAAAACTTCCTTCAGTCTGGTTTGTATAATGTCATCAACCTTTGACAGCAATGAACCCCACTTGTTAGGATGGTCTCCTTTTCTTCCCCTGCCTAATCAGACATCTGTCTTGTTCGCAAATCTGCCCTTGATGCCTGGAAGAAAAACCACCATTTCAGCCAATCAACCGGAGCTGGCATGGTAGATGTGGGGCATCAACCACATACAATCTCACACCAGCACCCTGAACCAGTTTCAGCCCGGTGCAGGCGGGGAGAGCAAAGTCATCATTCTTCAAATCACTTGCCGACCTGGGTGGAACCCAGGCCGCCCGTTTCACCGCCAGATACCTGCTCACAGGTGAAAGAATCGTTTTTTGGCCTTCACAACACATCGCAAAGGATAGAGAGACCTCATACTTATGAAAAGACGCCGAATTTTACTGTTCGCCATGGTTTTGATGGCAATGGCGCCCATGGTGGCCATTCAGCCAGGACAGGCCCAGTCCCAAAAATCAGAAGCTACCGCATCCTTCGACTCCACATCCATCGAGAATGATCAGGTGGCTGAAGCTGAGTTGAGCCCGGCCCAAAAAGCCGCCATTACCCACGCTCAGACTGTCAGCTTTGACCTGCTCCAGGCCCGCGTGCCTGGTATTCGTAGTGCTCAGGAGGAATTTGCTCTGCGTGAATCATTTGCCGATCAGTTACAAATGGCTCACGTCCGATTGGATCAAACCCACCAGGGCGTGAAGGTGTTCCAGGGCGAACTGATCACCCACTTCCAGGCGGATGGGTCATTGGCCAGTATTACTGGAGATTATTTTGCCGGGATCAATATTTCAACCACACCCCGTCTGACCCCAAACGACGCCATCACCATTGCCAGTGAGCACTTCGGTCAATTTCCAAGCGAACCACCAACCGCCGAACTGATGATTCTGCCCAAAGACGGAAAGTATGTGCTTACCTATCGAACGGAACTGGTTGATATTGCCAGTGAAACCCCGGCGGCAACGGTCTATTTCATCAATGCCAAATCTGGGAAAATAACCTGGAGCTATGACAACCTTGAGACGGCCACGGCGACCGGCTCTGGGAGAAGCCTGTATTCCGGCGTCGTACCGATCAGCACCAATTCGATTACGGGTAAATTTGAACTCCGCGATATGGTCCGGGGCAGCCACTACACATCAGACCTGAAAGGTCGGTTTTTAGGCACCGGCACGGTATTTACCGATACTGACAATACCTGGGGAAGTGGTGTCAATGCCGACCCCTCCAGCGCTGGCGTAGATGCCCATTATGGTGCTGGCAAGACCTTTGATTACTATAAATTCGTGCATGGTCGCAATGGAATTGCCAATAACGGTCAGGGCGGATACAGCCGTGTTCACTATGGACGCAGATACAATAATGCCTTCTGGAGCGATAGTTGTTTTTGTATGACCTATGGTGATGGCGATGGCAATACGTTCTCGCCACTCGTTTCAATTGACGTTGCAGCGCATGAAATGACCCACGGCGTAACCAGCAAAACGGCCCGACTGGTGTACTCAGGTGAATCTGGTGGATTAAATGAAGCCACCTCAGACATTTTTGGCACCTGCACTGAATTTTATGCCGCCAATTCAAATGACCCCGGTGACTACCTGATCGGCGAAGAAATCACCAAAACCACCCGTGGCTGGCTGCGCAGTATGAGTGACCCACGCGGCGATGGTGCTTCAATTGACCACTACACCCAGTATACCAGTGGAATGGATGTGCATTACTCGTCGGGTCTGGCCAACCACTTTTTCTACCTGCTGTCGGAAGGCGGTACCAACCGGACCTCAGGGATGAGTGTAACGGGAATCACTCGGGCCAAAGCCGAGAAAATCTGGTATCGGGCCCTCACCGTCTATATGACCTCTGGGACCAATTATGCGGCGGCACGTACAGCGACGCTCAATGCGGCACGCGACCTGTTTGGTGGCACCACCAGCGCCGAATATAATGCGGTTGCGGCGACCTGGACGGCGTGCGGTGTAAATTAATCGCCTCCGCCCAAATCCAGGCTGAGGGGAATGAACTGATGTGACAGTACGGGTTCAGGACTGGACAAATACTTCAACTGGAAGTACTTTGTCAGGCTTGAACCCGTTTTTATGTCCAAATACGCCTTTTCTAATTCTTTGTACAACCTGTCTTGTGATGCCCAGGGGCTCAGGTCTTTGAATCACTGCGGGTAATCAGAATTTTCAGACTCAACAGGGTTCCAACTTGTGGCCCAAATCAGGTGTGTCAGGAAAAATTGCTCAAGTCGTCATTTGTTTGGAAGATTACAGCTTACCTGGTTTTTCTTTTCTATCATTTTATCCTACTTTGGGTACAATACGTTTCCGTCAGGATATTTTCAGCAAATCCTGGTTGTACGAAGGATTTCAGGTGGTAAAAAGCGGTCGGATGTGGCCAGTTTTTCTCAGATCAGAGAAATTGATCCCAACCTCCTGGTTTTCAAACTGGTTTTGGTTCTGGCCCTACCTGAACAGTCTCACGAATGCTGAGAATCACCGGCTCATTTCACAAACGACGTTGATCCGTTCAAACTTACCTTTATGAATTATAAAAAACCACCCTTCCCCAAAGACCAGGATCCAAACCGACAAATGACCTGGTATGACCTCAAAGAACTGCTGTTTCAGGCAATCAAAAAACAGTTTCGATATGTTTCCCCGCTTATCAAGAATCAACTCAAGAAATTGTCACCACCGCAACTTGAATCGGTGCTTGATATCCTGCCTCAGTTTTCTGAACTCCAGTATCTGGAAACCCATCTGGCTGAGTTGTCCCAGAAACCAGAGCCAGATACCGAAAAGGACCGGTTTCGCCAGCGACCGCCTTCACCCGAAAGGCAGATAAATCGCGAATTCAGACCGGCCCCTGCCTTTCAAAGACCTGAGCCATCGGTTGAGGTGGCTCGCACTCCTGACACACCGGGACTAAAGATTGAGCCAGGCCAGGAGCGAATCATTGATACACCATCAGTGCCCAGGGCTGATATTGAACCAGAAGTGAGCGTTTCACCGGTGACGGTCCCAGTCCAGCCCCCAGTCCAGCCCCCAGTCCAGCCGCCACCCGTGTCTCAACCCGCGGTGACAAGGCAACCATTGCCAGCGCCTCCACCTGTGATGCCGCCATCCCCCATAACAGCCCCACCCGTATCGGCAACGTATACTGGAGTTGTCCGCACCACAATTCCAGTCCTGGTTGGGGAAACTCAGATCGATCTGGTGTTTGAATATGACCGGTTTGCAGACCGTGAAAATCATCGAGGGGTACGGTTTTTACTCTCGCTCGATGAAACTCAGTTGCTGGTTGCCCGATATCTCACCCAACGCGAACGCATTCACCCGATTGAACCCCGAGTGGCTGAGGCAATCCAATCTTTTTTTGGCGATGCCGCACAAATCCTCAACCGTGCCGTATCAAACCTCCCTCCAGTTTCAACTGAACCAGTCATCCCGGAAACGGCGGCACCTGAGTCAGAACCATCTGTGGCGCCAGAACCTGACCAGCCAGGTAGAGAAGCGGCAGCTCACCCAGCTCCGGTTCAACTATCACTTCCGGTTGAGCCAGTCACCGAGACCGATGAACCAGGCTTCGAGTGGTCAACTCTAGTTTCAAACGCAGTCAGGAATCCAACGCATAAGCGCCACCGACGAACCAATGAAGAACTCGCCGCCGCCGGAATCCAGGTTGAAAAACGGACCCGGTTGACCTCAGAAAAAATTGACTTGGCTTCGCTGAAATTTGATCCTCGCCTGGCATCAATTCTTGAAATTGATCAGGCCCGGCAGTTAAATATTTGCCCGGTCAGTTTTATTGAAGATTCAACCGACCTCCTGGTTTTATTTGTTGAACCCGAAGGAAAGGTTCGAATTTATACCTACTTCAACCGGGCGGCCAATCGGGCAGCACTGGCAGCATTGGTGGGAATTTCACCCAAGAACCGCGAACAGGTGAAGATTCGAACATTTCGTGTTTCACAAGATTTTCTGGATGAATTCCTCAACAATGCGGCCACGGTCACAGGTTCTGAGTCATAACAGTTTGGGATCAGGGACTCGGGTTCAGAAGTCAAGGAACTCCAATTTTTCCAGTTCCTTAGCTTTTGCTTGTGTGAAGGTTTCACCCCAAAACGGGACAAGGAGGCGAGGTGGTCGCCTCCTTTTTATTTTGAGAGCCGCCGGGATGCGGCGTTAGTGTGATAACAGGGCAAACAGAACCTGAACCAGGATAATTTTCAGGACCGTGGCCACCGGAAACACCGATGCGTACCCAATATTGGGCAAATCGTTTTTGGTTTGTTCAAGGGCAAACCCAAGCAAAGCCGGTTGGGTCTGCATCCCCGATAAAATCCCAATTAATAACCCCATAGGGATTTTCAATACCTTGTACCCGACCACCAGTACGACCAATGCCACAGTACAGGTAATCAGCGTCCCAGCCAGCAATAGCCAGATACCACCACCACTGGTCAACGTCGAGACAAAGGAATACCCGGCGTGGGTTCCGATACCAGCCAGAAAAATGACCAGTCCAATTTGACGAATTGCCTGACTGACGCTAAAGGGTGGCACCCACACCAGCGGCCCGGTGCGTTCCAGTTTTCCCAAAATGAGCGCGATAACCAGCGGGCCTCCGGCCAGGCCAAGTTTGATTTTGATATCATCGCTGACTGGAATCGGAATCGTGCCAACAAATAACCCCAGAGCCAGTCCAAGGCTAAACGTCAAAATATCAACCTCGCTTGATTCACGGTACGAGTCCCCAAAAAATTTTGACACGGCATCAAGGTGATCCCGGTCGGCAACGACCCGCACCCGGTCACCAAGCTCTAAAATAGTGTTATCCTGGGCAATCAAATCAATATCGCCCCGGCGGATGCGGGTTACAATTGCCCCAAACTGGTGCATCAGGTTCAAATCAGCCAGTCGGTGGCCGGCAACGTCGTGATTGGAGACAAACACCCGTCGGAAATCATACCGGCTTCGATCCAGTTCCAGATGAACAGTGGTGGCTTCGCCCAGTTTTTGTGTGACCTGCGCCACACTGTCTGGACTTCCGATCACACTGACTAAATCGCCCAGATGGAGTCGAGTTTCAGGTGTTGCCAGCGATTGTGAAGCTTCGTGTTTAATTCGGCCAAACACCAGACTGGGAAATTCATCTTCCAGTGCCTTGAGCGTTTGATGGTCCGCGTTCGGGTTGGTCACTCGAATGGTCTGATTGCAGAGTTTTTCACCGCCGGTTTGGAACTCATGCTGGGTTAAGGCTTCGGCGGCATAATCAATTTTCCATATTTTTTGCAGTACCAGCATCACCAAAATCATGCCAACCACTCCCATTGGATAGGCAATCGAGTACCCGACCACCGGTTCGGTCAACATTTGGGTCAGCGTTTCTTTCGGGACTGAGGTTCGAATGGTTTCAAGGACACTGGCCAGGGCAGGGGTATTGGTCAGGCTGCCGGCAAAGAGTCCGACTGTCAGCGACACCTTTAAGTGAAACCACCTGTGAATGGCAACCGTGAGTCCAACGGCAAGGATCAACCCGCTGGCAATCAGAAAATTATCACGCAATCCGCGACGTTTGAGCGAAGTAAAAAAAGCGGCGCTGTTGCTCAGTCCCAAGGTGTACACAAAAAGACCCAGGCCAAGTTCATACAAAATCGAAGGTACTTTGAGATTGGGGTGCAATGAGCCAAAGGCAATCCCAACAAACAACACAGCGGCAATCCCCAAACTGGTGCCCCGAATCGTCAGCTTGCCAAGTGGATACCCAATTGCAGCCACCAGGAACAACAACAGAAGCGGATTTGAAAGCAATAAATTGATCATTCAGCCAGAAAATCTCCTTTGCAAACAGAAACAGGGCCGTCCACGAAACCGGGGTTTTGTGGATGGCCCTGTTTTTTCACCACCGAAGGAGGCATTCAGGTCTTTAGTTTTTCGGCAAACAGTTTGCGGAATTTGGCTACTTTGGGCGACACCACAAACTGGCAATACCCCTGAGCCGGGTTGCGGACAAAGTACTCCTGATGGTACGGCTCAGCTTCAAAAAACCGGGTAAACGCAGTCACTTCAGTAACAATCGGTCTGTCATAAACCCCAACCGCATTTAACTCCTGAATCATCGTTTCGGCAATCTGTTTTTGCGCTGCAGAGTGATAGAAAATAGCTGACCGGTATTGAGTCCCGATGTCAGCGCCCTGCCGATTTAATGTGGTTGGGTCGTGGATAACAAAAAAGATCTGCAAGATTTCCTGGAATGAAATGGAGGTCGGATCAAAGGTGACCTGAATCACTTCAGCGTGGCCAGTAATTTCAGCGCAAACCTGCATATAGGTTGGATTTTCCACGGTCCCGCCCGAATATCCCGACTCAACGTGAAGCACGCCTTGAAGTTGATCGAAAACAGCTTCGAGGCACCAGAAACAGCCACCGCCGAGCGTGGCGACTTCTGTGGTTAAATTGGCTGATGAAGGTGGTAATGGATTTGAACTCATAATGTACAGTTGATTGAACGAACGTTTGAAGAGTTGAACGCCCGCAGTTTCGCCCAGGTGTCACCAGCTTGCAAGTCGGTTTGCAGAAAACCCGGCGACACCACAGAGGACACAGAGGCGAGGGCGATTGATTTCCCTCTGTGTTCCTCTGTGTCCTCTGTGGTGAACAAATGATGAAGGAATTTGCTTTCTAAATCTTTACGTTCCAATCGAATTTGCCAGGCTTTGAAACTTTGTGTCTGACCGAATACTTTCCAAATCTGGATCAGCCAGCATGCCTGATTTGTCGCGGAACCCCGTCCGTACCGCCTGTTCAAGCGCGCTCAATGCTTTTTCCTTCTGGTTTAATCGGGCATAGGCGCAGGCGAGATTGTAAGAAAAGGCTGGATTTTGGGGAATTAACTGAACCGCCCGCTCAAGCTTCTCAACCGCAGCTTCATATTTCTTTTCATAAATCAGACAGGTGCCATAGGTGGCCAGCAATATCCCGTCGTTGCCGCCAAGTTCAACCGCCCGCTGAAACGTTTTGGAGGCTTCTGCATACTTTTGCTGGCGCTCCTGAACCAGACCCAGGGTTCGAAGGGTTCCAGCGTTCGTCGGCTCAAGTTCAGCCGCTTTCAGGAGCACTTTTTCGGCTTCAGGGAAATTTCCGGTATTCTGGTGAGCCCGTCCCAGTTGTGCCCACACGTCGGCGCGATTCGGGTACGTTTTCACCGCCTCTGACAGCAGCCGCGCGGCTTTGCCCGAGTCGTTGGCATAGAATGATTCGACAATTTCCTGACCGGCTTTGGCCGGAGGAGGTGCTGGCAACGGCTGTAAATGACTTTCCCAAAAAGCCAGTGTCTGGTGAATGATCCGACGACTGTCTTCACCATAATGAACCGCATCAAAAGCGTGTGGAAGCGTCGGGGCCTCGATCATCGCCCAGGGCGCCTGTTTGGCGCGAACCTGGTCCAGAAGCCGGCGTTGGAACTGAAGCGAGTTTGGATTTTCTCGTCCCGCCAGCACATGCATCACAGGCAAATCAGTCCGAATTGATTCAACCTGCGCCGCACCATAATAAATCACCGCCGCCCGAATACCCTTGACTGGCGTTCCCATCAGGTAAGGGAGTGCCTGCCCAACATTGGCCGAACAGGCATAGGTGCCGATTCGCGTTGCGTCAATCCCGTGTTCCTTCCCATGCTGGTCAAGGTAGGTAAATACTGCCGCAATTGACTCACCGACACGTTCACGGTCAGTTTCGAAATTGATGGCGGCAAACCCTTTTGCGGCAGCCAGTTTGCCCCAATCCACATAGATGGCCCAATCCTTCACCTTATTGTCGCCGAAATCACCAACACCGTTGATAAACACAATCACCGGAAGTAATTCCGAAGGCCTGGTTTGAGGTGGCAGGTAGAGATCGAAATGTTTTGGGCTACCTCCAATAGACCCATATTGAAGGTTGCGGTGCACCTTTACCTGATCCATCTCTGGAATTCGGTAAACGACTCCGTATTTGGTAACGTCAAGTTCCAATGGTTCTTGTGCCGTCACCGACACCATTGAGCAAAGAATCAGCGCTGAAACAAGCAAAAGTGAGCGAACGGTAGTCACAAAGGATGTCATATCCCTCTCCAGTATTTGATCAATAGACATTGTCGGAGTTAACCATTTGCCAAAAGTAGAGCTTCCTCTCATTGGCAACCCACCCGCTCACGCGGGTGGTACTGACTTGACGCCATCCTTTTTTCAGTGGCCCCGGTTTTATACCATTTTGCAATGAAGTCCTCGTATTACGGGAAGACTAAATCATTGAAAGAATTGTATTTCCCTCAGCCATTAGCCCGATACCCTCAGCCCAAAATGGTATTATCTCCGATAAGGTCTAATATTTTATTGGGAATTGTGTCAGCCTGAATTGACGAGAATCTTTTTAGACAGGAAGCAACCTGAATTTCTTCCATTCTTTTTTCGGAGTGCGACGGCTTGATATCGCGTTCAATTGAAACCTTCAGGAAAAAAGAGTTGACGTTATTGAAACTATACTGTACAAAATCGTCACTATATTGACAGCTCGCAGTTGATTGTTTTCAAAATTTTTCTACGTGGTGATTTATGGTTACTTGCTCCACGCTAAAAAGTGCTAAAGAACCGCCCGACGATACCTGTGTTGACCTCGTGCGCTTCTTCAAAGCACGAGGTTTTTTCGTTCAGGAAGTATTCTCTATGAGCCAAATCAGGATGCTGTTGCACGGACGAGCCCAAAAGTCCACCTGGTGTTGTTGCCGCTGACAAACGGCACATAAGTTTTCATTTCGAAGGCTTAAAAAAAACCCCTTTTGTTTGATTGTCAACTTCTTTCACTTGTATGGAAACACACTACAGAAGTCTTATGAAAGCAGTGAGTTACCGACTTATTTCCTCAATGATTACCGGAGGAATTGTCTTTGGTGCAACTCAAAAAGGGCTACTGGCACTGAGCGTTGCCGGAGGCGAAACCATTATCAAGGTGATTGTTTTTTTCCTGCACGAACGAGCCTGGAGTGCAATTCCGTTGGGAAAAATTGAAAAAAACGCCGAACTCGAAGAACTGATCTCAGTCGGAGAATGAAGAACCTGAGCCGAATGAAGAATTGAGAATGAAGAATGAAGAAAATATGAGTGGTTAGCGGTTAGTGGTTGGAAATCAATACTTTCGAAGAAGAACCAAGAGCCAGGTTTCTGCATTCTCAATTCTTCATTCTTCATTCTGCATTCTCAATTCTTCATTCAATTCTTCATTCCAAAAGGAGGTTGCCGTGGCAAAGAAAGAAACCCGCGCCGAAAAGGTGAAACGTGAACGTGATGCCCTTGATTGTTTGGATGACCTGCTGCGGTATGCCAAAGAAGGTTTTACCGCAATTGATCCAGATGACCTTGACGTGCGGCTGCGATGGTATGGCCTGTATACCCAACGTCCACAGGAAGATGGGTATTTCATGCTCCGCATCAAAATTCCCAATGGCACACTCACGGTTGAACAACTGGCAACGCTGGGGCAGCTTTCGGTTCGGTATGGACAAAATACTGGTGATGTTACAACGCGCCAGGATTTACAATTTCATTACATTCGCATCGAAGACGTGCCCGCCATTTTTGAGGAGTTACGTCGTGTAGGGTTAACGACTTCAGGTGCCTGCGGCGACATCACCCGCAATGTAACCGGCTGCCCGCTGGCCGGAATTGATTCCAGCGAGCTGATTGATGCCGAACCAATTATTGAGCAAATCCATCACTATTTTCTCGATAACCACGAATATTCCAATCTGCCACGAAAGTTCAAAATAACGGTTTCCGGCTGCTCACAGTATTGCACTGGCCACGAAATCAATGATGTCGGGCTGATTGCGGTGCGCCGTCCAGATGGTCGAGTTGCATTTGACCTGTGGGTTGGCGGCGGGCTTGGCTCAAAAGAGCGGTTTGCCGACCGGCTTGGTGTGCATGTCTTTCCAGAAGAAGCGGTTGAAGTAACAGCTCAGGTTTGTGCCATTTTCCGTGATCACGGCTTTCGTGAATATCGCCATAAAGCGCGGCTCAAGTTTTTGCTCGAAGCCTGGGGGCCAGCCCGGTTTCGGCAGGAACTTGAAGCCCGGCTGGGTCGCCAGCTTACAGACGGCGAAGCGCCAGCCATCCCGGTCAATGCCAATCGGGCCCACATTGGGATCCGGGCTCAAAAGCAAGCTGGACTCCACTACGCTGGTGCGGCAACCGAACGCGGACGGCTCAATGGAACTGAAATGATTGCCCTGGCCAATATTGCCAAACGCTATGGCAGCAATCGCATCCGGCTCACCACCACCCAAAATCTGGTCGTGCTGGATGTACCGGAACAGGCCAGTCAGTCACTTTCACACGAACTGGCGGCGCTTGGGTTATTTACCAATGCGTCAGTTTTTCGAACTGGAACCATCGCCTGTACCGGGAAACGCTTTTGCAAGCTGGCCGTGGTTGAAACCAAGGCGCGAGCTTCGGAATTGATTGAATACCTTGAGGCGACCGTGCCTGAGATGAAAGTTCCGTTGCGAATCAGCGTCACTGGATGTCCGAACAGTTGTGCCCATTATCAGGTGTGTGATGTCGGTCTGGTCGGAGATCACATCGTGACCCCAGCCGGGAAAATCGAAGCGTTTCGCGTTTTTCTGGGCGGTCATTTAGGCAATGACTATCGGTTTGGACAGGAATTGTCCACCAAAGTTGCGGCTGAAGAAGTCAAGTATTACCTCGAACGGGTGGTTCGCGACTATCTGGCCCATCGCATCAGCCCGGCGGAAAGTTTTCAGGCATTCATTTCCCGCCACAGCCTGGAAGAACTCGAACACCTGGGCAGTATTGAGGAACAAGCGGTACTAACTACCTGATGACCACTGGAATACCAATTAGGGTTCAGGGTTCAGGGTTCAGGGTTTGAGGAATTATACCATTTTGCAATGAAGTCCTCGTATTACGGGGAGGCTAAATTATTGAAGAAATTGTATTTCCCTGAACCCTGAACCCTGAACCCTGAATCCTGAACCCTGAACCCTGAACCCTGAGTTATGACCCACCAAATTCAACACGCCATCCTGGTCGTCGGCCACGGTAGCCGACGCGAAGAAGCCAATCTGGACGTTATTTCCGCCGCCGAACGGATCCGCGAGCGTGGCGGGTATGATCTGGTCGAAGCCGCTTTTCTGGAAATTACCCATCCGACCATTGCCCAGGGATTTGAAAGTCTGGTGGCGCAGGGCGCTCACCACATCACAGTTCATCCCTATTTCCTGTCACCAGGTCGTCATACCCGAGGCGATTTACCACGTGAAGTTGCGGAAGCGGCGAAAAACCATCCAGATGTGACATGTACCATTTCAGAACCGCTGTCAGGTCACGAGTCGGTCATTGACGCTTCGATTGATCGGATCAATGCGGCTGAAGGCTGGAGTACACCGAATTTTCCCGCCTATCGGGCACCGCACGGAACCGTGTTTCTGGTCGGAGCCGGGCCGGGTGATCCGGGACTGCTCACGATCAAAGCCAGAGACCTGCTGGCTGAGTGTGATGTCATTGTGTATGACTATCTGGTGAACCCCGAATTGCTCCGATATGCCCGTAAGAATGTCGAATCCATTCCGGTTTGGAAAATTGGCGGCGGTCGCCAAACGCCCCAATCTGAAATCAACCAGATTTTGATTGACCAGGCCCGGCAGGGAAAACGTGTTGTTCGGCTCAAAGGTGGTGATCCGTTTGTGTTTGGACGTGGCGGCGAAGAAGCCCTGGCGCTCCAGGCAGCCGGCATTCCCTTTGAAATCGTTCCGGGAATCAGTTCGGCGCTGGCGGCACCAGCCTATGCGGGAATTCCGCTGACGCATCGCGGGCTTTCGTCTTCATTTGCGGTTGTGAGTGGGGCCCGGGCCGGTGATGGGGCTATTTCTGAAACACTCATCGCAGAAACCGCCGGAGCTGACACCGTGGTGGTTTTGATGGGAATGGCTCAGTTGCGTTCGATTGTGGCTGAATTTATCGCCGCAGGCCGCCCAGCGACCACCCCCGTCGCTGTCATCCGATGGGGAACGTACGATGGCCAGCAACAGGTCATTGGCACGCTGGAAACGATTGCCGAGACCGCCGAACGGGCCCAGATGAAACAACCAGCCGTGATTGTGATTGGTGATGTGGTCAGTCTGCACGCTCAGCTTGACTGGTTTCCGGTCAATCAGCCAGCCCAATTTGCATTTTTGGCTGAAACCCAAGGGGCCGTATCCCTGGTTTCGCCAACCAAAAACACTTGAAATTATTCAGTCTGTTTGGCCTTTTTGATTTTTTTTGATGTGGTGCGCTGTATTGCGTGGATACATTTTCTCAGAATAGAAACAACTACAAAATATGGAAAACGCAACGTTTGAATTGACTTCTGAATTGACGGAAGCTGAATTAACCCGCGTTTCGGCTCAGTTTGAATCGGCAACTCCGGAAATAATTCTGGAATGGGCCCTCGAAGAATTCGGTCAGGAGGTGGCGCTGGCCACCGGGTTTGGGGCCGAAGGGTGCGTCCTGGTGCATATGCTGGCCCAAATCAATCCCAAGGCTCGGATGTTTTACCTCGACACCGGGCTCCTGTTCCCTGAAACCTACGAACTCAAAGCAAAACTTGAAGCCCGGTATGGCGTCCAGATTGAACGGCGGGCTTCGCGGCTGTCAGTTGATGCCCAGGCCCGGCTCCACGGTGACCAACTGTGGGAGCGTGAGCCAAACCGGTGCTGCCAGTTGAGAAAAATCGAGCCACTGGTTGAAACCCTTTCCGATTTGCGCGCCTGGGTGACAGCGATTCGCCGGGATCAATCAGTCACCCGAGCCAGCAGCCCAATTGTTTCATTCGATTCAAAATTTGATTTGATCAAAATCAATCCGCTGGCAACCTGGACGAGTCAGGAGGTGTGGCGATTTATCTTCAAGCACAAAATTCCATATAACCCGCTGCACGATCAACACTATCCATCCATCGGCTGTACGCCCTGCACCACACCGGTTCAAATCGGGGAGCATTCGCGGGCTGGTCGCTGGCGCGGTACGGAAAAAACGGAATGCGGATTACATCGCTAAAGATTCAGAATTTCAGAACAACAAACCACGAAATAGACGAAAAATAAAACTTTCATTTTCAAAGGGTTTCGTGGAGTCACTACTTTTTTTTTTAGGAGAAAACAATGAGTCAACAAAAAGGATTTACGATTTGGTTTACCGGACTTTCGGGAGCTGGAAAAACAACCTTAACCGGCGTTCTGGTTTCACGACTTGCCAGCCGTGGGATCCGGCTTGAAGTGCTGGATGGTGACGAAGTGCGAACCCATCTTTCAAAAGGACTTGGGTTCTCGAAAGAAGATCGCGACACCAACATCCGCCGCATTGGCTTTGTCTGTCGCCTGCTGGCGCGCAACGGAGTTGGCGTCATTTCAGCCGCGATTTCGCCATATCGCGATATTCGCAACGAAGTCCGGGCTGATATTGAGCAGAACGGGGCTGAATTTCTCGAAGTCTATGTCAAATGTTCACTCGATGCTCTGATCGAACGAGATGTGAAAGGGCTGTATAAGAAAGCACTAACTGGTGAAATCAAGAGCTTTACGGGTGTTTCTGACCCGTATGAAGCCCCGCATTCCCCCGAAGTCACGGTTGAAACCGACCGGGAAACGATTGAGGAAAGTGCCGCCAGGATCCTGCGCGAACTGGAACGCCGGGGGTTGGTGCCACTGGCCGCTGCCGCGACCGGAGATTAGCCGTTCCTGAGAGGTTGGTTTGAACCGAAACAGAAACTCACCACAGAGGACACAGAGGATCACAGAGAATATTTTTGTCTTGGGTTTTCTCTGTGTCCCTCTGTGTCCTCTGTGGTGAACAATGCTGGAATTCTCGAAACAGCCTTGATCGGATGGGTTGACTACTCGCTTTTTGTTCGCTGTTCCATCGCTTTTTCCCGAACCAGCCGGATATGCAGGCGCAAGTTGTATACTTCGTCGGTGTAGGAAAGCGGCACCACGATTTTGGCGACTTCGCGCTCCAGGTCATCAAGTTCAACTAAAATCTGGGCGAAATCCTGGTTTTGCTCAGGATTCACCACTTTGTTTTCAAGGGCAATGAGCATGCCGTACCAGGTATAGATTTTTCGGCGGGTTCGCCAGGCATAAATCGGCGGGGCAATTCGCAGAAGAGGAATCAACATCGTCAACAACGGCAGGAGCACAAATTTCAATCGGTCAACCGCCGTGGCGGCCCAAAACGGCAAATGGCGGGTTAGAAATGACGGTCCGAATCGGAAATACCGCACCGCTTCGTCATTGAGCGGAAATTGAATAAAGTCAGACGACGGAAACTGACCGGTTCTTTCAAGCATTCCAGTTTCTTTGCGATGAATTTCATTGGCGGCCTGTAACAACAAATTGACCAGCGCCGGGTGGAAATTCTCTCGAACGACAATTGAGGCGGTTGACGCCAGCAAGACCACGTCTTCGGCTGGAATGTTTTTCTGCATATCCACCACGCCCTCATACAGAATGACGCTGGAAAAATAGCGATAGCGGCTTTTGTAGGCTTCGACGCGTTCAAAATTCATTAACCGGATGCCTTCGGACCGCAGCAAATCATTGATGACCGGGGCTTCTGGCGCGCCGACAAAAAAGGCCGCATCAATTTGACTGGTTTTTAAAGCCTCTGCCGCCTGATTTCCTCCAAGCGGAAGAATTTGGGTTGTGGCGACAGTTAAACCATTGTCAGACAGGATTTTCAGCGAGACCATCCGGGTGCCGCTTCCTTCCGCCCCCACCGCAACTCGTTTCCCTTTCAATTCCACCAGTCGCTGAATCGGCTGTTCCCCCCGATAAAACACCCAGAGCGGTTCATAAAAAACACTTGCCACCGAAGTAAAGTCAGGGGTGGAAGCCGGATCCCCGGTTCCAGTTTGGGCAAAGATAATATCCACGCCTTTGCCGTGGGTTTTGAGCAGTTCCAGGTTTTCGACTGAACCCGAAGTCTGCAGCACCTCAAGCTGAATCCCATTTTGGGCAAAATAATCTCGATACCGGAGGGCAAACTTGTAATAAGCGCCGCTTTCCAGCCCCGTTGCCATCACGACTTTGCGTGGTGGCGCTGGTTCAGCAAACTGAAAGGCAATCCCAAAAGCGACAACTGTCAAAAACAAGATCAAGCCATAGGTCTTGAAAAATTCTTTATTCATGGGTGATTTCGTGGGTAGTTTGATCCTGGGGTTTGGGTTTTTTCAATGAAGGTCGGTGGGGTGACTGGGGCGGTGTCGCTTTGACTCGTTGTTTGGTGACCTGTGCTCGAACGGCGGGGCGGTTTTTGAAACGCATTCCAGATCCACTTTTTGACATAGGAACCTCCGGCAATAAAGAACGGCCAAAGAAATCCTTTCTGGCCGTTTTTGGGATCTTGTATAAGTCAATCGATTCCTACTCCACAAGCTTTCCTTATC
>CAZXCE010000036.1:0-26367 GCA_964639175.1 uncultured Clostridia bacterium
CTATAAATTTGCACCCCATTTCCCGCAGACTATGGCTGAAATTAACGATGTCACCAAAGACCGCATTTCAGATCACTGCCCCATTACCATCGAACTGCCGCTGACCGAACCCAATATTGCGGCTGGTGAACCAACCGAAGATGAAACCAGTGAATGAAGAATTGAGAATTGAGAATGAAGAATGAAGAATTGAGAATGAAGAATTGAGAATTGCCTGGTGCTTGGTACCTGGTGCTTGGTGCTTGGTGCTTAGGAATCAACACTTTCAAAGAAAAACGAAGAACCAAGAACCAAGAACTAAGGACCAGGATTTCTTCATTCTTCACTCTTCATTCTTCATTCTTCATTCTTCATTCTTCATTCGAAGGGTGCGCCCAAATGAATTATCCGCAACGTGTCGTTGATGAAATTCGCTCGCAAGCCGATATTGTTCGGGTGGTTGCGGATTATGTGGCGCTCAAAAAGCGTGGGGCGGCCTATATCGCCTGTTGTCCGTTTCATCAGGAAAAGACCCCGAGTTTTAATGTCCACCCTGGCAAACAACTGTTTAAGTGTTTTGGGTGTGGGGTTGCCGGAAATGTGTTCTCGTTTGTGATGAATATCGAACACGTTCCCTTTCCTGAAGCCCTCAAAATTGTGGCTCAGAAATGCGGCATCACGTTGCCGGAACGCGAGTTCACGCCCCAGGCCCGCGAAGCTGAACTGGAACGGGAACGGCTCCTTGAATTAAACGAGTGGGCCTGCCAGTTTTTTGAAACCCAGTTGGCCAAACCTGAAGGAAAAGGTGCGGTTGAGTACCTCACCGCACGAACCATTTCCCCCGAAACACGCGCCTTGCTCCGGTTAGGCTATGCCCCTGACCGGTGGGATGCCATGAGTGGATATTTAAAAAGTCGGGGTGCCACCGTTGGTGAAATCGAAAAAAGCGGACTGGTCACTGTCAAAGAATCGGGCAGCGGGCACTATGATCGGTTTCGAGGGCGGTTGATTTTTCCCATTATTGATACCCAGGGGCGAATTGTGGCTTTTGGCGGGCGGATCCTGGGTGACGGCGAACCCAAATACCTCAATTCCCCGGAAACGGTTGTCTACACCAAGGGCAATTTCCTCTATGGGTTGTCACTGGCGAAAGAACATATCCGACGGCTCGGGTTTGTGGTGGTGGTCGAAGGCTACTTTGATTTTGCCCTGCCATTTCAGGAAGGCATCCGCAACGTCGTGGCAACGCTCGGTACCGCCCTCACCGAAAATCAGGTCCGGCTGGTCCGACGGTTTATGGATTCGCCGCGTGTGATTATTAACTTTGACCCAGATCAAGCCGGTCAGGCAGCAACCCGCCGCTCAATCGAGATCTTTCTTGAGCATGGATTCAAAGTCAACATCCTGCATTTGCCCTATACTGACACCAAATATGACCCGGATACCTATGTGCGCACCTTTGGTGGAGCGGCATACCGGACCCAATTAAAAAGTTCACAGCAATTTATTGAATACTTGCTCGACCAGGCCAGCATTGAATTTGATATTTCACGGCCAGTCGGAAAGGTCAATGTCATCAATCGGGTGCTGCCCTACCTTGGACGAATCCAGGAACCGATTGAACGTGCCATTTATACCGAATTATTTGCTGACCGGTTGAAAATTGATGACCGCCTGCTCCGGGATGAACTCAAAAGAGCAGCCTCCGGGCAACAAACGACAATTGCCACCACTCAACGCCGGATTGAACAGCAAGAGTCGCTCAAACCAGTCGAACGACGGTTGATTTCGTCACTGCTGGCAATGCCGGAACTGTGCGATTGGGGAATCCAGCGGCTAGCAACAACCCAGATTTCAACCACCCCGATGGGTGAAAAATTGCTGCGAGCCATCCGCGAAGCCCATCAACGATCTCTTGCCATTGACTATGACGCGCTACGCGCTATTCTCACACAATTTCAGCGTGAAGAACGCTCACCCGACACATTGACCGAACTTCCCTTTTTCGACCCTGAAGCACCTTCAGATGAAGACCCGGCTTCACTGCTGGACGAACAGGTGGAATCCCTCTTAGCCGAACTTTTTCTCGAAATAGAAACACCAACCGACGAAGAGTCCTTTCAACAGACATTTGAAATTCTTGAAAATTCGGTTCTGGCCTTAGAGCGTCAACATTTGGAACAGGCCCTGGCACAGCTTCAAAACCAAATCGAGCGCTCCAGCCGAGCCGGAGACCATGAGCAGGCAGCTCACTTTGCCATGCAGAAGCTTGAACTTACCCGGCAACTTGAAAAGTTCAGACGGTTCAACTGATGATTGGAAGGCTGTTTGATGCAACCGCCTCTCACCCAACCACCAACACCTGGGTACCTATCAAAACACGTTATGTCCATTCACGAAAACTATCAGGATGACCTCGATAAACTCCTTGAAGGGAAGCGTAAAGATTATCTCTCCTATGATGAACTGAACCAGTTGCTGCCGCCTGAGATCAATTCCGCGGAGGAAATTGAGGCCCTGTTTGATGTTCTCAGCGCCAAAGGAATTCGGTTTGGAGAGGCAGAAGCCACCGATAAGTTTGGAACCGACCTGATTGATGAAAAGAAAATCGAAGACTATGACGACGAAGAATCCGAGGGACTTGATCTTTCGGCGGGTGCTGACCGGCTCAACGATCCACTGCGCACCTATTTGCGCGAAATGTCGATTGTTCCCCTGCTGACCCGCGAAGGCGAAGTCGCCATTGCCAAGCGAATTGAGCAGGGCGGAATTCGATTTCGGCGCAATCTCTCGCGCTCGTTGATTGTGGCTGAGGAAATCATTGCGATTGGGGAAAAACTCGAAGCCCGCCAGCTCTCGATCCGTGATGTAATTGCGATTCCAGAAACTGAACTCTTTGATGAGTCAGAAGTCGAAACCGAGCTGGAACCCAAAGCAGAAACACCAGAACCAGCCCCAAAAGAAGTCGAAGTTGAACTGGCGTCTGACGACGATGACCTCAGTGACGACGATGATCTCGAAGAACCAGTCGGCGAAAATGAACTTCCCAAACTTGAAGTAGAAGAACTGGTCATTGCACCACCGCCCCAGGTTTCCGAAATTGACAGTGATTCGCTGCTCGGCAAAACCCTCAAATCAATTGCTGAAATTCAGGTTACCTTTCTCGAAGTACTCAGCTTACGCAAATCATTCCTGGAAGTGGCCCGAAAACCAGCCTTGCTGGTGTCGCTGAAACGGCGATATGCCCGGGCACGGGTTCAACTGGCCAAAATGATTCGCAACATTGAATTTACCCAGAATATCCTCGAACTGTTGCTGGCCCGACTGGCGAAAACGGCGATTGAAGTTCGCCGGACCCGGCTTGAAATTGGCTCGTTGCAACAACAGGTTGAAGAACAGGTCGAAGGTGGCGACGAAAAAGGACTTCGGAAACGACTCCGGGCGGTTGAACGAAAACTGGCCACCATTGAAGAAACCCACCATTCCAGCGCACTTGAAATTGAACGCACCTATCAGGCAGCACTCAGCGGCGAACAAACCGCCAGTTATGCGAAACGTGAGTTGATCGAAGCCAATCTGAGGCTGGTGGTGTCAATTGCCAAGAAATATACCAACCGGGGGCTGGCGTTTCTGGACCTGATCCAGGAAGGCAATTTGGGGTTGATGAAAGCCGTTGACAAGTTTGAATACCAGCGAGGGTATAAGTTCTCAACCTATGCGACCTGGTGGATTCGCCAGGCCATCACCCGCGCGATTGCCGATCAGGCCCGAACGATCCGCATCCCGGTGCATATGATCGAGACCATCAATAAGCTGGTTAAAACCTCACGGCTGATGGTGCAGGAACTCGGGCGCGAGCCATCACCCGAAGAAATCGCCCAGCGCATGGAAATCGAACTTTCCAAAGTGCGCAAAATCATGAAAATCGCCCAGCAACCCATCAGCCTGGAAACACCGATTGGTGAAGAAGACGACTCGCACCTGGGGGATTTCATCGAAGACCGGACAATTGTCAATCCGGCTGAAACGCTGACGCTGGTGAAGCTGCGCGATACCATTGATGATCTGCTCAAAACCCTGACGCCCCGTGAAGAAAAAGTCATCAAGATGCGGTTTGGTCTCGACCCCGGTGGCTCAGAGCATACACTCGAAGAAGTCGGCAAACACTTTGCCGTCACCCGCGAACGCATTCGTCAAATTGAAGCCAAAGCCTTGCGCAAATTGCGTCATCCTTCGCGGAGTCGCAAACTCAAGTCGTTTATGGAAGGAATCTGAAGCCGGGGTCAGGGGTCAGGGGTTTCGAAGAGGACGCAGTTCAAAGCAGCAGCGTCCTTACTTCGTTTGTGTTGGACGCAGCAATGTTCCGATAGATTTTTGTGAAAAGATTCAGAGCATCGTCTTCGGACGAGAGCGATGGCTTGCGTTCCACCTGCCCTGCGTCCTCATCGCTTTTTCGTAGTTTTTGCCTTCGCTCGTTTCTTCGGCTCAATCTCTTTTAGCTCGCTACGTGTGAAATATTTTGCGATTGAGGCCGAAATAAAATAATCCCACCGAAAAAACAAACTTGATAATTGCACCACAATGGTTTTCAGTCGAAGCGCAATGTGGTTGCCAATTCCCTGTTTTTCCACAAACAACACGGTATCCTGGTATAAATGCTGAAGTTTTTCAGCGTAGGACTCGTCTGTCGGACCAAACTTGCGAGCAAATTTGACGCTTTCCTCCAGGGCATAGACCATCAACTCGGCAATGTATTCAGGCGTTTTGGCCGATTTCTGAAACTGTGTAATGACATCTTGAACCAGCTCCAGATTGGGCAGGTCTGTCACGGATTGGACCTTGAATACTTCACTGATCGCTTTTTTATACCGCTTCAATTGCCGAACAATCGCATCAGCCTGCATTTTGGCCTCAAAATGCTCTTGAACCGTTTCATATTCGTTCGAAAGCAGAATAATTTCGGCCATCAATTCTTTCTTTGACTTGGTCTTTAAATACCGCTCAAATTTGCGCTTATCCATAATGCTTCCATAGAGTTGGTTCAGATTTTTTGGAGTGCGGTCAGGCGATGCCGCGTTGGGATCCTGAAAACGGAGGCGGTATCCAGGTTTGAGAGAATGAACCAGATGAGCTTATTCAATCTGCTGAGTCTTGAGAAGACAAAATCAAAGCCTGGACGTCTTTCGGCCAGTCTCAACCCCGGAATTCAACCGTGATGTGGATCGCACCAAGCGAGCATCCAGGTCATATCAGAGTTCCGAAAACTTGCGAAAATTTCACGTAACCCTATACTGTCCTCCACTTAAGTCAATTCCTGACCTTCCGGTTTCCTTCTTTTCCCGAGACCCAGTTTATGGTTGTGCAAACGTTGAAGCTGAGCCTGCGCTGTCTGCTCATGGTCCTGGCACTGTGCCTGGCCTTGCTTCAGGTCTGGGCCACACCGCCAACCCCGCCGGTAAAGTTTCACCACCTCTCAATCGAACAGGGGCTTTCCCAAAGTTCAATCCTCTGTATCTGGCAGGATCAGCAAGGCTTTCTCTGGTTTGGGACCCAGGATGGGCTCAACCGCTATGATGGATACACGTTTCTGGTCTATCGCAATGATCCGCAACTCCTCACCAGTTTGAGCAGTAACCGGGTGGGAACTCTGTTTCAGGATCAATCAAAGCGGCTCTGGGTTGGTACCAACAATGGACTTAATCGCTTTGACCCATCAACTGGCACATTTACCCGATTTTTGAACCAGCCACAGGATCCAACCACGGTGAGCAGTAATCGGATTTCAGCCATTTGCGAGGATCAGGCTGGACGGCTCTGGATCGGCACCGCCGATCAGGGATTAAACTGCCTGGCCCCGGCGACTGGATTCAAACGATTTCAACACCAGCCTCACAATGCCAATAGTCTGAGTGGTGATCAAATCACGGCGTTATTTTGTGATCGGGCCGGGGTGCTCTGGATTGGGACGGCCCAGGATGGACTCAACCGGTTTGACCCAACCACCGGGAACTTCATGCGCCTCCCAATCAACGCTCAAAACCCGTCGGAGAACATCAGCGGG
This sequence comes from uncultured Clostridia bacterium, assembly GCA_964639175.1. Classification (GTDB taxonomy): domain Bacteria; phylum Acidobacteriota; class Blastocatellia; order Chloracidobacteriales; family Chloracidobacteriaceae; genus JACQXX01. Next base: position 6,041 of record CAZXCE010000036.1, read on the forward strand.
CAGATTCGGGTGATCAGTGAAGACCAGACCGGCGCCCTCTGGGTTGGCACCGCCGATCAGGGACTTTTTCAGATTGACCGAACCACCGGCACGACCACCCACTTTTTCAATGATCCAGCCAATCCGCTCAGTCTAAGCAATAACAGCGTTCGAGCACTCCTCCTTGATCGAAAAGGTGCGATCTGGATTGGCACCGATACTGGACTCAACCGGTTTGACCCATCCAGCCGGACGTTCTCACGATTTGTTAATGATCCAAGAAACCCATTGAGCCTCAGTCACAATGATGTTCGCTCTCTGTATGAAGACCAGGCTGGCTCGCTCTGGGTTGGGACGCTCGGTGGAGGTGTCAACCGGCTGGACCAAACCACACGCACGTTTGTTCACTATTTTCATGATCCACGAAGTCCGCAAAGCCTTGGTCATAATGGTGTGCGGGCCCTTTATGCCGACGCGGAAGGCATTGTCTGGATTGGAACGAATGGCGGCGGATTGGATCGCCTGGACCGCACGACAGGAACGATTCGACACTTTACCAGCGTGTCTGGCCAGTCAACCAGTTTGAGTAGCAATCGTGTCTGGTCAATTTGCCCCGACAAAAGTGGTGATCTCTGGGTTGGAACGCTCGGCGGAGGACTCAATCGCTTCAATCGAAAAACAGAAACCGCACTCCATTACATCAGTGACCCGGCGAACCCCACCGCCCTCAGTCATAATAATGTGGTGGCGCTCTGTCCAGGCCGCAAAGGTGGAATCTGGGTTGGCACCACGGGCGGTGGTCTTAACTATCTTGACCCGGATACAGGTCTCTTTACCCGTTTTGCAGTTGATGCTCAAAACCCACAGGGTCTGAGCAGTCAGGAAGTTCTGGCCATTTTTGAAGACAAACTGGGGATGGTGTGGATTGGAACCTCAGATTCGGGGTTAAACTGCTATGACCCTCAACGCAATATCTTTACCCGATTTCAACCAATGGTTGGAAACCCTAACAGCATCAACAGTAACACGATCCGGGCGCTCTATGAGGATCGGGCTGGAGTTCTCTGGGTTGGCACCGATAGTGGGCTTAACCGGTTTGATCGTGAAACTCAGACCTTTACTGCTTTTACCGTCGCCGATGGTCTCCCAAATAATGTCATTTACGGCATCCTTGAAGACTGGGCCGGCAATTTGTGGCTGAGCACCAATACCGGGCTGTGCAAATTTCACCCCGTCACGCACACCTGCCACAACTATGACCTGCGCGATGGATTGCAAAGCAATGAATTCAACACCGGCACCTGCTTTCAAAATGCCCAGGGAGAAATGTTTTTTGGCGGCATCAACGGGTTTAATGTCTTTCACCCTGAGACAATCCTGGATAATCCTTTTATTCCACCGGTTGTGATTACCAGTTTTCGCAAACTCAATCAGCAGATGACGGGCGCTGACCTCCAGCAGGTAATTGAGTTGCGATATTTTGAAAATCTGATTGCTTTTGAATTTGCAGCCCTCAACTACACGCTGCCGGAAAAAAACCAGTATGCCTATCGCCTCGAAGGGTTTGATAAGAACTGGATCCTGTGCGGTGATCGGCGCTATGCCAGCTATACCAATCTGGAACCGGGCAACTATGTCTTTTGCGTGAAAGGTTCCAACAATGATGGCGTGTGGAATGAAACCGGGATCAAGGTCCGGCTGCGGGTGATTCCTCCCCCCTGGAAAACCTGGTGGGCCTATAGCTTTTATTTGATCCTGACCAGTCTGGCGGTGTTTGGCGGGTATCGCTTTCAGGTCAATCGGGTTCAGGCCCGAGTCCGGTTGCACGAAGCCCGGTTACGGGCCGAAACCGCTGAAGCCCAGGCCCAAAGTGCCCAGGCCAGAGCCGAAGCCATCCAGATTGAAGCCCGGGCCGCCGCTCGACTGGCCGAGCAAAATGCCGAACTGGACCGCAAAAACAAAGAACTCGAACGAAAAAATGAAGAACTGGTCGCCTCTCAGCAGCAAGCCGACCGTATTTTTTCAGCCCTGGCCGAAGCATTGCCCGGTACGGTCCTGGACGGAAAATATCGGCTGGATGAAAAAATCGGCGCTGGGGGGTTTGGCGCTGTATTTCAAGCGACCCATCTCCAGCTCAACCGGCTGGTGGCCGTCAAAGTGTTTAAACCCAAACCGGGCAACGATAGTGCCGATGCCATCGAGCGCTTTCGACAGGAAGGAATTTCCACCTCGCGCCTCAATCATATCAATGCCATTCAGGTCCTGGATTCAGGGATTTCAAGCGAAGGGATTGCTTATCTGGTGATGGAATTGCTCCAGGGTCACACACTGGCAGATGAAATCCGAACTCATCGCCTGCTGCCTTTGCAACGATGCGCTGAAATCAATGCCCAGATTTGTGACGCCCTGGCCGAAGCACACCGATTGGGAATTATCCATCGCGACATCAAACCAGAAAATGTCTTCCTCAACCAGACGCCAACCGGTGAGGTGGTCAAAGTCCTGGATTTTGGAATTGCTAAAATGTTGAGCGAAGACACCGATGAAGAAATGGCACACCTTACCGCAACGGGCGGGCTGGTTGGGACGCCGCTCTATATGGCCCCTGAACGGCTGGAACGAAAGCCCTATGATGGCCGGTCTGATGTCTATAGCGCGGGCATTATGGTGTATGAAATGTTGACGGGAAAGACTCCGTTTGACCCTGGTTCCAAAGGACTTGTCGGCATTGTGATGGCTCACCTGCGGCAAGCTCCGCCACCCTTGAGGCAGTTTTTTGTGGATCTTCCGGCTGAAATTGAATCAATTGTGATGTCAGCCCTGGAGAAAAATCCACAAAACCGGCCAACCGCCAAAGAATTTGGCGAACACTTGTCCAGGGCCGTACTCAACCTGGCGTCTTCACCTGAGATCACGATTGTGGTCCGCCCTGGCACCACCACTGAAAACACCAATCTACCGACCGTCAGCCTTCAGTTTTCGACAATTTCCGACATTCCAACCGGAACACCGCTCGTGGCACCACGTGATATCCGGCGGTCATTGAGTCAGGAGCAGGAGTAGTACCATTTGGGCTGAGGGTACGGGGCTAAGGGCTGAGGGAAATACAATTTTTCCAATAATTTAGCCTTCCCATCATACGGGAAATATAGAGGGAAAAGGTGGTATGCTCTGGCCGGGTATGGTTTTTGTTTTCAGTAACCTGCCACTGGTTTGTCTGGCCCGAAAGATCGCGCCTCAAAACAACACGGGGAAAAACGACGATTGAGGGTCAATCGTCGTCTTTCCCCGTCAGTTTGAGCACTCAACTTCAAGTGAGGGTTCTTTGGTTAATCAAAGAAAAAGAAGCCGGAATAGTGGATCTTGCTTGGGAACCGGAATTGACCCGTCAGGGAGCCAACTCCATTTGGATACCCAATCAAGTCCCATTGACCTGGTGAATCCAGCACCCGCCCCTGAATCCGATTATTGCCCGTATCGCTCACAATCAGCATTGGACCTTCGAAGAATTGTTTTCTCCAGGGTTGTGAAAAGAAGCCGTAATTGATGGTTACGCCTTCAGGGCGATTCACCTGTCCAAGCTGTGATCCGAGCAAAGCCAGCGCCGTTGAGTTCGCCGGGTTTCCATTGATCCAGCGTAAAACCCGATTGTTGCCCGTGTCAGCAATGTAGACGGTTCCGTCAAAATCAACACAGATTCCCTGTGGATTCTTCACTTTGTTTAAACCAACCCCAAGTGAAGCAACAATAACCCCTGTGTCTCGAACATTGACATCGTCAACATTATCAATTCGCACAATCCGACTGTTTAACTGGTCACAGACATAGAGGGTATCCCCTTCAAAATAATCCATCGCCAATCCAAACGGAGCCCCGACCTGGCCACTGCCGCTGCCTTTTGAAGCCAGCAGGACCGCAAATCCGGGAATGCCCTCTTCAAACCGCAAAATTCGCCCATTCCCGGTGTCAGCCACAATCAGGTTGCCTTCATTATCAATCGCCAATCCTTGCGGCGCCCGCACCTGATCCAGTCCAGAGCCAACTGAAGCAAACACTTCCCAGTTGGTTCCGCCATCGGTTGACCACTGAATCCGGTTATTGAGGGTATCGGCCACATAAATCGGAGCTGAACAACAAATAATTCTTGGCCAGAAAGAGTCCTCCATGCTAACCACAGCTTCCGGACCTCGGAATTGCCCTGGCGCTGAACCAACGCCATAGCCCAATGTTTCCCAGGTTACGCCGTCATAGCGCTGAATTCGATTATTTGAGGTATCAGCCACATAGATATAGGGGCCAGTGGTCGAAAAGGCCCGATAGGTACCGCTGACCGGAATGCCTGATAAAGGAATGTTGTCGTCAACCTCAGTCAGGTTGGCACCCTTTTTCTCTTCCTGTGGCAAAGCAACCATGCGTCTGGGAGCTTTGGCCAGGGTGCGTTTGGATTTTACTCTGGCGGCTGCCGATGAGGTGGGCGCAGCGGTCAGCGCACAGATCCCGCACACCAGGAGCACGAGCGTACACAAGGAAAAAATTTGGATGACCCGGCTTGATCCAGATGCCGAAGAGGCTTCAGATCCTCCTTCGACGCAGGTGTTGAATTGAATCTTGTTGAGCATAAAGTTCTCCTCTGAGTTCACTCACTTTTCGTGTCTTTTAAAGTTTCAAGTTATCAATAGTGCAGGTTACCCTGGATTTATTTCTCTTTATTTAAAGAGAGTCTTGAAAGCTGGTCAGATTCAGGCTCTCATCTCAGATGTATCTAACTGTCAATGTAGAATTATGGCTTGTGATTCGGTGGCTGAATGAAAGGTGCCAATCAAGTTGGTTGTTGTGATTGATGACCAAACCATGCTGCATTTCAAAGTTTGAGTGAAACTTTGTTGCCGCTCAGAAGTGCAAGCTGGTTATGTACTTCTGAAGAAGTTTGAAAAAAACCCTGGTTTGAAAAAATTGAACTGACCGACTGAAGGGATGAGGATCAGGTCTGAGTTCACTGGGGAAAAAATACTTTCACAGACAAACCTGATACTGAAACAATACTTGATACCAGTACCCGGTACAAGCTGAATTTTCCATCTTTCTGGCAGGAGAAATCTGTAAAAAGCGGTCAACTTTTCATCTCAGGTGAGTCTAGTTGTGTTTCTGGATTGAATTGAAAATTCCTGAAGTGGCTGGGGTTGGGTTTGGGAGGGGGGGTGACCTCAGCAACTCGTCGTTGATTAAAGCTGACTGGCGCCAGTACTCTTCAGGTTTTGGCCCAGAACTTTACAAAGGATGCTTCTTTTACCCCCATGACATTTCGGTATGTGCTCGGGATTGAAAGTTCCTGTGACGAAACGGCAGCGTCCGTCCTTGAACATGGCACCGTGGTGCGGTCTAACATTATTGCTTCGCAAATCGAAACCCATCGCCCATTTGGCGGGGTAGTACCAGAGGTGGCATCACGCGAACATCTCAAACGAATTTGTGATGTGGTCGAACAGGCGCTCACCCAGGCTGAGATTGAAGCCAGCCAGCTCGACGGAATTGCCGTGACCCGTGGCCCAGGCTTGATTGGGTCGCTCCTGGTCGGTGTTTCCTACGCCAAAGCCCTGGCCTATGCGCTCCAGAAACCGCTCATCGGCATTCACCACATCGAAGGTCATATCTATTCCGTCGTTTTTGAACACCCGCCGATTCAGTATCCAGCCCTGGCATTGATTGTTTCAGGGGGACACACCAATTTGTTCTGGATTCCGGAAGAAAACCATTACGTCAGGCTGGGCCATACCCGAGACGACGCTGCTGGTGAAGCCTATGACAAAACGGCTAAATTGCTGGGGTTGGGATATCCAGGAGGGCCGGTGATTGATCGGCTGGCCAAAACCGGCATCGCCAGTGAAGCTCCGTTGACCTATCGCCCACCACATATGCCCGATGCACCCTATGATTTCTCATTTAGCGGGCTCAAAACCGCGGTGTTGCGGTTTGTGCAGGAACACCATCTTGGCCGACTTGCCGAAGGTGAAGAAGTTCCAGCGATCATTCGAAACCTCTCAGCCAGTTTCCAAAAGGCAGTGGTCACGTCGCTGACCAGAAATCTCCTGCGCGCAGCACGGGATTATCCTCCGAAAACCATTATTTTGGCGGGTGGGGTGGCCTGTAACTCTGCGTTGCGGGAAGCAATGAAGGAAGTTTCCAAAACGGTAGGAGTGCCGGTGGCATTTCCGAGTCCAGTTTTTACCACGGATAATGCCGCAATGATTGCGGCTGCCGGCTATGTGAGGTTACAGCGAGGGGAAACCAGCGATTTAAAGCTGGCCGCCGAGCCGACATTGAAGCTGCATTCTGAAGCGGTCAACCCGGCGCCCAGCAGGGGGAAAAAACGATTCCGAAGCTAAATGAATGAAGAATGAAGAATGAAGAAACCCTGGTTCTTGGTTCTTAGTTTTTCTTCGAAAGTGTTGATTCCTAAGCACCAAGCACCAAGCACCAGGCACCAAACAATTCTTCATTCTTCATTCTCAATTCTTCATTCTCAATTCTTCATTTATTCAGGCAGGTTTGAACGTCAGCAATGAGCTTTTGGAAATCGGTCTGAAGCTGAGCGGTTGAAATTCCAGACAGGGTGTTCAGGACTCCGACCAGATCAGTTTGCAGCGTGGTAAGCTGAGTTGAGGTAATCCCAGTGCTCAGCACAACGTTGTTGAAATCATTGATCAAAACGGCCTGCTCAATGGCCGTGATGGTGGTGCCGCCCATGCTGGTCGAAGCGGTGTATTTATTGAGATCATCAATAAATTTCTGGACGGTTGACTGGCTCGGCGCGGTCAGGGTTGGAATGATGGTTCGCAAATCAGTGGTCAGCGTTTGAACGGCTGTTTGAAATCCCTGGGCCTGAGCCTGAGCTGAAATCGCTGACAGGTCGGTAATCACCAGTTGAATGTCAGCCTGGACGGTACCGTTACAGGGGGCTGGCGCCGACGCAGCCGTCATCGTGCCATTGGTGGTCACGGCTTCTGTGGTTGAGGTGGCAACGCTTGAACCAGGCACCGCCGCCAGGGCCTGCATGGTGGCGTTGACGGTATTGAGCGTTCCTTTGCTGGGGCTGCTTCCCCGTTCAGCCAGCGCCGTGTCAATCAATCCCTGTCCCAGGTCTTCCTGCCAGGCATCATCAAACTCAGCGTCGGCAGCAAATTGATCTGGCGTTTGCTTCGCTTTCAGACACGGGATTGAAACCACCACGGTCTTGGGATCAAAGTTGACCTGGCGGTTGAGGATCACCACGGTACCAGATTCGGGAACGATGACTTCGGAAGTAAATTTGACCGCCCCCACGGCAAAAGAATTGTCCTGGCACTGCATGTTAAAATTTCTTCCCTTTTTATCAGTGATATCAATCGCGGCGCTGCCCGTGTGGGTAATGCTCTGAATATCGAGCGACATCAGAAACCGACGTGGACTGATCGGGGTCGTGGGGCTGAAAACCAGGTTGCCATAGGTGACATTGTACTGGCCCTGCTGTTGAAAGCTAAAGGAGACTTTCTTTTGGGCGCCTTCGATGTTGATGTCTGAGGCGCCGGAGGTCAATCCTGGATGGTCAGAAACAAATTGCGGGAAGTTTTGCTGAAAAGTGATAAGCTGCTGGTTTAATTCCGGGTCGGTCACAATCTGTTGCCCATATGCCTGACTGGTCCCGATACCGAGCACGAACAAAATAGCGACAATACCAAGTTTGAAAATACGTGTCATATAGCTTCTCCTTGTGCGATCTGAACTTATTTTGATGAAGTCTTGTTTACAGAAACGCACTGTGCCAGAGACGCGATGTGATTCAAAAAACAACCCGGCCACTGACGGTTTTTTGAGGGTTACAGACGAATCCAGGTCACTGAGCCGCGGGACCAAACCGGTCAGATACGTCCGGCAGGGCTTGAATGCCGGCGCTGGATTCCTAGAATACAGTTCTTCTTTTTACTTTCTCCCGAAGGAGTTTCAGGTTTTGAGTACCGCACACACGCTGGCTGAAGGCATCTTAAAGGGCAACATCCGCTCTATCGCCCGCGGCATTACCGCCGTTGAAAATAACACCCCCGATGCACTGTCGTTGATGAAACAGATTTTTCCACACACCGGGAAAACCACCGTGATTGGGTTGACGGGGTCACCCGGTGCCGGGAAGAGTTCCCTGGTTGATACACTGGCCAAACTCTATCGCCAGCGCGGCGAAAAGGTCGGTATCCTGGCGGTTGATCCATCCAGCCCGTTTTCAGGTGGCGCCATCCTTGGAGATCGGATTCGAATGCAATCTCTGGCCCTGGATCCGGGGATTTACATCCGGAGTATGGCTACCCGAGGCAACCTCGGCGGTCTGGCCCGGGCAACCTCTGACGCCGCATTGATTTTGGATGCCGCCGGCTATGATCGGGTGATTGTTGAAACCGTCGGCGTCGGGCAAGACGAGGTTGATATTGTCAAAACCGCCGATGTGACGCTGGTGGTGATGGTGCCTGGAATGGGCGACGATATCCAATCCATCAAAGCTGGGATTATGGAAATCGGCGACCTGTTTATCATTAACAAATCTGACCGCGAAGGCGTCGAACGGATTGAAAAGGAAATTGAGGCCATGCTCAGTCTTGGCCACCGCCCTGATTTCTGGCAACCTCCGATCCTCAAGACCGTGGCCACGCGCCATCAGGGTCTTGACGAAGTAATTGAGGCTATTGCAAGCTACCTGACTTTCCTGCAACAACATCAACAGGCACGGCAGGACCGACAGGCGCGAATTGCCGAACTAAAACTTACTGAACTGCTGCGAGACAAACTCCTCTCGGCTGTCCGTCGCACCGCGGCGACCGGTACTGAATGGTCAGCCTGGGCCAGCCAGATCGCCACTCGCGAACGCGACCCATACTCGATTGTCGAGGAAGTACTTGACCGTCTCAACCTCTCAGGTAACCCCAAACTACTCTCGGAATGAAGGGATATGGGCAAACAACCTATGAAAATTGACCATTTGGGAATTGCAGTCGAATCCCTGGACACAGCACTCAAGTTTTATCGTGATGCCCTGGGGCTAACGGTCTGTGGCGAAGAAACCGTTGAAGACCAGGGTGTCAAGGTGGCCATGCTCCCTATCGGTGACAGCCGCGTCGAACTGCTCGAAGCCACCCACGAAAACTCACCGATTGCCAAATACATTGCCAAACGCGGCCCCGGAATCCATCATATTTGCATTCGGGTTGACGATGTGGCCGCAACTCTGGCAATACTCAAAGATCAGGGTTACCAATTAATTGACCAGCAGCCTCGCCCCGGTGCTGACGGGTGCCTGGTTGCTTTTGTTCATCCGAAAAGTACTCACGGAGTTTTGCTTGAACTCTCGCAGAAAACCGAACACCAGAATAAAGAATGAAGCATTGAGAATGAAGAACTGAGAAAGTGATTAGTGCCTGGTACCTGGTGCTTGGTACCTGGTTCTTAGGACCTGGTTCTTAGGAATCAATACTTTCGAAGAAGCACCAGGCACCAGTCACCAAGAACTAAGAACCAGGATTTCTTCATTCTTCATTCTTCATTCTCAATTCTTCATTCCTTCATTCCTTTGGTTTTTAACCATCACTGAGCACAGGAGATTATCCCCTTGAAACGAGCGCTCTATACTCTTGTTATTATTTGCTTGATCGCCTTATCGGGTGTGATTGCAATGCGAACCCGATCACAACAGACATCGGTCAACATTTCAAAAGCTGAAATGGAAAACTTTTTGAAGGGCCTCAACCCGATGTTGTTGATGCAACTCAGCGGGGCAGAAAACGGCAAAGCTGATTTGGTAAAAGACTTAAAGCGAGCGATTGCGCTTGGTCAAGAAGCAGATCGCCTGGGTATCACCGCCAAACCTGAGACTCAATCTCAGCTTGATCTCGCCCGGAAACAAATTCTGATCAATATCTATAAGGAAACACCTGAAGGTCAAAAAGCCAAAGTCAGCAAAGAAGATATTGATCAATATTACAAGACCAACCCAACGGCCTTTGATGATTTCCTCAACAAAAATGCCGATCTGAAAAAGCTCCCGAATGCCAGTGAGTTAAAAGGACAATTCGCGGAGCTTTCGATTTTGTCTGAACGGGCTGAAAAAGCCGGGGCGATGAAGGATCCAGGATTCAAACTCAAATGGCTGGTCACCAAAGCCAATGTGGTCGGTGAAAAAACCGTTGAGCAGATTCAAAAATCCCTTCAGGTATCAGACGCTGAGATCAACAAATATTATGACGAACACAAAACTGACACCTTTGAAGAAGTAAAGGCCAGTCATATTCTGCTGCCGACCAAGGAACTCAACCCAGGGCAACCTCAACCCGGTGAACCAAAGCCAGCTCAAAAAGTCTATACCGCCGATGAAGCTAAACAAAAAGCGGCTGAGTTGATTCAACAAGCTCAAGGCGGGGCCGATTTTGCCAAACTGGCCGAACAATTTTCATTGGATACGGGTTCAGCCAAACAGGGCGGGGACCTCGGGTATTTTGGCCGGGGCCAAATGGTCAAGGCGTTTGAAGATGCCGCGTTTACCTTAAAGCCCGGCGCTATCACGACCTCACCAGTGATTACGGAGTATGGGGTGCATATCATTAAAGTCACTGATCATCGCACACGGCCACTGGACAAACCGTTGCAAGATCAGATCCGCGATATGCTCAAAGGAAAACAGTTGGAAGAACGACTGGATGCCATGGTCCAGGCAAGTCAGATTTCAGTGGCTGCCGACTTTGAAATTCCAGAAGCCAATCCCCAGCAGTTGCCTGGCCGTAGCGCCCCTCCAGGACATCCATAATCGGTTTGCAGCAGAAACGTGAACCAGGGCTCACCTTTTCCTCTTTTTGACCAGGGTTTTCGTTGTCAACCAGAGAGGCCACCCGACACCCGGCAGCTCAGAACCTGCCGGGTGTCAGTGCCAACCCAGTTGTCCTCTCTCTCAATTCACGCAACTCCTCGCCGAATTGCCAGACGATTCTGCTGCTTCGAGGGTGTTATCCGAGATTTCCCCATGAACAATCTGCATCAACAGTGACGCCTTCATGTCTGAGCCACCGGGTGGGTCGCCAAACCCATCACCTGACGAGCGATAGCGTCAGAAGGAGTGAGGCTCAAAGAACTGGGGTGGCGAGGTGAGGTCTCTATATCTCACTTCAACCGAGCCTCCAATGAGGGTTCAACCTGGGGAACAATTTCTTTTAAATAAAAACCATGCCAATACAAGCTCTTGAGACACTTGAATTTCCACATCTCCGAGTCATGCTCGCCCGCGAAGCCCAATCCGAACAGGGACGCCGGCTGGTGCTGGAGCTGACACCGACGGATGAGTGGCCCGCCGTCACTCGCAACCTGACTCTGACCACTGAAGCTCGCCGGTTTAGCCAGGAAGTTGGGCGACTCTCGGTCGGAGATTTACCCGATCCAACATCAATTCTGGAACAACTGCGCATTGCCGGTACCCGCCTGGAAACCGATCAATTGCAAACCGTTTTGCGCTTTATGCAGGTTGGTATTTCACTCCAGGAAATGTTTCGTCCAGTCCGGGATGAGTTCCCGACCCTCAACAGTGTTTTTCACCTGTTGCCCAACCTGAGTAAGCTGTATCAAGCCACCCGCCGAATTCTGCTTCCGACAGGTGAAATTGACGAACGGGCCAGCTCTGAATTACGCCGAATCCGACAGGAAATCCAAAGCCAGCGTGCCCGCATCCATCGTCAGCTTGAAGGAATGCTCCGCCAGGCCGAATTGGAACCGGCGTTTTCTGATCAAATCATCACTCAGCGCAACGGGAGATTTGTGCTGCCAATTCGCAGTGATCACCGGGGCCACCTGCCCGGCGTGGTTCACGCAGCCTCATCGAGCGGGGCAACTGTTTTTATTGAACCCATTGGGACAATTGAACTCAACAATGAAATGGTCCGCCTTCAGGATATGGAAGAAGCCGAGATTGCCCGGATTCTTTTTCAGATTACCGAAGCCCTGCGCACCGAACACAAAGCGATTGAACAACTCACCTGGACGCTGGCGGAAATTGACTTTCTGGCGGCCAAAGCCCGATTTGCCGAGACCTTCAATGCGGTTGAACCCAAACTCAATACGGACGGGGTGTTTTCAGTCATTGACGCCCGACATCCCCTGCTCGAATCGCGGCTCCTCACGGAAGGCGGAAAGATCGTCCCCATCAGCTTTACACTCAACAGTGCTGACCAGGTCATGATCATCAGCGGTCCGAATGCTGGCGGCAAAACCGTGGTGCTGAAAACGGCTGGAATCTGTGCGCTGATGGCCCAAAGTGGATTGCACGTTCCCGCCCGCGAAGCCAATATCTGCCTGTTCCATCAAATCCATGCGGATATTGGAGACCACCAGTCACTGGCGGCCAACCTGTCCACCTTCTCGTCGCACATCACCAATATCCGCACCATCACAGAAACAGTGGCGGCCCCGGCCCTGGTGCTGATTGATGAAATTGGGACCGGCACAGACCCGGATGAAGGCGCGGCGCTGGGAACGGCCATCGTTGATTTTCTCCGCTTACAGACCATCCACACGATTGTTTCAACCCACTACAACCCATTAAAAGTGTATGCCGACACCACCGATGGGGTATTTAATGCTTCGGTTGAGTTTGATTTTGAAACCCTGCAACCAACCTACCGGTTGCTGACGACCCAGGCTGGGGCCTCAAGCGGAATTGAAATCGCCCGGCGACTGGGAATCAGCCCGGCAATTCTGGATCTGGCGACGCAGAAACTGGGCTCTCGTGAACGTGACCTGTCCCACTACCTTGAAAAACTCAAATCGGAAATTGACTATCACCACGATTCAAACGTGGCACTTGAAGAAGAACGGGCGACCCTGGCCGAGCGGTATGCCCGGCTTGACCACCAGTTTGCCGAACGTGAGCTGGCACGCCAAAAAGTGTTTACCGAAACACTCAATGAGCTTCGGGATGAGTTTTTTGAGCAAGTTCGTCCCCTGTTGACCCAAATCTCAGATCAGGTTCAACGCTCCAAAGCCCAGCATTCAGCCGAACGGGCGGTTGAAAAACTGGCCCGGGCCGCCAATGAAAAATTCAAACAGCAGAATGCGCTCCGGCTGGTCAAACCAACGCCACCTCCGACGCTGCCCCAACTTCCTGAAACAGCCAAAACCGAAGAACCAGGCGTTGAGGAAGGCGAACTGCGGGTCGGCGACATGGTCCGGACCGATCTTGGCCAGGAGGGCATCATTGAATCCATTCAGCAGGGCATGCTGCTGGTTCGGGTTGGATCAATGCGGTTAAAGACGGCGAGTTCGCACGTCCGACGAATCAGCAAGTCAAAGTCGCAGGCTGGCCATAAATCAATGTTAGAGCGAGCCGCTGCTGCCGCTGCCACCAGTCACCAGCCAGCTTCGGAAGAATCCCAGGCGGAAATCAACCTGATTGGCTGCACTGCCGAAGAAGCCAGAGATCGAGCTGATAAGTTCCTGGATGATGCCGCCATGCACCAGATGAGCCAGGTACGCATCATTCACGGGATGGGAATGGGGGTTTTACGCCGGGAAATTGAAAATCTGCTCGAAGGACATCCCCATGTGGCACGGTTTTACAAAGCCCCAAACAACCAGGGCGGTGCCGGTGCCACAATTGTGGAACTCCGACAGTAATCAAGGGGTTGGAGGATAGGGGGCAGGGGTTAGAACGAGTGAAATAAAAGATTTTGGAATCCCAACTTCTACAAATTACATTGATTTTCCCCATCCCCTATCCCCCATCCCCGATTCCCTTTCTTTCCCCAACCTGCCATTTTTATCTAGAGTCTTGGCGCAAACTTCTGCTAGACTAGGTATCCTGAATTCAGCCTATACACCCCCAGTTCAAGATCTCAACTGATGCTTTCTGGAAGCGATCATCCTGCCGCTTCGCTTTCCGTGAGAGCTTTGCTGTGATTCTGTTTTCTGCGCACCCAGACTTCAAAGAGCTTGTTCACCCGGAGGCTTACCCGGAATGCAAAACACCTACGTATTCGGTGATATTCACGGAAGGTATCGGCAACTACGAAGAATTGTTGAATCGCTGGATTACAATCCTCGGCGGGACCGGATCATCTTTGTCGGAGACCTGATTGATCGAGGCGAGGATGCGCCTGGGGTTGTCTCCTATGTGATTGAACTGCAGGCACAAAATCCACGGGTTGTGGCGTTGCGGGGGAATCATGAACAAATGCTGCTCGATTTACTGGACGAGGGAGACCCACTCTGGCTCATCCCTGAAAACGGCGGCATTATGACCATGAATCAGTATGGGTGCGAAATCAACGAAGAAACATCAACCATTTCCCTCCATATTCCACAAGAACACCTCGACTTCTTCCGCCGCATGCCCTTCTTCTATGAAGATGACAAAGCCCTGTATGTGCACGCCGGGATTGTTCCGGGGAAACATCCGTCGGAATGCGAGCCGGATGTCTTGATTTGGACCCGAGATCTCAAGTTTTTTAAACTGTATCGTGGAAAGCCCTGCTTTTTCGGCCACACGCCAACCCGATACCTTCCGCAAGATGGGGTTCGCCAACCCGGCGAAATCTATGTATGCGGCAGTGCCATTGGGCTTGATACGGGATGCACCTTTGAAGACCCATTGAGTTGTTTTCATGTCGAATCAGGTACCGTGGTTCGCATGTACCCAGATCAGGATCTGACCAAATACCAGGTTCAGGTAAACTGTCTGGACCAGGTTCTCGAACCAAAGTCCTGAGAGCAACGTCTCTGGTGAAACCAGCATTCAACCTGATACCACCGTTCATCCGTCACCACACGAACTTGCGCGAAATTCCTCTTTTGTTCAACCAGGGTGTGGTTCCATTCTTTCACAATCAAATAATTTCCCGGCACCATCAGTTCAAGTGGGCCAGTTTCTCGGGCCGAAGACAACCTGATTCAGTTGCTCATTACATCAATCAGTGGGGTTTCAAGTCACTCAATATTGAACAATTCATTTGACTTATGATGCGTTTTTTTTCTCTTCGCCCAGGTAAGCGAGTTTCCCCTTTTTTCTTGGGATGCCTGTTTGTTGTCTGCGTTTCAAGTATTGGTTGTCAACCCACACAACCCAACCAGCCCGCACAACCCAATCAGCCCACCGGCACCACACCCGCTGGGAATCCACCACCGTCATCAACTTCGACTGGGAATTCACCTGCGCCAGTCGGACCCCAATCCCTCTGGCAGCCAATCACGGTTGAAAAAGATTGTCTTTTAGAAAATGTGACGATTTCCGCCGGGCCATACTTTCTGTTTCCAGTGATCGAGACCGCTGACGGAGAAAAATCAATTGCCCAGATGGTCCTGGCCCGCAAACCAGATCTGAAAATTGAAGAGATTGATAAAGAAAAGCACACTGCTGGTGATGGGACGTTTGCCGTTTTTATTCCTGTGGTTGGCCGCGCAGAGCTCAAAACCGGGTTTACTGAAAATAAAGCCAGAGCCGCACTCAACCCGCAGATTGTGTCTTTATGGTATGGGTTGAATGGTGGAAATCACGAGTGGGTCTCGACACCGCTCAAACTGAAAAACCCGGCACCGGCTGAGCCACCTGGGAAGAAAAAATAAGGGTTAAAAAACAGTGACGCTATTGTTAATATTCATTAACTTTAGTTGAAAGTCACTACCACATGAAACTTACTCCAAGTCGCAAAGCGTGTGAAATGCTCGGCATTCACCCAAATACTCTCCGAAAGTGGGCAGACAATGGAACAATTCAACATATCCGAACCAAAGCCGGACAGCGGCTCTATGATGTTGAATCCATTACCGGGCAACATGCCGGTCGGAAAATCTGCTACTGTCGGGTCTCAAGTGCCAGGCAGAGAGATGACCTTGGTCGGCCAATCGAGTCCCTGCGTAATGCGTTCCCTGACCACGAAGTCATTTCCGATATTGGAAGCGGGCTTCACTTTAAACGCAAAGGACTTACAACCTTACTGGAAGCAGTCTGTCGCGGAGATGTCAAGGAAGTTGTGGTTGCCCACCGTGACCGACTCGCTCGATTTGGATTTGACCTTATCAAGTGGCTTATCGAGCACCACGGTGGAAAACTCGTGGTTCTCGGCACAGATAATTGCTCCCCAGAATCCGAACTGGTTCACGATCTACTCGCCATCGTCAACGTGTTTAGTGGCCGAATGCCCGGACTCCGAAAATACAAAAATCAAATCAAATCTCAAATCAAAGAAGATCGAGATTTATCCGGATAAGGAACAAGCCGCACTTCTTCGCCGGTGGGCGGGAACCGCCCGGTATGTGTTCAACCAGACCGTGGAATACCTGAAGCAACCGGGCACGAAAGCCAACTGGAAAGCGATCAAGACCGAGATTCTCCACCGCTTGCCGGAGTGGGCGAAAAACACACCATATCAGATTAAGTCCATCGCGATTCGGGACGCCTGCAACGCGGTCAAGGCGGCCAAGAAAAAGTTCATTCAAACCAAACAGTTCCAGGAAGTAAAATTCCGTTCTCGGAAAAAGCGATTGGATTCAATTTTTATCCCATCATCGGCAGTTTCAAGTGCTTCGGTCTACCCCAACTTGCTTGGGAGTTCCCTGCGACCTTCCGAGCCTTTCCCTGAAAACGTAACTCACGATTGCCGACTGGTAATTGACCACGGGCGGTACTTTCTCGCTGTATCAATTGACGTAACTCCGATTCAACCTGAGAACCAAAGGCTGGGAGTTGTGGCACTTGACCCAGGGGTGAGAACCTTCCAGACGTTTTATTCACCATCGCTTGCCGGGAAACTTGGGAGCGGCGATTTCGGGCACATTGTTCGACTTTGTTTTTATCTTGACGATTTATACTCCAGAATCAGTAAAGCGAAATGTCGTCAAAAGAAAAGAATGCGACAGGCGGCTTTCCGGATTCGGACGCGGATCAAGAACCTGATTGATGAAATCCATCACAAGGCCGCCCACTGGGTATGCACGATGTTTGATGTGATCTTGATTCCAACTTTTGAGACCTCTCAAATGGTGTCGAAGCTTCACAGTCAAACAGCGCGTGCCATGCTGACGTGGGCACACTATCGGTTCAAACAATTTCTGATTCAGAAAGCAGTCGAACTCAAAGCAGGGGTCATTGAAGTGAGCGAAGCGTACACCTCAAAAACCTGTAGTCGGTGCGGTGCTGTTCAGGACATTGGAAGCCGAAAAGTGCTTTCGTGCCGGTGTGGATTGAGAATTGATCGGGATTACAATGGAGCACGAGGAATTTTTCTTCGTGCGTTGGGAGATACCCCCTGTCAGAACGACATACCTGAACCTTCTTCGGAGATGTCGTTTTGATTGCATCGGTTAGCAGATAGTAATATCTGTTAGCAGAAATGTATCGGTACGTGTCCATGACCTCTGGAATGATCGCCCCATCTGCCAGTCTTCAAGTGAGGTCAACCTACCCACACTGGGGTCGTTGGGTTCAGGTGCACCTCGTGATGGGGGTTCTCTTGCTGGCGGTCGGGAGCGGGACCGGATGTCGGACCAGAGAACCAGGCGTGGTTACAGCCGTGGCAACTGCCCGCCAATCAACCACCCTCTGGCAACCACTCGAAATTACGCAACCTGTGCAGTTTGAACATTTTCAGATTCCGAAGGGGAAGTACTTTGTGCTTCCGATTATTGAAATCCAGGATGGCAACCCCACTGTCGTTGAAATGCTTCTCTCAACCCAGGCTGGCATTGCCCCCGACTCAGTTGATCGGTCAACCGGGAAAACCAGTAACGGGGTACTGGGGATTTTTATTCCGATCCTCGGACGCGCCACACTTCGCACTCAATTTGCCAACCATCAGGCCAGGTTTTCCTTTAACCCGCAGATTGGCACCATCTGGTTTGGACTGGCTCATACGGATCAGGAATGGTGCTCAATGACTTTGAAACGACTGTCGGTTTCTGAACCGAACTGATCCTTATTGTGTTTTCTTCGAAGACTCAACCATCTCTTTGGGATTGCCCCGCCCACTTCCCTCCACTGCCTGGCAGTATAACCTTTGACCTCTTCACTCAACGGACGATTCGTTTATGGCAAGCGACACCCGACAAATGTTGATCAACCTGGAACAGTTTTTGACCGAATCAGTCAAAGCGAATTACTGGCTGACTCCTAATGACATTGCCCCAAACTCAATTGCACGGCATCTCCTGGATGAACTTGCACGCAAACGGTTTATCTGGGTTGGGAATGAAACCTATGTCCCCAATAAGATTGTAATCAATGCCCCAAATCCGACACCTGAGAAGCTGGAAGAATATGAGGTCTTGTTTAATTCGGTCGTGTTTATGAAGTATCTCTATGATTACATCACCGGATCAGGCTTTAAACTCTTTGCGCCGATCACCGTCGAGATCAAGGGGTATGTAACTGAAGATCGTCAGAAAACCTGTTCGCTGGTCTTTGAATGGCCAACACCTGAAGATACCAATGATGACGTCACTGTGAAGGTTGATGAGTCAGAGGGGCGCATCCTGGAAGTAACCGGACGCCAGCCTCAAATCCCGAGGTTGGCGCGATTGTCGGCTATGAGTGGCCATGTGTATCGCACTCCGTATGTCATCACCCGGAAATCAACTTATTTAGGGCGGTTACGCAATGTCCTGGATAAACAAACCGGGGAAATCCTCAGACGCAATGATTTTGTGTTTTCGCGGCTGGACGATGACAATTCCCCCAACAGCAGCGTGTCACGCCAGCATGCCACCATTGTGTTTGAAGATGGCGAGTTTCTCCTCTATGACACCGGGAGTGCCAATGGGACGTCAGTCGAACGCGCCGGCGAAGCTATCGAAGTCCCCCGCAATAACCCGAACGGGGTGCTGCTGATGGATGGCGATATCATCCGACTGGGAACCGCTCTGGTTCGGGTGGATCTGGATCCAGACGTCTCAGATACCAGTATCAGCGCCACCACTGGGTCACTCGACCTTGTAACACCGGTTGAAGACTCAAGCGAAAGCCTGACGACGGTTCGCGTATCCCGGCAGGAAATCGAAGCGGAAATGCGGAAAATTTTGGAATCAGAGTAAGTGGAATGAAGAACAAGTGATTAGTGATTAGTGGTTAGTCGTTAGTTCTTGGTTTTTTTCGAAAGTATTGATTTCTAAGCACTAAATACGAAGAACCAGGTACTAACCACTAACCACATTCTTTCTTTTTTGGTGAGGACTATGTCTCGAAAGACCAGCGGGAGTTCTATGGTACGGATTATCTCAGGTTCAAGTGTTGTATTGAGTTTACATAGCCCTCGGGAGAAGATTTGGGGGATTTTGGTTTCGATTGAACAATCTGGGGTTCAAATCTGCGGCGTTGATATCAACACCTTTGATGACTGGCTCAATTCTGTCACCAATGGAGAATCGAATATTGGATTGACCAACAGTTTTCTCCCCATGTGGCGGGTCGAACGCATTTCCTTAGATGAAACAATTGGGGATATTTTGTCGCTGGAAGAACAATTTGCGCTCCGGGTAGGGATCACCCTCACCGAATACCTGAAGGGCGCCAAAGATGGATATGTGAGTTCAACTGAAAACTGGCGGCAATAGGCGAGTCAGAACAAATTGATTTAAACCAAACAGGCTGACGATATCGGGTTTGAGGAACATATATTCCAACTCGAAATCGTCAGCCTGTTTTCTGTTGCTACTCTTGTTGAGGAAAGGGCCACCTCATTGAAGACTGAACCAATTCAGGATTGATTTTGATCCAGATCAATCGTGATTGGATTGTCAGCGGCTTCAATTTTGATTTGCCGGGCCGTTTTGGCAAGGGTACTACCTCGCAGGGTACGGCGCTCGGTCTGCTCAATAATCACCAGATGGCTGGGCGGGGTTCGCACCAGTGCATTTTGGAGATGCTCCTGGTCAACCGCCATATTTTCAGCAATTTGCTCGCGCAGGTATTCTAAAAACCGATTGAAATCACGTTGCATTTCGTCCATGCGCTGCCGCAAATCAATAATGATTTGGACTCCAGCCAGGTTGACCCCCATATCTCGGGTCAAACTCAAAATCATCTTCAGTTTTTCCAGGTCATCATCAGTATAGTACCGGGTGTTTTTTTCTGACCGGGACGGCGTCAGAAGACCTTCACGTTCGTACAGCCGAAGCGTCTGCTCGTGAATGCCAAACGTATTGGCCACCACACCGATGGTGTATCGCTTTGGTCGCTTCTTCCGCTCTTGCACCACAACCTACCTCCAAATTCAATTGAATGAAGAATGAAGAATGAAGAAATGTTAGCTCTTGGTTCTTGGTTCTTGGTTCTTGGTTCTTGGTTCTTCTTCGAAAGTATTGAT
>CAZXCE010000037.1:0-25945 GCA_964639175.1 uncultured Clostridia bacterium
AGAGCGGCCAACCGACCGGCTATCCGACCGGCAACGCTTCGCGGTGCAAAACCAAATACCGACACATGAAAGATACCCTGAACCCTCATTGGTATTCCATTTTAACCCTGCTCGTTAAGCAACATCCTTTCCAACAGAACATGGGTGATGTTCATAAAATCGCGTTCGGTGACAACCCCGACCAGCCGGTTGTCTTTGATCACGGGCAAACAACTGATTCGATTGTGGCGCATGAGTCGAATCGCTTCCAGGGTTGATGTATCTGGGGGAATTGTAATGACATTTCGCTTCATTATATCTGAAACTGAAAGTTTGACCCGATCTGATTCACCCCAGCCACGGGCCATGAGATGGAGCAAACTGCGATAGGAAACCAGTCCAACCAGCTCATTTTTGCTGTTTTCGACTGGCACGTGGCGGATTTTCTTCCAATCCATCAGGTTGGCGACCAGATCAATGGATTCGTCTTCCTGAACTGTAAACAAATCAGTGGTCATAAACTGATCAACTCGCAGGTGATTTTGTTTGCCATCACCGGCTTCAGCCAGATCACCAAGCTCCCATTTTGACACGGGGATTCCCTCCTTTTGACGGGAAATGATGCCAGAGGTAAGTGCATTGAGTTGTTCGCCTTGACTCCCGCTGGTGCCAACTTTGAGATGTGAGAAAGACCGAAGCAGCCAGGTTGAACCGGTCTTCCCGGTTCGGGCACGGTCTTCGATAATATCCATGTATCGGCTGATATCTTCACTGGCCACCCCACGTGAACTCAATCCTTCGCGGGCAATTGGCAGCAGGTCGTCCAGGATCAATTGCTGAGAGGGAACAACCCTTCCGTTAAGCCAGGTAAATTGGGACAGCATCCCAAGCCGGGCAGCAGTATAAAAATTCTGCTTGGCGTCTTCAAAATTCATCAACTGCGAGATATCCGGAAAATGCCTGGGCATCCCCTCCATTAAGCCAAGCCAGAAGGCAGCATTGGCCACTTCATCAACCACCGTCGGTCCAGAGGGAAATACCCGATTTTCAATCCGTAAATGTGGTTTCCCGTCACTGATCCCGTAACAGGCACGATTCCAGCGATAGACGGTTCCGTTGTGTAACTTCAGGGCTTTAAGTTTTGGAATGTCGCCGCTGAGCACCACAGCCATGGCATCTTCGTCTAATTCGCCTCCAATGAGCGGGCGGAAGCGGGAAATATCTTCTTTATACAACTCAGTGATTGAATTTTTCACCCACTGTGAGCCAAAAGTGACGCGGGTGCTTCGTTCGCGCAGAAACTGGCTTGAAGCCCGTGTATCCACTGACTGTCGAAAAACAGCAATGCGGGTTTCGCTCCACAACCGGCGGCCAAATAACAAAGGTGAATTGCCAGACACGGCCATCACGGGTGCCGCCAGCGCCTGGGCAATATTGTAGCGCTGGGGAAATTCCTCCGCTTTTACCTGCAAATGGACCTGAAAACTGGCGTTGCAGGATTCAACCATCATCGAGTCATGCCTGACACAGAGTTCGTCCACCCCACGGATATAGAACTCATACTCCTGTCCGCGAATGGAATTTAATATCCGGTTGAGTGCCAGATACCGGGGTTTGGGCGTTAAATTCTCAAGCTCAAGGTCCGCTTTCCGGATCGTCGGCAAAATCCCAACCAGGATCGGGTGAACTCCGATTTCGCGCCCCTTCTGGCGAATTTGATTGAATAAATCCACCGTTTGTTTTTCTAAAACCGAAAAACACCGATTTTCAAAAACCTGAGGGTCAAGATTGATTTCAAGGTTAAACTTGGCCAGCTCAGTTGTGTAATGATCATCCTTGAGTAAATCCAACAACTCGATAGCAACAGGCGCTGGTTGAAAACTTTGATCAACCAAAAACAATTCCTGCTCAGCACCAATTCGAGTGATATCCGATTCAATCAAGTTGTTATCTATCAGGTATTCGAGCGCTCGCAAATCATTCAGGAGCGCTTTGGTAAAGACACGCAACTGCTCTCCTTCAAGTTCAAATTTGATATTTTGTTCGCCCATGGCGTCGGCATCCTTCGAGGAAATCAAACAGTTAATGTGAGGTCCCAACCTGGGAACCGGATGGTCGTGCAATTAAAACAGAACACGGAGATTGGCGCAGGACCCGGTCTGAATTGGAGCCAAATAAAGCTTTTGGCCCAAAACCAGTCCCGCTGCTCCCCATACAAATCAAATCAATTTGCGCCTCTTCCGCATAATTTAAGATCTCGCGGTACGGGTAGCCAATCCGCACGACTTGCCGAATTTCACACCACGGGCTGGCATCGGACGGCACCGCACTGCGTAAGGCGACAATCACTTTTTGGAAAGCAAGTTCATCAATCGAGGGAAGCCCGGCCAGTTCTGGTACTTCAGATTTAGGGCTGTGTGGCAAAACATGGAGCACATGCAACTCGGCTTGAAATTCCTGGGCCAGAGAAAACCCATAGGACAACGCCAGTTCTGAATCCGCTGAGAAGTCGTAGGCAACCAGCACCCGCTTGAGCATTACCTCATCGTGTTCGGGACTAATCCAATCCCGGTCCTTGAAATGAGTGATAAGGATCGGACAGGGCGCGGTGCGGCATAAATATTCAGAGGTTGATTCCAGAATCGTGGTATTGGTATGCCGACCTGACCGCATCACAATCAAATCCACCTGATGTCGGGTTGCCTCTTGTAGAAGCACACTGGTTGGCACTCCCCTGGACACGATTTTTTCCCATTTAAAGGAATTAACTGTTCGTGTCCCACGGCGCTCCAATACCGCTTGCTTGAGGTGTTCTTCCGCACGCAGAACTTCAACCTCAAAATTGTCGGATAGACTTTCGACACTATGGCATACCAGCAGCTTTGCACCAAATAACCGTGCCAGAGTAATGGCATATCCGAGGGCATCGTCAGAATTTTCGGTCAAATCTGTTGGACAGAGTATCCGCTCAAATAGAATGCGTCTTGGCGAAAGCATAGACAGTCTCGCTTGAGAAAAATTGTACGTGCTTTCCCCTAAGCAACCCTCGTGCCTTCTCTCAAAATACCTGTTTTCAACAGTTAACAATCCTGGCGGAGAAATTTTTCCCAACCGCTTGCGCAGAATTCCGCACACTGAGTATTGAGCGAAAGAACGAGGGAGCTCGGCGTTGCGTCTCAGACGGGCTCTTTCAAACCCAAATTTCTTTGTCTTCCACTACTTCACTATTTCACTCTCTTGCTACCTTGACACTGACAACAGCACGCCAACGCCAGTGATAATGATGGCCACCCAGATAACTAAAAAAACAAGCACGACACATCCAGCATTGCAGCCAATGCCTTCCTGAGGTTGGGCTGATTGCGGGGCCACGGCGCCAGCACCGGTTTGATAGGCATAGGGTCCGGCTGCCCCGGTCTGACCCGTGGTTGAACGGGCTCTGGCTTTGCGTGACGCGGTTCGTTCCTGGGCCTGTTCCAGAGTCGGAAACGGGTCGCGTCCGCCAAGCTTTTCAGTGCGTTCACACCAGGGACAGGCCGCAAGATGAGGGCTGTAGGTATGCAGCGGTCGGGCAGTACACCCAACGAGATTTTTCTCTGCGTCACGGAGCGCGTCACGCCAGAGCCGGGCCGAAGGTCGCTTTTGAGGATTGTGGTGCCCGGCTTCAAAACACTGGCGAAACAGGGCCTGAATGGCTGGAGGCAAAATTTCAAATGGTGGAGCAATCGGCTTCGGACGGTATGGAATCCGCAGCTCGCTGCTATAGGGAAAATGCCCGGCAGCGATTCGTTCTTCCTGGAGCGGAGGATCACCCGCCCCCTGGTACACACCATCAAACGGATGCGTGCCTTCCATCAAAAGCTGAAACAGAATCACGGCCAGGCCGAACAAATCCTGTTCGGGGGTTCGATCAACTTCGGAAAATCGAACGCCCTGGAGTTCAGGTGACGTAAACTGTGGTTTTCCAACCGGGCAGCGATACACTTCCTGGGATTGAAGATTTCGAATCTGAAACGAATCGGTATCAACCAGCGTCACGAGCGCCGTTTCTGAAACCAGAATATTTGATTCATTGACATCCCCAATGACACATCCGGCGTCGTGTAATGCGGTGACAGCCGCCATCAGATTTCGAGCTGTCCGGTACAAATAGGTGTAAGTAAACAACGGGCTGGTGGTCAGCCGGCTGGCCGGGTTGTAAAAAGCAAAAATCGGATGCATTTTCTCAACCCTGGGCATGACATACCCAAGAACCGTTCCCGGATGGGCCGGATCAATCAAAAGGTCAACCGGCCAGGCAATCGAGGCGTGATGCTCCTCACGGGTTGGATCAACTGGGGAATAATCCAACATGGCCAGTAGCTTTGACGCTGGGACATCAGCCGCTGAATGGTAAATTTTCGCAACCAGGGATTCCTCCCGTGGAATGGCATAGACCTTCCCTTCACCGCCAGTGCCCAGCACCTGTGACTCATTCAGGAAAACAAACTCTCCGCTTTTTTTTCGTTGAAGGCGCATTTCAGTGAATTATGGGAATAGTCAGTGGTCAGTAGTCAGTAGTCAGTAGTTTACCAAACCCATTTAATTGAATTATTTAACCGTTTTCTAAGGTGATCACTCCATTCCAAAATGGAATTCTTCATTCTTCATTCAATGGTTGCCAGCACCAGCGTCAGGTCATCGTCGGTTCGTTCGCGGATGCGGTTTGAATTTAAGAAACCGATGAGTTGTTCGGTGGCAGACACCGGGTCCGTTTCTTCAGCAATAAATTGAAACAGGGGGGCAAAAAATGGACGATGGGCGGTGGCTTCGGGCAATTTCAGGGCAAGCAACTGAAGGCCGTCGGTAAATAACGCCAGTTGCGCCGGGGCACCGCGCCAGACAACCGTCTGGATTTGAGTCAGTGCCTGCGGGGCGGTGAGAAACAACGTCTGGTTGAGGTACTCTCCGGTTTGCGGGACTGTCAGGGCAAGCGGGTCAAAACGCTGGGGGTTTACAACCGCGGCACCGTCTCCGATTTGAGCCACAGCCACCAATTCTGGATGAGCCACCACCACCACCAGCGTCGTGGCAAGTTCGCGAAGCGCAATCCCACGTGTCTCCGCTTCCTGTTCCAGGTTGATTCGTGCCAGTTGAAAGGCATTGGTTAAGGAAGTCTGGAGCCGTTCGTCGGCTTCTATCTGAAACTCGTTGGCAGTGATTTGGGCAGCCAGATGAGCCACAACCGCTTCAACTGCCAGACGGGCACCAATTTCAGCCTGCATGGCCGAACCCGCGCCGTCAGCGACTGCCGCAACCAGCCATTTGGAATTGACTACCTGCCACTGACAGGCATCCTGACAGGGTTGATGGTGGCGCTGGTGACCGGAACCACAAACTGAAGCGCCGCTGACCCGCCATCGGATCCCTGAGTTTGATGGGCCTGGGCTTTCTGGCGTCAAGGTGGTATCCGCCATTTAAACCGTCCCCCATCCTGGCGGTGGTAACGCCACCTGTTCGTCAAGCCTGGAGTGTGACACCCGCTGCATACTGACTGAAAGCCAGGTGAACATGTCCTTAAAATTCAATCCTTTGAGCTTGAGCGGCGTGCGCACGACCAGTCGGGTGAGTTGATCCATATCAGCGCCTTCGACACCGACGGCAAAAAAAGCCACCCGTTTATTGGCTTCATCGTCGGCAATCCGTTGTCTGGCCCGGTCAATCACGTCCTGGATTTCGCCATACGGCTGACCATCAGTAATCAAAAACACCCAGGGGCGATAGTAGGCAACCCCGTTGGCGCGGTACTGGGCTTTGCGAGCCTGGATCATATCGAGCGCTTTATTGATTCCCGAACCAGTATGGGTGTACCCCTGGGCAGTCAGCATTGGGGGTTCAAATTGATCCGCCGTTACAAAATCCTGAACAACTTTGACCTGGCTATCAAACGCCACAATCGCCACTTCAACCCGCATTTTGGCCAGGGCGTCCTGATTGAGATTTTCTTTAAAGGTTTGCAATCCTTCGTTGAGCAGCGTAATCGGCTGGCCATTCATCGAGCCCGACGTATCGAGCAACAACACACAGGGACACCGGGGCTCTGGGTTTTCGGCAAACTCCACTGCATCTTCCAGTCTTGGCATAGGGTTATTCGTTTGACTCCTGCAAGCAAGTGTAAAATGCGGCACGGGGAGCCTGGAGGACAGGTCTCGTGCGCTTTGGATGGGTTAGAGGCAAGCGTTAGCTTACACGAATCATCTGGAATCTTCCAAAGTGTGCTTCCCAGAGCCCATCCCAACTCAGAAAAAGCGGGAACGATAAAGGAAAAAAATAAACGGAGGATGTCGTTGGCGACGTCCTCCGTTTAACAGGGAGCGATGCAATTGGGTGAGCTGAAGCTTACAGAGAATTGATGAAAAGTCCTTGTGCGGCAGCGTTGATCACCGAAGCGATCCGAACCGTAGATTGAACGCCGGTTTTGGAAAGACCTTCTTTCACAATCGAGTCCGCGTGGGCGTCAATGCAGCGTCCGCAGCCATTAATAGCTGAAACAGCCAGCGAATATAATTCGAAATCCAGTTTTTTCACGCCGGGATTGCCAATGACATTCATCCGCAGCCGGGCGGGCATCGTGGTGTAGTCTTTATCTGAAACCAGGTGCTGGAACCGATAATAGACATTGTTCATGCCCATAATCGTCGCAGCAGCTTTGGCGGCGTTGATTTCCGCTTCTGACAAAATTTCTTTAGCTTCTGACAGGATTTCCGCGACCAGTTGACGATCTTTGGTGGCATAAGCCGAAGCCAGGGCAATGCCGAAAATCTGATTTTTCTTGAGGTCGGGCGCGCCTTCTTCGGTGAGAACGCTCGACAGGTTTAATTTTGTATCCTTGGCAAAGTCGCCGAGTTGATCCTTGATAGCCTGAATCGCCATGGCTTGCTCCTTATGAAGTAACCGGAGACTGAGGGGAAAGGAAACTAGGATAGTTGATACGCTTTCCCAATTTTCCTTTCCCGGTTTTTTCTCTCTGAACGCTGAATTTGTTCGAAATCAAAGAGTTGAGTGATTCAACTCGTGAAGGTTCTTAGGCGACGACGATGGTTTCTTCACCCTTCTGCCAGTTGCAGGGGCAGAGTTCGTCGGTTTGCAGCGCATCGAGGACGCGCAAGACTTCTTTCGGATTGCGGCCTACGCTCAGGTCGGTCACCATCGTGAAGCGGATCACGCCTTGCGGGTCAACAATGAAGGTTGCACGCTGGGCGACGCCGGCATTTTTGTCCAAAATTCCCAGACCCGTGGTCAAATCACGTTTCACATCAGCCAGCATCGGGAACGGAAGGTTGTTCAATTCTTCCTTGTGCTGCCGCCAGGCCAGGTGAACAAATTCTGAGTCGGTGCTGGCACCGAGCACCTGGGCATCACGGTCGGCAAATTCCTGATTCAAGTCGCCAAACGCAGCAATTTCGGTTGGGCACACAAAGGTGAAATCCTTTGGCCAGAAGAACACCACCAGCCATTTGCCCTGATAGGTGTCATTATTGATTTCGGTGAACGCATTCTTGATGTCGTTTGAAACAGTGGCCGTGACTTGAAACTTCGGGAAAAGATCTCCTACGCCTAACATTGTTTATCCTCCAAAAAAGGTTGGTTTATTGTTTATGAATGTTCGTATGGTTGAAAACTTACTTGATGGCGGCACTCTAGGCGAAGAATTTCGATAAGTAAAATATATTGTTTTTATTAAAGTGATAAGTATTTATTATCAATAAATAATTGATTGATGGTCAGGTCATCCAAGCCAGTCTGGCGTGAAACCGAAATTCTAAAAAGTCTTTGAAACGTCCAGTTGAACCATTGAATGATCACATTCCATTGTTTTATGCTGTGAATTGTTGGAACAATGATCCTTTAATCTGATTTCAAAGTTCTTTTCCTAACCAGGTCAAATCGCCGTAGCGCCAAGCCCACAGTCACGGCCAGGACGAAGTTCAGGTCCTGTAAATACAATGACATGAAGTTAAGAAATGAGCTTGCATCTGAGAGTATGGGCGACTTGCCAGAGTTGGATGGAATGAACTGTCAGCAGACGGACAACACAGTGTTGGCAATAAATTGTTGGGCACCTTCCAGTAAGGCAGGGACCACCGGATAACACTTTACCAGGGAAAGTTCGATTTTTCGGTAGAATCCCTTCGGTTCATCTGGCAGGCTGGCATCTCTCATTGAACAGATGATCAAAAACTGATCTGGAACAGAATGGAGGGTTTATGCGCTGTGGCTGGTTTCTTCTCATGGTAGTTTGGCTACCATTGGGTTTTATCACGCTTCTGGTTCAGCCTCTGTCAGCATTCCAGCCATCGGTGAAAAACACGATTCTTGCCGGAACGGTTACATTTGAAAGTAAATTTGGCGACCGTCCGGCGGCAGATTATCTCATCTCATTCCAAAAGACTGATTGTGAATCCTGTATGTATTCTGCTCGAACAAATGCACAGGGAAAATTTCGAGTTGAGGTCCCGCCTGGAAGGTATCGGATTATTGCCCAGGAACGAGCTTCCACTGGCGAAATGAAAGATTTGATACCACCGGGGCAACTCCAGGTTATTGAAGTAACTGGGTTTCAGGTAAATTGTGATATTCGATTGACGATGCCAGCCGCGCTTGAGGAAACGCTGACGTGTGTGAAAGAACAGGCAGAATCAGTAGACCCATCACCCCAATTCATTTCATTAAAACCCATCGGTTATGACAAATTGCGCCGAAAATTGGTGTTGGAATTGAAAAATCAATCAGCCCGAACTTTTTCTTATTCGGCAAGCCGGCCAGAAAGTCCAATTTTTCAATACCAGGTATATTATTCGGGTCACTGGCAAAACAGTCGTATCTATTGGTGTTATCAAGGAGTCGGTATTTCGAACTTAAATGGGAATTCAGTCCAGAGGATTATGTTGGATACTCTCGACATAGAAAATGGACGGAACGTAAAGCTCAAAATTTGCATCACCGGATGGTTTTCAAAGAAAGTCTATGACATCTGGACACAACCATTTAAGATCAACAAGCTTCCTGATGTTTGTCACGAGTGACTTGACGAAAACAGCCAGTTGATCACGGTTTTGAACTCTGAACTGTCATTATGGAATCACCACCCAGGTTGCTCCGGTTTCCAGGTCAAAACAATTCATTCGTTTGAGTGGTGGCGCATACAGATGGATTGAAACCGCCGGTGTCTCGTCTGAAATGTTCACAACGCGGTGGATATCTTCAGAACTCGATATCATGACATCACCAGGAATGAGTTGGGTCTGGCGAGTCTCTTCAAGCGTGGATGAATCTGGGTGAATCCGCTGGTACTCAATACATTGCAGGCTGCCAGAATATATTTTATCCACCGTAAATGAACCATCATGATCGTGAATGAGTGTGCCCTGGCCTGGTTCCCAACACATAATCAGGAGTTCAAACGCTTCGTTTCGGAAAAACAGATTCCGGCTGTATTTTTGTCGGGAAAAAGAGACGTGAAGTTCAACTTCCGGGTCAAAGCTTTGAACCCGGCGAAACAGCGTTGCGATCAGGTCGGGGGTTCGTTCGTTCTGGTCGAGCCGGGTCAGGCAATTGACAAAATCGGTGATGGTCAGGACATCGGTTTGTAAATCAACAGAAACGGTTGAAGACATAGATCTACCCTCAAAGGTTCAGGTTGCGGCTGAATCGAGTTCAAGACAGCGTGCGTGAAGTTGGAAGTATCCCTGATTGCCAGCGAGGTACGTGGATGTGTATTGTGGAAAACAAGGATTTTGATGGCTGACTGCTTATGGGCGGCCAATATAATACAATTCCTATTGGTTTACTAGGAAAACTTTTTATGAAACTCACCACCCGTAGTGAATATGCTTTGCTGGCTTTAATTTACCTGGGTCGGAATCAAACTGACGGCCCGATTGCATCGGCGCGGATTGCTGAAGCCCAGAAAATCCCGCTCAAATACCTCGAACAAATTATGTCGGCGATGCAGCGTTCGGGGTATGTTTCCAGCATCAAGGGCCAGCACGGCGGATACCGACTCGCCCGAAATCCCAGTGAAATTTCACTGGCCCAGGTGATTCGGCTCTTTGATGGAGCGCTGGCCCCAACGGAATCGGTCAGCAAGTATTTTTACAAGGCTACGCCGCTCGAAAAAGAACAGAAGATGATTGACGTGCTGCGCGAAGTGCGCGATTTCATCGCTCAAAAACTGGAAACCACCACACTGGCTGATTTACTATGATCTGAGTTCAGGATGTGAAATGGTTGGGTTCACCTGGTAAAAGCTGAACTCTGCCCTGGACAATCACGTTAACCTGGATGTCACGGTAACCAATTTCACACACTCATTTCACACCTGTATATATAAAAGGAGGGGCATATGGCACAGAGAGATCCTGGAACGGCTGGTTTATTGAGCTTTTTGATTCCTGGTGTCGGGCAAATTTACAACGGGTGTTTTTTCTGGGGAATTATCTGGCTGATCATTACACCTGGATTCTGGGTTGGCACGGGAGGTCTGCTCGGCTGGGTTTGTCACCTCATTTCAGCCTATACCGCCTACGATTACGCCAAAACTCACCCTCATCGCTGACCTGACCAGTTCAACGTCTTTTCCACACCACACGCCGTAGCTTTGGCACCAGAAGCTACGGCGTGCGGTTTTTGGTTGAGCCCGTAAATTCCCCCGCAACTTACCCCAAGAGAATTCCCCACTGAGCAATTTCTCCAGTGGTGTGTCTGGTTGGATAAGAATATCTAAAACATTGATAAAAAAGTACATTCCCATACCTTATTCCTGGTGATTGATTCGGGCACGAGCTTTGCACAGAACCTGGATGACACAATGGAAGCTTATAATTCCATCAATCCAGAGTGGAATGTGAATCCCCCCGTTTGCCGCGTTCCTCATTCCAGCCAAGTTTCGGAATGCCGTTATGTTCAAACCTGTTCTTTCGCTTACGGTTCTTTTAGGAATGATCGCCGCACTGGTTCCTGTCTTTGCCCAATCTCCCCGGTCATCAGCCGATTCACACCCTGACCCCGTCATTTCAGTCGCTGAAGAATCTTCCAAGGCGCACGCTGCCAGTCAGCCGGGCGCTGAAAGCGGGGCCACGAGTCATCCCTCCTCATCAGATGATCGGGCGACAGTCGTCCGCGACCCGCTGGCACGACTATTGATGATCAAAGGACTTTTAACCCTCACCGAAGCACAGTCGGTCTCAGCTTCAGAGAGTAGTCCAGTCCAACGCGAGCAACTGGCCACGTTGCTGCTGAACAAAGGTATTCTTTCAAAAGCGGAATATGACACGCTGTTGAAACCGCTTCCGGTTCAACCTGGAACCCAGTCGCCGCTGACAGCCAGCAACAATTCGCACGCGGCTGTTTCGGCAGGCATCTTGAAAACCACAACGCCACTGATCCTGCCGGCTATTGCTCCGATTCGAGTTTTGCAAACTGAACCGTCCAAACGGGAAGGACTCATCCCGGATGTCCGGATCGGATCGAGTATTCGACTTAAATTTTTTGGATTCTTTAAAAGCAGTGCCATTTACGATAGCTCTGACCCAACCGGGAGCGATTTTCCGTTGCCAGGGTTTCTCAGTGACAGTGGACCGACCGGGTCCCCGAGTTTTCATATCAAGGCCCGAAGTTTGCGGATTGGGGCCAATTTTGAATGGCTCGACCCGTCGCCTAAAACCACGATTACCGGGAAACTCGAACTTGATTTCGAAGGCAATTTCGCCCGGGCCAGCAACCGCAATATTGGTTCGATCCGATCCAATGCGCCGACACTCAGGCTCGCCTATATGCGAATTGACCGCAAATTCACGGAAACCACCTCTGGATTTTTGCTCTTTGGTCAGGACTGGACACCGTTTGGTTCGTCAACACTTCCAAATTTGATTGAAACCACCGGCCACGGTATTGGATATGGAACGCTCTATGACCGCACACCCCAGATCAAAGGTGGTGCACTCTTTAAAGTCGGAGGGAAGCGCAACTGGCAATTGTTGCCTGAATTTGCGCTGACACTTCCGGCGTTTGGCAATATGCCGGCCAATGTTTCAGACCAGATTGGAATTGGGGAACGTCAAGGGACTGATTCAGCCCGTCCTGAAATTATGGGCCGCTTTGTCACCCAGTTTCAGCTTGATCGGTCACCAGGGGTGGTTCCAGCCCAGTTGATTGTGAGCTTTATGCAATCCAAACGAAAAGCGATTGTCAAAGCTTCAGACGTTCCAACCGCCTATAAATCGGCGTTTCCAACCGGCGCTGAGGTTGAATCTGGCCGGTATGGCTACACGCTCGAAGCCCAGCTCCCGACCCGCTTTGCCACGCTCCTGGTCAAATATTGGAACGGTCAGGACTTGCGCCGCTTTTTTGCCGGTCAGCTTTATTCTGAATACAACGACAGCTATGGGCTGACCAATCTGGCGAGCGCACCTTCAATTGATGGATCATCAACGGTGGTGTTTGGATTGGAAAATGGTGTTCCCTCGATAGCTGCACAACGCCCGGTTCGGGCCCAGGGCGGATTTATCAACCTGGGCCTTCCGCTTTCAAGCCTCTTTGGCGCCAATCCAGAAGGCCGCAATGCCGGCTGGAGTGCCTATCTGCACTATGGCTTTGACCAGGCCGTTTCACGTGATGCCCGCCGGTTTGCGGCGCCTCGCGGCAAGGGCGATATGTTTGCGGTTAACCTCCAATACAAGCTCAACCCGTTTGTGACTTTTGCCTTTGAGCAAACCTATTATCGCACCCGGTCAGCAAATGCTGCGCTCGATGCGGCTGGAGGGCTCCCGATCTTTCGTGGGCTTCCTGCGGTTTCAACCCATAATCTCCGGTCTGAATTTGCCACAATCTTTACCTTCTAAATGTTGATCCGTCCGCAACCGATCTTTCCAGGCGGATACGCCTAAGCTACAGACTGGCAAGCGTATGCCGTGTTGAGGAAAGCCGGCTTCGACCAGTTGCCGAGGAGGCTGGCACGCTGCAAACCAGGAAGATTTTTCGATTCTTGAAAATTTAGACACTGATGAGGAGTGACAGAGCCAGTCAAATCTGATAAAAAGCAAATAATTCTGACCTTATACAAGCGTTTGCCATTTGCAATTGTCTTTTGTTTCGCTCTCTCTCGACTGTCTCCCCCTTAGAGGCAGTTCCCCTTAACTAAAAGGCAACTTGCAAATGGCAAATTGATTTCCTCTTCATTTTCTCAAGCAACACTCATTTGCAGATCAGCCAGAAGTACTTTCGTTCAGAGCACCATTGCTTATGGGGAAGAGTGTTTTTGAGAGCTTTATTTTGCGGATACCGTGGTTTTTTCTGAAGGTGTATTGGTTTGGATTCTGAGGTGGGGGCAAAGAGAGCTTCGCCGAAGACAAAAAGGAACACACCCTCAACCCACAGAGGTTGATGCTTGAAAGCGGTGAGGGTGTGTTCCGTAGTGGCCTGTCGCGGTCACAGAAACCGGGAACAGAGGATTTCAGGCCAGGAACTGAATTGCAGGGAAAGACTGACCAAGGATCGAAACTGGATTGACGCCGTAAAACCGCTCTAAAATTGTGGCGTAGACTGATCGAAAATCAGTATTCACATCCAGATTGTCATAAAAGAAGTCATTTTCATTCAGGCTGGGATATTGTCCGTACAGCCCGCCCTGCACGGTTGAACCAACCACAAACATCAGCGAAGCGAAACCGTGATCGGTCCCAAAGTTGGTGTTTTCATTTGGGGTGCGTCCAAATTCTGAAAAAATCACTGTCAGAACACGTCCAGCCAGTCCCTGAGCTTCTAAATCACTTTGGAAGGCACTGACCGCG
The DNA here is from genome assembly GCA_964639175.1 of uncultured Clostridia bacterium. Lineage (GTDB taxonomy): Bacteria > Acidobacteriota > Blastocatellia > Chloracidobacteriales > Chloracidobacteriaceae > JACQXX01. The sequence goes on from CAZXCE010000037.1 coordinate 13,809, forward strand.
TCGCTGACGGTTTTCAACAGAAAATCGTGGTAGCCCAGTTCCCCTGGATTTTTCTGGTTTTGTGTGTCGTGGGTATCAAACCCGCCAAATCCGACACTCAGCGCCCTGACACCCAAATCGGCTTTGATCATAGCCGCACATTCCTTCAATTTATCTGCCACGCGATTTCCCGCCGGGTACTGAACTGCCGGAACATAATTTCCAGCCTGTTGCTGAACAATGGTGGATTGCTCAAGTGCGCGTTTGCGCTGATTGCGGTTAAATTCACCCACCGGGCTGGCAGGAATCGCGACATTCATCATTTGTTGATAGGTCTGGCGGCGTAAATCCCAGTCTTCCGAATCGCCTGGATACAGATCAAAGCTCTCAATGCTATCAATCGCGAGTGGGATTTTGGTCGTGCCGCGCAGGAGCAATCCGCCGCCGCCAAAGTCTACGCCGGGTGAAATCATCGTTCCACCAATGCTTTCCAGGTAGCGGCCCAGCCAGCCGGTGGCATTGGTCGCGGCGCCGTTGGTATATCCGCTTTGAAACCCGAATTGTGACCGTTCGTGATCAAACAACCCCACACCGTTGCGAGGGAAGCCGACACCCTGAATAATCGCCACTTTGTTGTTGTTAAACAGTGACTGAAGTTGAGTCATTCCAGGGTTAAGGGCGACGGCTCCGCCCGCAACTGGTAACAGTTCCGACTGGGTCAGTGCCAGGGTAGGGCGCAATTCCAGGTAGCGCGCGTACTGACCCAGCGGAACAACTGTATTCAGGCCGTCATTGCCTCCAAACAGGTTGATGGCGACCACAACCTTGTCGGTATTGGCCTGAACTGTACCTGAAAACCGGTCGGATTGAGCCAGGGCTGACTGACCAAACCCGCTGCCAAATCCCACGCCAATGGCGGTCAAAATGCTGTTTTTCAAAAATGTTCGTCGTTTCATGATGTGTTCCTCGCTCGATGGCAAGCCAGTCAGTAGTCAGTAGTCAGTAGTCAGTAGTACACTAAGCTTCTTTTTTTGAATCACTTGACATCTTTTTTAGCCGTGATACTGATATTCTCATGAGTGCAATTTTTAACTACTGACTCATCAACTACTGACTACTGACTAAAATTAATTTCGTTGATAATCGGCTGAACAACTGATCAGCCAGGCAGCGCCGACAAATTTGTCTACGGTGACCGTGTTTTCCATTGAATTGATCACCATAGTGCGCAAGGTGGAATCCATTTTGGTTCCAATCATGACATTTGACAGGTAATCAACCACTTTGGTCGGCGTCGTCAACTGGTTGAGCTGGATAATTCGGGCGTAGTCAAACGTCGTCCCAAAATCATTATCCAGAATCCAGGCGACGCCATTGTCACGGTTGAAAATCAACGCTGTGTCGAGCAAGGAAATTTTCTGGCCCGGGCGATAGAAACTGAACACTGATGGTGGCGCCAGCAGGTCAAGTCCACACCCTTCCATGACCCACATTGGTTTGCGTCCATCGGTTGTACCATTGAGTGCCCGAACGACGCCAATCACGTGTTCAGTTGGTTCTTTGTACTGGCTGCGGATATTGGCCGTGCTGGCAAATTCAGTATCCAGGAGCAGCGCCCGCATGGTTTCTTTGATATTGCCGCCAGTCCGGGTAAACGCAGCCGCGACCCGCGAGACATAGGCTGGTGACGGTGTTTCGCTGGCAAACTTTTGGATCAATTGTTTGGCAATAAACGGCGGCAGCGACGGCTGGCGCATCAGGAGGGTAACGACGTCCTCAATTTCGCGAACACCGTCCGCGCCTTTGCGGCCAACGAGGGTTGTTCCAAAGAGTTGTTTGTTGTTCTGGTCGTGATTTCCCGGTTCAAATCGGGACGCGCTGGGTGGAATATTGTCTTCATTTTCGTCTCCGGCGATCCAGCCGGTGACAGCCCGCGCCATTTCCCGAACGTCATTTTCGGTGTAGCTTGGAACCGGAACGCCGCTTCCATCTGTGATTGGCGTTCCATCAGTCCGGAGTTTGACCGGACCAATCGAATAAAGCTGCATCAATTCGCGGGCAAAATTCTGGTTGGGAGGAATGAGATTGCCTTCGTCATCATAGGCATTACCGTCATTATAATTGTTGTCCAGCCAGATGAGCATGGCGTTATTTTTGGACATTTCCGTGAGGATGGTTTTGAAATTCCCGAGGCAGTTCTTTCGCAGGAGCGCTTCGTGTTCGACCATGTAGCGTCCAGGGACTTTGTGAACCGACACCGAGAAAAATTCGTGCCAGAACAGCGTCATCTTTTCCTGCAACTGGCGCTGAGAATAGGTCATCCGGGCGACCCAGCGACGGCGGGTCTGGTCGAAGGGATCTTCGGCGTCATAGCTAAACGGCGGTAATTTGCTTTCCGCCGCCGAGTCATTGATGAGTTGCGGGTTGAGCTGTTGCGTGACGTATGCGGATGGGCCAATGCGGATCACCGCTTCAAGGTCTGCCGGAGACGCGCCGAACCCCATCCGGCGCAGGTAATGAGCGGCAACCAGGCGTTTTTGATCAGTTCCACCCGTACCAGGTCGGAGCCCGTTTCCGGTCAGGCGAAATGCCACCGGCGCCGTCACGCTGTTGTGGATGGTAAACGTCGCGCTGCGTGTTCCTTCGCCGCGTGGTGTAAACGCCACCGTCACGGTTTGCGGAGGCTGATTCGGGCCAATTTGAAACCCGGTTTTTGGGGTGACGTCAAATTCAGTCGCATTTGGGCCAGAAACCAGAATGCGAGTAATGTTGACGGTCAACGTTGAGGTGTTTGTAAGACTGATGGAAATGTCTTCCGAACGCGCATCAACTTCGGTGTCCTGAAACGTGAGTGTTTCCCCGCTCGGAGGCTGTGATGTCAGCGTGTTTTGTTGCGCCGCAACCACCGGTAAAAAGAGTGACTGCGGTACCGTGGTAACTTCTTGAAAAGGAAAAGGAACCAGTGTTGGAATGAGCATCAATCCGACAAGGCCAAGCATTCGAAGCCTCAGCCAGAGTGATCGGTGATGAGGCAACGTGATATGGAGCCGGTGAGAAGTTCTTTGTAACGAAGGGATATTTCCAGACAAGCGCCGTTGTTCCACCATAAAGGTGACTCCTTGAACGTAGCAAAACAGAGTGATTGTGTGCTTTCGCGACCTGGACGACGTGTGGGCAGGAAGACATCATCCGGTGCTGAAAAAGCAGAAAGCGACCAGAAACAAATCAAGACGTGCTGTGCGGGGAAAAACGAGCTGGGGGGATGAGAGACTGTGCTGTCAGGCCGCAACGATACGTTGAAGGCTGGAAAAACGGAAGGGGTTCTTGCTGTAGAAAAAATCAGGTTACTGGAAAAATCAAATAAGTTTTATTCATTTATTTTTATAGCTATACATCTTGATACAATGAAGATCCATCGGAAAATATTGAAAACAAATTATTTATAGTGGAGCTATTTGAAGGCAAAATCATTCAAATATTCAAGGTTTGGCTGGGACAAAAAACCTCGGAGCATCGCTTTCAGGCAAGGCTTTTTTGGGCTCTTTGGTATTTGCCGTGAAAATTAGCATTTTGATGAAGATCTCAACCGGTAAGTCCTTTAGAATCGATATTCGTTTTTGAGGTTTCGTTCGTTTCCACGGGAAATACCAAAGAGCCCTTTTTTGATCACAAACGAATTGCTGATAGCTTCTGTGGAGTGCGGCGGCTTGACGCCGCTTTTCCTTGCGTTTTTATTTCACCACGAAAACGCTACTGACAGCTTCTCCAGAGTTGGTGGCGGCATCGCGGGCGATGACTTTGACGCGGGCGACTTTGGTTTTGGCAAACGAAGCGGGAACGGTCCAGGCGAATTGTTGTTGATTGCCAGCCAGTCCGGTCACAACCGTGGTCGAGAAGGTCGTGCCATCGGTGGCGTAGAGCACATCGTGGCTCACCACGGCGGTGTTGTCCGTCGAACGCCAGGAAATCGTCACGTTCGGGTCTTTCTTGCGTTTGACCTTGGCTTTGGAGAGGGTGACCTGAGACACCGTTGGCTTCACTGTGTCTGGCGGAGCGGGGGCGACCACCGAGAAAGTGCCGGATTGACCGTTGCCGACATTGCCGGCGGCATCCGTCGCCGAAATGGTGAGTTGCGCCTGGGAATACACGTCGTTTTCGGCAATCTGGAGTGTGAAACTGGTGGCCGTTCCCGGCAGACCAGCGGCGAGGGTTTCTTCAAACGGAGTGCCGTTGCGAGTGGCATTGAGTTTGATCCAGTGGCCAGTGACGGCGATGTTGTCAGAAGATTGCCAGATGACGGCAACCTGGGCATTGGGACGCGATTCAACCACAAGCCCGGCGGTTGGAGAGGTGACCATTACGGTTGGGGCTACCTGGTCATCGGGCGGAGGCACATTCGTGATTTGGATTGGAGACGAGACTTCAGACGTTTCGCTGGTTGCTCCGGAAATGAGTGCTGCCGCGAGGGTCGTTTTCCCATTTCCAACCGACGCTGGAAGACTCAAGGTAAACCGGCTGGTTTGACCCGCCGCAATCGGAAGCTGCGCCAGCGGAGTCCCCTGGCTGTAGACTTCAAGCATTCCCGGTTCAACCGCGCTGCCTTCAATCAAAATCGTTCCATCCGTTTGGCGAACGGCTGAGGTCAATCGCGGCGTGGGGAGGAGTTCATTGGCTTTTCCTGGCTGGCGCGTTGTGGCTGGGTTCGGTTGCCAGCGGCCAAGCGCTACGGTCTGGGCATCTTCAACCAGGGCAATCAATGGGTTGGCAACAGTCGTGAAGGTATTTTGCTCAATGTTGACATTGCGGGTGGTGTATCGCCGCTGGCCATTTGCTCCACGGTAACCAACCCGCACATCATACGGGATTTCACTTACCACCACGCCACCACTCCGACAATTTTCAAGCTGGTTGCCGGTAATTTCGGTTGTTGAACGGGTTCCTGCCACCTGAATCCCAATCCCGGTGTTGAAAACGCGGTTGTTGGCAACACGGGTGACCTGAGTCGTGGTCGTCCCGGCCCAGTTCTGGACTTTGATCCCACCGAGTTTGAAATTGCCGACGATGTTGTCTTCAATGATGTCGTTTTGAGCGCCGGAAATGCCGATAGCGAATTCTCCAAAATCAGCCCCAGCGGTTGGAATGTTGTCTGGAGGTACCACCGGGGCGATGTTTTCTCCATTGACCCCAACCCCAACCCGATTCCGCCGGATGATATTGCCCCCGGAAGCAAGCTCATCAAAGAAATTAAATGAACCAATTCCTCCACTTTGGGAACCAGCAATGATGTTGTTTTCAATGATGTTTTCTCGTGAGCTACTTTGAAATATGATTCCGGTTGGTGCTGTTCCTCCTGCTGCACCTGGAACAAAAGTTCTGAAGTTCTGAAGTCTTCTGCTACCCGTTTTGTTAGTACCTATGTAGTTATTTCTGATTATGTTACCAATTGTAGTGCTTGGAAATGAGGAACCAGAAAGAAAAATAGGAATATTGTCAATACAGATTACATTCGATTCAACTAAATTATTCTGACATCCCCTACTCAATTGAATTGACCAATCACTAAACTCATTAAAAACAGATTCTCCATCAGAGTTAACCCCAAACCAACAATGAGAGATTTGATTACCTGAAGAATAACTATTTCCAAAAGCATCTGTATTCGCAATGCCAATCGAACCAAGAGGGGCTGGTCCTTGTTCTTTAGGAGCATTAAAAATCAAACCCCGAATATAATTTTGTGAACCATTAACCAAATACCAAATTGTACTTACAAATAAATCCCCTTGATCAGTAGGAATAGTGGTTCTGGAGGTTGTTCCATTGAGAATTACAACTAAAGGATTCAATAAATTATTACTTCCGATGAAACTATTTTGGGAAAATCCATCTATGAACATTTTATTTGTTCTAATAAATAAAATTGAGTTCATTCTTATTGTCCAGGTACCTGTTTGGGGATTATAGTTTGAATCTCCCACCCGGAGTCTAAACACAATTCGACTACCACTCATTGTTTCAGCTTTGGCAACTGCTTCACGTAAGCTTCCTGGGCCTGAGTCAGTAGTATTAGTTACCTCTATTTCTGGAAAACTGTTGTAATCTGGTTCTGAAAGAATAGGAGAAATTATTCCAGTATTAGATGGTTTCAAGCTCAAAGAATACTTCAGGTTGGCATATAATTGAGAAACCTTTGTCTTCACCAGTATCCGACGTTCAGCAAAACTGCCTCGGATTTGATTTCTCTCGCAAAAAATCGTAAATCCAATTTGATCTATTTCATTGCTATTTATCTGAGCAAACTCAGCTTGTCGCAAAATGTCTTCCATTGCGATCCATTGATATAAATCAGGTTGACTTTGGTAGTTCTGTTTGATCGCCTGAACTTCCTCATTATTCCACATAATCGAGCTGATAAAGATTAAAAAGAATGCAATGCGGCGGAATACTGAATTACACCTTGTGGACAACATATAAACACTCACTTCAAATTAGTCAGAATTGATTACCTTCGATGTGATTAAATAAAAGGAAAGGGGGTAAGTCAGGTTGACTTACCCTATCGATCCTTAGTGCCTGGTGCTTGGTACTTGGCTTTTGGAAGATATTGATTTCAAACCACCAGGTACCAAGCACCAATCTTCACTGTCCCCGTTTTCGAGCCAGCAGGCTTCCTAAATCCCGATACATCGGGAACATTGGTAAAAATTCACCGACTTTGATTTTAAGGTCTCGGGTTGGTGAGCCTGGAGGGATATCATCATAAATAATTATTCCATCCGTTCCATTACTTCCATACTCTCCCAAACCCACCCAGTCATTGTCTCCATTAAACCCTGGAAAAACAGCAGCCTGGCAATTATAGCCAGTTCCCTCGCAAACAGATTGGTAGCTTTTCGAGTTTACGGCATCATTAAATGCATCTTTATCGCGATTATTGAGCGCATCAGCCGCTTTACCAGCAGAGCCTGAGTCGGTAAAACTCCCCGATACCTTTCCGCCACAGGCGTTTTCGACGTAGCTTTGGCCGCCTGAACTGGTCACATACCACGGGCCGCAATCCGGGCGTTCTGGAATGATCGGTTTGCCCGGCCTCGGCGTGCCAATGTGCCACTCAATGACCCCTGGCGGAGGCGGAACGATTTGAAGCTGCACCATCATCCGTAACTCAAAGCCATTGTGATATTTGGGTTGAGCCAGAAATACAGTGTTGCCTCCAATTGGTTTGGGTTTTCCACTTGCTTTGGCTTCTTTCTCAGCCGTTTTGCTGAGCAAATTTTGTGGATGCCACAACGATCCCAGCACGGGTACCAAATCAGCCTCGTCGGGTTGTTTGTTCCAGTCGAGTTCCACCGTGTAAGGCACCGTCAGCGTGAAAAAGCCGATTCCAGTTGGACGACCATTCACCTGGTGGATTTCAATCCCATCCAGATTGAGCGCGATGATTCCCTGGCCTTTAATATACTCCCAGCCATCGCCGTTCCATCGGGGATCAACCTTTTCATTGTGCATTAAGGTTCCCCCACTCATCGAGACCGGCAAATACTTCGGAAACATGGATTTCACCCGGTCTTTCACCTGTGGCAGTGTCGGAATCTGATTTCCAGCAATCGGGTTTTTATTGATGTCTTCCTGGGCTTCGGCCACCATTTTCACAAAGTAGTTTTGGGCCGCGACCCGCAAATCAAGCATTGTCGCCCGTGAAAAAGATTCGACTTCGATGCGTTTGCGTTCCAACCGGGCTTTGCGCAGCACCGAGGCGGTCTGAGTCATCAGCGCCAGACCGATGACGGCAAAGACGAGGATTAACAATATGGCCAATAACAACGCCATCCCTTGTTGGGCTTGTCTACGGGGGGGGGTGAAAAGGGAACGGAGTAATGACATATCGGATTCCATCCTGAAAAGGAAAAATGAAGTGGTTTTTCAGATTACGGCAAGTACTGTGCCGAAAATCATTGGATCAACAGATGGGTGCCATAGAAGAGATCAATTCTTCTGCCTGAAGGCAGAGACTCTGAACTGTATCCTGACTCGCGAACTGGTTGTTTCGATTGAAGTTGGAAGTGATTGAATTGTGGAGTGACCCGCCAATGGTGGTCCCCACAATTTAAGCTGACATTGTGCCCTGATTAACAAAAAAGCGCAACCCGTTTGACTGGATGTCACCTTCAATAAAGGAGTTGGAATCAGATCAAACCGGGTTAATTCAATTTTGGTTTACTTTTGTAGGAGAATTAAATTCAACGTAAATTCATTTTTCAACCGATGATCCAAACGTTGTAGCTGATGGAATTTGAGATTGGGGCTGATCAGAAACAAAAGTGTGAATGGGAATCCGAACCTGGATCCGGCTGCCCTGGCCGGGGCCGTCGGATTCGGCCCAGATGCGGCCTCCGTGGGATTCGGTGTAACTCCGGGCAATTGACAATCCGAGGCCGGCACCGCGCGCTCCGAACTCGTACCGTCCGGAGGAATGCGTGGATGGATCGGCGCTCGTATAAAACTGGTCAAATATTTTGGAAAGTTCGGATTTATCTATTCCAATCCCCTGGTCTTTGACTGTTACTTGTAGCTGATGGTTATCAATTGCAACGTTCAGGAAAATAATACCGCTGTCATATGAGAATTTAATCGCGTTCTGAATGATCTCCATCAAGATCAACTGGAGCTTGGCCCGGTCGGCTTTGATGTCGAGCACCTGGGGGCAATCAATCATTAACTTTTGATGCCGACGATCAAGGAAAACTGAAACTTCGGTGTGGATTTCGTCAATGACTGCCCTCAAATCAAACTCTGATACATTGAGCGTCGTGGCGCCTTCGTTGATTTTGAGCATTTCCAGAATGTCATCAAAATTGGCGTTGAGGCGGTCTACCATCCGCTGACAGGTCTCAAGCGACTGACGCTGCGCACCTGTCAACAATCCCAAATATTCGCTCAAGAGCACTTCGTGAAATCCTTTGAGCACCGTCAAGGGCGTTCGCATTTCGTGCGACGTCACCACGATGAAGTTGGTCTTCATCCGGTTGAGGTCCTGGAGGCTGCGCGTGACTTCCTGTTCGTTCTGGTACAGCTTTTCCAGTTCGCGCATTGATTCGTGGATGAGCAGATTCTTCTCTTCCAGCTCCAGGTTCTTGCCTTCGATTTCCAGGTAGAGCGCCGCCTTTTCAATCGCCACGGCTACCTGGTGCGCCAGCGATTCAATCAATTTTTGATCCGCTTCGGAAAAGGGAATCCGCCCCACCGGACGCCGTACCGCCAGCACACCAAGCAACGCCTTTGTGTGGCTCAGGATCGGGACGTCCAGCGAACCATTGGCAAAATAGGTTTGGGCCGTGGCTGGAAAGGTTTCCAACCCGGCTTCTTTTGGATTGGTGGTTCTCCGCGATGTTCGGGTTTGGGCTACTTTTCCAACCGGACCTTCTCCCAGGCGGAAAACCAGCGTTTCATCCACCCAGGCGCCTTCTTTCCACAATCGTTGAAATACAATCCGGTCGGTTTCAAGGGTGCCGATGCCGCCGGGTTCTCCGTCAATGAGCCGGGCGCTTTCTTCAGCGATCTGATCCAAAATCGCTCGCAAGTCCGGTTGTGAGTTAATCGCCCGGATGCTTTCCAGAAGCTGGTACAGCAGTTTTAATCGCTGTTGCTGGCGTTCGCGAAGGGCCGTAACCCGTGAGCGATAAAATCCAACAAAGGCAGCGCCGACGCTGATTATGACAAATCCGTAGAACCACCACGTTTGCCAGGGCGCCGGACGAATCACAAAGCTGACCTGAACCGGACCCGAGATGTTTCCGGCGTAATCCTTGCCCCAGACCGAAAATGTGTATTTTCCCGACGGCAAATTGGTGTAACTGCGTTTGGCCTCGGTTGACCAGTTGGACCGAACAATGTCAAACCCTTCCAACTGGCTTTGATAGATGGTTTCACTTTCGCGGTAGTAACTCAAAAGGGCAAATTCGAAGGTGAGGTTATTTTCAAAATGCCGCAGTTCGGCCTGATTGATCTGAGCGTCAACCGCCATTCCGGTTTCCTGGTTGAGCAGTGAAACCCGTTCCAGATAAAGCGGTTTCGCGGTTCGGTCAAGATACTCCAGTTTTGGATCCAGCATCGCCAGTCCACCGACCGTTCCAACCCACAGGCGTGAAGCGTGATCCACCAGAAAGTTGACCGGATTGATCAGGCATTCATTCCCCGGCAAGCCGTCTTCGCTGGTAAAGGTATGCAGCCGAAACTGGTCTCCGCTTTGATCTTCACGGCTGGCGCGGCTCAGGCGGGTCACACCTTTATTGGTCGAGAGGTAGAGCCGGTGCCCTGCATCTTCCAGAATTTGATACACCACGTTGTTAGGAAGCGCCGGCTGGCTGGTTTCAGACAACGTTGTCGTGATGGCCGGAGTCGGTGAGTCAAGCGAAAGAGCGGAAAGTCCGCCGCTGGTGCCAATCCAGAGGGTGCGTTGACCGGAAGGCAAAACCTGTTCGTGCAGGCTCCAGACCCAGTTTGACGGTAATCCCTGGCGGGTGTCATAGCGTTTCCAGTCGCCGTCAACATAGCAGCCAAGCCCTCCGGCACGCGTTCCCGCCCAGACCATCGGTTTCCCCTCGCGGTTTTTGGTGACCAGCAGGCTCCACACCCAGTTGTGAGGCAAGCCGGTGGCTGAGGTGATCGTTTGCCAGCGGTTTTCTTTCCACTGAACCAGCCCTCCGCCAAAGGTGCCGATCCAGACCACCAGTTTGCCATCGGTGTCGGTACTTTGAGCCAGCGAGGTCACCCATCGGCTGGGAAGACCCGTTTGTTCAGTAAAAAATTGCCAGCGTCCTTGCTCAAACCGGGCCAGCCCGCCGCCATAAATACCGGCCCAGAGCGTTGTCTGGCCAGTTGCGGAACGGGTTTCAAGAAAATCACTGATGCTTTGTTGCGGAAAGCCCGCTGACGTCCCAAAAAACGTCCACTGGCCGTTTTCAAAGCGGGCGACTCCGCCGGAATCAAACCCGGCCCAGAAAACCGGTTCCCCCGCCGCATTCGTGGTTTCAAACAGGGAACTGATGACGTTGGTCGGCAACGGAGGCGGTGTGCGTAAGACCTGCCATTTTTCAGATTCAATGCGAATCAACCCGCCGTTGTAAGTGCCAACCCACAGCGTTCGGTGGCCCTCGGGGGATCGGGTTTCGACCAGGACGCTGATCAGATCGCTTGGGAAGCCATTTTGCTGGTTATAGATTTGCCAGGTGCCATTTTCAAACCGTCCAAGGCCGCTGCCATAGGATCCGACCCACAGGGTTGATTGTCCGGTGCTTGATGTCGAATGAAGCAGGGTCATTTGAATAAACCCTTTCGACAGCCCACCTGGATTATCCCAGAGCTTCCAGCCTCCATTTTCAAATTGACCGATTCCATTTTCAGTCCCGGCCCAGATCACGGGTTCACCCGTGGCTGACCGGGTTGAAACCAGGCAATACACGACGTTGTTTGGCAGGCCAGAGTTAGCGGTGGTATAGGGTTTCCAGACGCCCTGATCAAAACAGGCGATGCCGCCTTCGGTGCCGACCCAGAGTTGGGGATTGCCCAGAGTGGTGGCTTCGAGCAGCGCCCAGACGGTGTTGTTGGGCAAACCGTTACTGGTATCAATCACCTGCCATTTGCCGTTTTCCAGGCGCACCAGTCCGCTATCGGTGCCAATCCAGAGCACGGAGTTTCCCTGGGGAGTCCGGGTTTCAAGCATGGTGCGCACCGTGTTGCTCGGGAAACCGGACTGGACATCAAAGATTTCCCACTTGCCATTTTTCAGGTGCGAGAGCCCACCATTGTCGGACCCAAACCACATGCTGCCATCAGAACTGGCGAGAATACTGCGGAAGAATCGGGAAATCGTTCGCTGGGCAACATTGACGGTGGTCCATTTCTGGCCATTGAAATAGGCCGTCCCGTCCTGGGTGCCGACCCAGAGATAACCTTTCTGATCAAAGGCAATTGCCCGCACGGCACTCTGGGGAAGGCCATTCTGGCTGTTGTAAACCCGAATGGCCGGCACACACTGGGTTGATACATCGGTATTGATTACCGGAGTCGGCTTTAGCGGTTCAGAAACAGCACGGCACGGCTGGCCCACCAACGTGAGCAATCCAAAGATTAGTAGCAGGAGGAGGTGAGGCCGTGCC
>CAZXCE010000038.1:0-25846 GCA_964639175.1 uncultured Clostridia bacterium
AGTAGTCGAGTGTTGGGGTTTTGAATTATCTGTCAAATGGATTTGGTTCTATTTGTGCTGGTTACAAACTGTTCTTTCTCATAATCGAACTCATTGAAGTATCAGGGGTTTGTCTACTGACGACTGACTACTGACTACCTACTTCATAAAGTCTTCGAAAACCGTTGTTCAACTGGCTTCTTCAAGTAGGCGTCAAAGGTCATGGCAATATTTCGGATCAAAATTCGCCCAAGCGGTGTCGCTTCGATTCGATCAGATGACACTGTAACCAGTTGATCTTGTTCGAGTTCAGTCAATGTTTCGAGTTCAGGAGCAAAATAACGATCAAAGCTAATTCCAAACTCTCGTTCAATTTCCGACTTCACCAGCAGCGTGTGGCACAAAATGCGGCTGATGACAGCCCGGCGGAGTTTATCGTCAGCGGTCAACTGACATCCGCGCATCAATGGCCAGGCTGCGGTGTGCGCGGTTTCATAGTAATTCGGCAGCGTGTGCCAGTGTTGAGCGTAGGTGTCTTCCAGCCCACTGATTGAACTCATTCCAAACCCGAACAAATCACAATTTGCCTTGGTCGTGTAGCCCTGGAAATTTCGATGGAGCGTCCGGTCATCCTGGGCACGGCATAATTCGTCCTTTTCCAGCGCAAAGTGGTCCATTCCAACATAGCGATACCCGGCTCCGGTCAATTTGGCGATGGCCTGGGTAAAAATCTCAAATTTGACTTCGCTCGGCGGCAGGTGTTTTTCCAGAATTCTTTGCTGGCGCTTCATCCAGGGCACGTGGGCATAACTGAAGAGCGCAATCCGATCTGGTTGAATTTCAATCACTTGATCAACCGTCGCCAGGAAGCTTTCCAGTGTCTGGTGCGGCAGACCATAAATTAAATCAATGTTGATGCTGTCAAACCCAAGGTCACGGCAGGTGTCGTTCAACTGTTTGACCATGGCATAAGATTGAATCCGATGGACTGTTTTCTGGACTTCGGGGCTGAAATCCTGCACACCCAAACTGACCCGATTAAAGCCTAACTCACGCAGTGTCCGGCAATGTTCAGGTGATGTTACCCGTGGGTCAATTTCGATGCTGATTTCGGCGGTCGGTGAAATCCGGTACTGGCTGGAAATCGCCCCGTACAGATCAACCAACTGATCTGGAGTTAAAAACGTTGGCGTCCCTCCACCAAAGTGAATCTGCTCAACCTGGCGCCCGGCATCCAGATGCTCGCTCACCCAGCCCACTTCGCGCTTGATTTGCGCCAGATAAGGTTCAACCACAGCATGATTTTTGGTGATGACCGTCGTGCAGGCACAGTACAAACACAACGACTCACAAAACGGAAGGTGAAAATAGAGCGACACCGGACGCGGTTGCTCACGCTGATTGGTCCGCGCAATGGATTGCTCAAAATCTTCGACCTTGAAGTCAGTGGACCACTCCGGAATGGTCGGGTAACTCGTGTACCGTGGCCCCGGTCGGTTGTATTTCTGGATCAGGTGAAACGGTACGTTCATTGTCGCCCCACCTAACGTCAGTTGTGCAAGCTGTGCAGTAGACATTGGTAAATTTTCCTCACCGCGAGAATAAATCATCAATTGTGAATTATGAGCTATGAACAAGATAAATCATTAAAAATCAATAAAATAACTTCTCCATAACCCAACTTTCAGATTCAACAGGAGTTTGTTTTCATGCTGGCTTGTGCAATTCCTGTACCAACTCATACCAATTAGGGTTCAGGTTTCAGGGTTCAGGGAAAAATACTCCTGCTTCCACTGGATTCTGTGTTAGGTCAGACTGGCGTTTAGAAATAAAGGACTTGTCAGTACCACCGCGTGAGCGGGTGGGGTTGAAAGCAAACAGACCCACCCACCGACGCGGGTGGTACTGACTCAATGCTTCCTGAATGATTACCAAAAATGTATTCTACTCAAACCCTGAACCCTGAACCCTGAACCATTTCTGCTATGAACGTTTTAAACATCCACGAGCGCCGACTTGAGGCGACCTGCAATCAGGTCGGAGCGTTAATTGACACCCTGGCTTCGTCTCACGACCGGTTGTGGCCCAAACACCTCTGGCCGCCGATGAAATTTGATCGTCCACTCGGTGTCGGTGCTGACGGTGGGCACGGTCCAATCAGGTACTATATCGAGGAGTACAGCCCAGGAAACTCAATCAAGTTTCGGTTCACCGGCCCCAAAGGTTTTGACGGATACCATCGCCTGGATGTACTTGAAGGTCTGGGAAATACGGTTGTCATTCGGCATACCCTTGAAATGAAAACCCACGGGCTGGCCATCATTTCCTGGCCGCTGGTGTTTCGGCATCTTCATGACGCCCTGGTGGAAGATGCGTTCACCGTCGCCGAGCAAACCCTTGGCTTGCCATTGAATGTGCAACCCTGGTCGTTGTGGGTAAAGATTTTGCGGTGGTTTCTGACGGGCGGGAAAGCCCAACCGCAACGGTTTTCTTAACAGGCTCAATTTCTCAAAAGTTCCTGACTGGAGACTTGCTATGGCATCTCTCAAACTGACAGTTCCCTGCGTTGCAGTTTTTCTACTTTTGGGCTTGCAACCCCTTTTTCAAGAGGAAATCAGCTTGATTGCCCCAGAGGGAATTAGCCATCAACTGTACACTGACCCAAGAATTACATTTTACCTGGAGCCAAACTCGAACAATCGTGGATTTTCCTTCTGTAACCACAGTCTGAAAACGATTGTTCAATATCGCCTGGGTTGTATCAAAGAAACAGATGGTATCATCCACGTCATTAAACGAGAAAACATTGAAAACAAAGAACTTGAAGGAGCAAGCGACACTTTATTTCATTGTTCTTCCTGGTCCTCGAATCATGGTGTTTTCCCTGGTGAAGCCTGCAAAAAAGACAAGCTCGGCGTGGTGGAAGTTACGTTCAAAGACGGTACAACCTGGCAACTGGCTGAAGAATTAACCCGACTCGGAGAAAAAGTTAAGGAACTGGACCAGTCCGAGGAATAACCCCTCTGCACAACGATGCCTTTACCTTTGAAAGTTGATAATGCATTACGGCTTGGGCAGAATCTTGCCGCCATAGTTACAACCACTCGCCCAGACTGGCATGGCTGGGTTTGGGTCAATCCAGTCATGAAAATTGGAAAGACCTACGCTCAGTATGTTTCTGAATGTACCTTGAAAGGCGTGGCTTCCGGCTTTTATGACGAAACTATCGTTCGGTTTCAGGTGCGTTATGTGGAACTGTCAGACTGGCATTTGGCTGATAGCTGGTTTTTCGATTTGGATATTGCCATCGAACAAAGACCAATCATTGATGAATCATATGAAGCCAACGACAGAATCGAGCTTGTTCAATTATTGAGCCGGTGGATTACGGATTTAAACGCTTTAAAGCCAGCATTTGCGGTTCGCTATCCATATCCACCCCAATGAATTTTGGATTTTTCCACGACAAAAGGATGTACCAGCTATGCTCAAATGGCTTGCCAAATTTTTCACCCATGAAGCTGGCTGTTCGCTCAAATTTTGAATGGTTTTTGAAAAATGAGGGTGATTGATCCCCAACGGGGATACCTGTTTCAGCCGTGGGTCAGCGTCAGCGCCACCCACGGCGAAGAACGTCGCTCCGATCCCAACCTGGAACGGGTTGATTGCCGACCAGACCGCTCACCCAAACAAGTCGCTCAACTCGCATCACTGATTTTCCGACGGAATTGATATGTTCCCGTGGGTGGCGCTGACGCTGACCCGCGGCTGTTGGGAGGTATCCCGTGCCGGGATGCGGGTCAGGTCGAATGTTTCAGAAGCATCCCAAATTTGAGCGAACGGTAAGATTTTAGATTTGTCTACTGACTACTGACTTCTGACTACTGACTCCTATTACTTTTTCACCATTCCATTTTTCTTCAAGAAATCATGCAGGATGCGGTTGAATTCGTCCGGTTTTTCCATCATCAGGAAATGCCCAACGCCGTCCATCTGGGTGTACTCGGTTTTGGCAGCAATCGTCCGAACATATTTCTCATAGTCGGCACTCCACATCGGTGACTTCGACAGAATATGGAGGACCGGCACGTCAACTTTGTCATCCTTCCAAATGGATTGATCCAGCATTCCCTTCATCGCACCAACCACCACATACTGAGGGGCAGCCAGCATCTGGGCTTTGATCTCATCGCGCAACGCAGTCTGGGCTGAACTTGAAAACATCCCATCCACCATTTTTCCCATGAATTCTTTGTAGTCTGGCTTTGCATACAACCCGATAAACTGGTCAATTTGGGTCTGGTCAGTCAAAAACGGGCGGAACCGGCCATCAACCGCCACCAGTGCCGTCACTTTCTTTGGAAACAGACGATAGTATTCGCGGATCACGGGTGTGCCCATGCTGTGGCCAATCAAAACGACGTGGTCAACCTTGGCCTGGGTCAAAACGGCATCCACCGCTTTGGCAAAATAGGCCATTGAATACACCGGTAATTCGGGCTTGTCGCTCTGGCCATGCCCTGGAAGGTCAAGTGCAATCAAATGGGTATCTTTGGCAACCGCTGGAATCTGGCCCTTCCAAAAGTTGAGGTTGCAGGTCCATCCGTGGACAAAAACCAGTGCTGTTTTGCCTTTGCCAAACTCTTTATAGTGAATTTTGGTGCCATCCAGTTTTACAAATTTTGAAGGGGCTGTTGCTAAAGCAGGTTCTCCGGCCAGCACGAAAGTGTTTGTATTCAAATATATACAGGTGATCAATCCCATCAACAAACCTATTTTTTTAAGCATGGTACCTCCAGTAATCCATTCGAACAATTTCTTCATTCTTCATTCTTCATTCTTCATTCTGACGAAGTTGCCAGCGCCTGGACGTGAGCGGTCACAGTCTGAGGTAGCGTTTTCAGGTTGTAACCGCCTTCGAGCAACGAAACCACCCGCCCCTGACAGTGTTCTTCAGCCACACGCTTGAGGATTTTGGTTAAGGTCATAAAATCCTGATCCGAGAGGTTCATATCTCCCAATGGATCAAACTGGTGGGCATCAAAGCCGGCAGAGATCAAAATAAAATCAGGCTGAAACCGGCTCAGGAGTGTGGTGAGCCCATCCTGGAAGGCTTGAATATGGCTCGCAGCCGAAGTCCCGCCAGCGAGCGGGACATTGAGCGTATATCCCCGCCCGGCACCGCTCCCGATTTCGGAACGACTTCCAGTCCCTGGATAATGTGGAAATTGATGGAGCGAGTAATAAAAAACCGATGGATCTGAATAAAAGATGTCCTGGGTGCCGTTTCCGTGATGAACATCCCAATCCACAATCAAGATGCGTTCGAGGTTGTGCTTCTGCTGGATATATCGGGCTCCAACGGCAACATTATTAAACAGACAAAAGCCCATTGCCCGATCCTGAGTGGCGTGATGACCCGGCGGACGAACCAGGACAAATGCATTTTCTGATTCACCTGCCATCACTGAATCAATTGCTCTGAGGGCGCCGCCACTGGCCAGCAGCGCGGCATTCCAGGAACCCGCCGACACGGGTGTATCGAGATCAAGCGCCGCTCGACCATATTTTTTGGCATCATCACAGGCCAGTTGCACCAGTTCCAGATGTTCTGGGGTGTGACATCGCAAAATATCCACCTCCTGGGCCTGGGTTGGTTCAAGCCAGTGAAGGTCAGTCAGGGTTTCCAATTTACTTTTGATGAGTGAAACCCGGTGGGGATTTTCCGGGTGGGTAACGCCGGTCTCATGTTCGAGGAATGAGGGCGTGTACAGAACAGCAGTGGGGTGGCTGGACATGGTGGTTCCCCCTTGTCATAAAGTGAAATAGTGAAGGAGCAAAGGAGTGAAGTAGTGAAAAATATTCAATTTAAGGGTTGAAACGACCTGTGTTGGGAGCCAGTATCAGGGTACTCTAGGATTTCACTATTCACGACTTCACTATTCGCCACTTCACTATTTTGCTATTTTTTTGCCAGAAACTTCTCCATAAACCGGGTTGAAAGATTACCAGCAATGAAATCTGGCTCGTCCATGATTCGCTGATGGAGTGGAACCGTGGTTTTGATGCCTTCAATAATCATGACTTCCAGCGCCCGTTTCATTCGGGCAATGGCCATTTGGCGAGTTCGGGCATGGACAATCAATTTGGCAACCAGTGAATCGTAATTTGGCGGGACCACATAGCCCGGATAGGCATGGGTGTCAATGCGCACACCTGGGCCACCAGGAAGATTCAGGGCACTGATGAGTCCAGGGCTTGGGGTAAATTTGACCGAATCTTCAGCATTGATGCGGCATTCAATCGAATGGCCTGAAAACACAATGTCTTCTTGCCGGAAATCGAGTCTTTCCCCATTGGCAACCAGAATCTGAGCCACTACCAGATCAGCATTGGCTACCATTTCAGTGACCGGATGCTCAACCTGAATGCGCGTGTTCATTTCCATAAAGTAGTACTCGCGCGTGTCAGCATCCACGATAAATTCAATCGTGCCCGCGTTGACATAATTCACATGCTGGCAGGCTTTGATGGCCGCCGCTCCCATTTCAGCCCGCATTTCAGGCGTTACCATCGGTGACGGAGATTCTTCAATCAGCTTTTGATGGCGACGTTGGATCGAACATTCCCGTTCACCAAAGTGAAATGTTTGTCCGTGCTGATCCGCCAGGACCTGAATTTCAATGTGTCTTGGGTTGACAATGTATTTTTCGATATAGACACCGGCATTGCCAAACGCGGCACCAGCTTCAGCCTGAGCGGTTTCAAGCTGTGTGATGAGATCTTCGGGCGAATACACAATCCGCATTCCGCGTCCGCCGCCACCCGCCGTCGCTTTGATAATGACGGGAAAGCCAATCTGACTGGCAACTTCAACGGCGGTTTCGGGGGAATCAATGATGCCATCACTGCCAGGAAGAATCGGTACCCCGGCGGCCTTCATCGTGGCTCGGGCCGAAGCCTTGTCACCCATTGCCCGGATAGCACTGGGCGGAGGACCAATAAACGTAATATTGCACGCCTGACAAACCTCAGCAAAATGGGCATTTTCAGATAAGAACCCATAGCCAGGATGAATGGCGTCAGCATTGGTAATTTCAGCAGCGCTGATGACAGAAGGAATATGGAGATAGCTTTGGCGCGAGGGTGGCGGCCCGATACAAATGGCTTCATCAGCAAAACGGACGTGAAGTGAATCAGCATCCGCTTCAGAATACACGGCCACGGTTTTGATGCCCAACTCACGACAGGCCCAGATGACCCGGCAGGCAATTTCACCACGGTTTGCAATCAAAATTTTCCGAAACATAAGGTATCAGGTGGTTTCTTGGTTCTTGGTTCCTGGATCGTAGCACCTGGATCATGAAAGGGAGTGTCCCTCCAGGATCAGGTTCCAAGCTCCAGGCGCGGGTTCTACCATTTTGGAATGATCCTATAGGATGAGCAAAAGGCTAAATCATTGATAAAATTGTATTTCTATCAGTCCTTAGCCCGATACCCTCAGCCCCAAATGGTATTAGTCAACTTTGATTCCAAAAATCGGCTGACCATACTCAACCGGTTTGCTGTTTTCCTGGTAAATTTCAACCACTTCACCGCTCACTTCCGATTCGATTTCATTCATGAGCTTCATGGCTTCAATGATACACAGCACCGTCCCTGGTTGGACCCGGCTGCCAATTTCAACAAATGACTTGGCCGTTGGGCTTGGGGCACGGTAGAAGGTTCCGACAATCGGAGATTTCACAGTGTACAGATTCTGAGTTTGTGGAGCTGGTGCTGGTTCGGCAGGAGCAACGGGAGCTGGCGGCGGTGGTGCCACTGGCGGGTGGGCAATCACTGGTGGATGGACAACTGGGGCTTCAATTGAGTGGCTGGCGATGGCAACCGTGGGTGATGCACCATATGCCGTTCGAATTCGCAGCTTGAATCCAGCTCGTTCCATTTCGAACTCAGCAATTCGGTTATCTGAAATGATCTCAATCAGTTCTCTCAATTCTTTTTGATTCATAATGTGCTGCCTTTTGTGAGTGAAATCTGCGTGTTGAGCGGTATCCCATAACAAAACAAAGCCCCAACACATCCGATCACATATGGGCCAGATGGTTGAGGCAAATCAATTCCAAATGCTGGAGGTCGAAATACTTTTTTGGCGAATCGGTGTGTGCTGGCCATAAGTAACTGTCAAGCACAGGCGCGTGACCTTTCGGAGAGCACAGTCGGCCAGGTGTTTGGAAGAGTGGAAGTTTGGACAGAACGAAACGCTTCACATCCAAAATCAACCAGCGCCCTGGCCAAGCCAAAAAAGGGAGGGAAAACTATCAGTTCAGGTTATTCCTCTGGCTTGTATTCACTGCCGAGCAATTCAATGAGCGCCATTTCGGCGCCATCACCTCGACGATGGCCAAGTTTGACAATCCGGGTGTAGCCACCTGGACGATCACCAAACCGGGCAGCAATCGTATCAAACAGTTTGCTGACCGCCAGCACCCCGGCGGTGCGTGGTGAGCGTTGATGACCCCGACCACCATCGGGAATCCGGTCCTGGTTTCCAGCATGAAAGTAGCTGGCTGCCAGACGGCGGGCATGCAAATCACCACGTTTGCCCAGGGTAATAGCCCGTTCGACAAATGGACGCAGCTCTTTGGCTTTGGGCAGAGTGGTGACTAACCGCTCTTCAATGATGAGCGAGGTGGCGAGGTTGCGTAACAGTGATTTACGGTGTGCTGAGGTTCGCCCCAATTTCCGGTGTGCGTTTAAGTGTCTCATAGTCGTTTCCACGTGAATGGGGAAACTGTCCTCACGACAGTTTGCCCAAATTACTCGTCGCGATACCCAACGATGTTTCCTTCTTCATCAAAGATGGTACCAAGGCGGAGACCCATCGCGGTCATGATTTCCTTGATTTCGTTTAAAGACTTGCGTCCGAAATTCTTTGTTTTCAACATTTCCTGTTCAGTTTTCTGAACCAGTTCCCGAATCGTGCGAATATCAGCATTTTTCAGGCAGTTGTAGGACCGAACGCTCAACTCAAGCTCTTCAACCGAACGATCCAGATACTCGTTGACGGTCCGCTTTGGACGATCAATGATTTCTGGTTCTTTCATCTCCGGTTCAGTGTCGTCAAAATTGATAAAGATCGTCATATGATCTTTGATCAGTTTGGCGGCCAAACCAATCGCATCATCCGGTTTGATACTCCCGTTGGTCCAGACTTCAATCGTCAATTTATCATAGTCAGTATCCTGACCGAGGCGGGCAGCCTCAACCTGGTAATTGACTTTTTTGATTGGTGAATGAACTGAGTCAATCGGAATATACCCAACCGAGAGATCTTCATCCGTGTTTCGATCAGCCGGGACATAGCCTCGTCCCATTTTGAGCCGCATTTCGATTGAAAGACGACCGCCTTCGCTCACCGTCGCAATTGGAATTGAGCCATCCAGAACTTCGATGTCCGAACCAACCTCAATATCGCGAGAATACACCACGCCGGGAGTATTACTTTCGAGGCGGATGGTTTTGACTCCGGCACCGGTCATTAAGAACGGGATTCGTTTCAGGTTTAAAATAATATCGGTTGCATCTTCGGTGACACCAGGAATTGAGGAAAACTCATGGAGCACCCCTTCGATTTTGACAGCCGTAATCGCTGCACCTTCGATAGATGATAACAGCGCACGGCGCAGGCTGTTGCCGATAGTCGTCCCAAACCCACGTTCAAACGGCTGTGCATAAAAGCGGCCATATTTGTCCGTTAGGGTTTCAAAATCGCAAGCCAGGCGCTTTGGCTTTTGGAAGCCAGTCCACATACCTTCTGCTCCTTCAGAACAAAGGAGCCGGACAGCACAACCTGCACCAGGGGTACAAGGCGATGGCGTTCGGCTCTGAAATTAAGTGCTCTTACTTGGAATACAATTCGACAATCATCTGCTCCCGGATATCTTTGTCGATATCTTCCCGGCGTGGCAGGGAAACAATTTTTCCAGCCAGCTTGGCCGCATCAACAATTTCAACCCAGGCTGGACGAACGCCACGACCTCCCGCCGTTTGGAAGGCATTCAGGATATGAACATTGGTCAGGCTGCCATCCCGTACACTGACGGTGTCTCCAACTTTGACCATAAAGGATGAGATGTTGACTTTGCGATCATTCACCCGGATATGCCCGTGGTTGACCAGTTGCCGAGCCTGCGCTCGCGAGGCAGCAAAGCCCATCCGGTACACAACATTGTCAAGCCGACGCTCAAGGCTCGATAACAGGTTTTCACCTGTAACCCCTTTTTGGCGGACAGCGCGCTCAAAACAAGACCGAAACTGGCCTTCGAGCATTCCATACATGCGCTTTACTTTCTGTTTTTCACGCAATTGTTCGCCATAGCCAGTCAATTTTCCACGACGGGCCTCACCATGCTGCCCCGGAAGTTTCTTTCGCTTATCAATTGCACAAGAAGGTTTGAAACATCGTTCACCTTTCAAAAAAAGCTTCACGCCTTCTCGGCGACACAAACGACACACAGGACCACGATACCTTGCCAAGCAATCCCTCCCAAGCCCATTTGGTGCGGGCTTTCACATCTCAAGAAATCAATAGAGTTCGCGTTATGGTGAAACAGCCGACCACACCACATTAGACCCGACGACGCTTGCGCGGTCGACATCCATTGTGGGGGATAGGTGTCACATCTTTAATGACTTTTACGTCGATACCAGCAGCCTGAACGGCACGGATGGCTGATTCACGACCTGAGCCTGGGCCTTTGACCCGGACTTCGGCCAGTTGCATGCCATTTTCCTTTGCCTGAATCGCAGCTCGTGCCGCAGCCTGTTGGGCAGCAAACGGAGTCCCCTTGCGAGATCCCTTAAAGCCCAGCGCTCCAGCACTGCTGGCGCTCACCAGATTTCCATCCAAATCGGTAATGCTGACGAGCGTGTTATTGAACGTCGCTTGAATGTGCACAATTCCCTGCGGCACATTTTTGCGTTCCCGTTTTTTGAAAATCTTCTTTTTAGCTCCCGCTTTTCCAGCAGTTGTCGTCTTCTTGGCCATTGTATTCTTACTCAAGTGATAAACAGTAAATTAATCCTGAAGTAGACCACCAAAGTGGCTTGCCCGTGTCAAATGACACCAGCATTTTACTTCTTGCCAGGGGCTTTCTTCTTGGCCACCGTCGCCCGACGTGGACCTTTGCGGGTACGAGCATTGGTATGTGTCCGCTGTCCACGGACCGGCAAACCTTTGCGGTGACGAATCCCGCGATAGCATTGAATTTCTACCAGGCGCTTAATGTCGAGTTGAATCCGTTTGCGCAAATCGCCTTCAACATCGCCCTGACGATCAATCACGGTGCGAATCCGGGTCAATTCATCTTCGCTCAGGTCCCGGATTCTCCGGTTTTTATCGACATTCGCTTCCTCAAGAATCAGGTTCGCGCGTGAACGTCCGATGCCGTAAATGTAGGTTAAACCGATTTCGGCGCGTTTATTTTGAGGTAAATCAATTCCAGCTACACGTGCCATGTTGCGTATTCCCAGTCAAAATGGTTGAACTTCCGTTGGTTGCAATTAATTTCAGGCGTGAGGCCACTCCTCGTTGAGGAGGGTTATCCTTGACGCTGCTTGTGTTTAGGATTCTCGCAGATAACGCGCACAATCCCTTTGCGATGAATGAGTTTGCACTTATCGCAGATTTTTTTTACTGACGCACGTACTTTCATAACTCCCCCGGCAACAATGAAAAAAGCAATAGTGATCTCTGGTGGTTTCGAATGAAACCGCAGGCACCAAAGTTTTCAGTCTTTGATATGAATTACTTGTATCGATACACGATCCGGCCTCGGGTCAGGTCATAGGGCGAAAGCTCGACCAGAACCTTATCCCCCGGCAAAATTTTGATAAAATTCTTGCGCATTTTCCCAGAAATTCGGGCTAATACCTTGTGTTTATTCTCAAGCTCGACGCGAAATGTAGCATTAGGCAGGGCTTCAAGTACCGACGCCATGACTTCAATAGAATCTTCCTTAGACATATCCCCCTTCAGTGGAGCGTTATGGGTTGAAATGATGATTTGCACTTAGGAAAAGTGGCGGGAGTTTAGCGAACCGCGCAGACTAGCATAAAAAAGAAGCGGTTGTAAAGGATTATGTCCCTCAATCAATCAACCAGGGTTAAAACTCGTGGCCCCTCTTCGGTTATGGCGATGGTATGTTCAAAGTGGGCTGAAAGCTGGCCATCTAAGGTGACAGCGGTCCATCCATCATTTAAGACCCGGATGGCATGGGTGCCGGCATTGACCATCGGCTCAACGGCTAAGACCCACCCTACCCGGAGCCGCTGTCCAGTATTTGGACGTCCCCGATTGGGCACCTGCGGGTCTTCGTGCATTCGACGACCAATTCCATGACCGCAAAACTCTCGAACCAGGCTATATCCCAGCGGCTCAATGTATGATTGAACGGCGTATGAGATATCGTAGAGTCGGTTCCCAGTCTGCATTTGACCAACGGCCTGAAACAACGACGCTTCGGTATGCTTGATCAACGTTCTGGCAGAGTCTGAAATTGCCCCAACTCCAATGGTCGCAGCCGTATCGGCAACGTATCCGTCCAGGGTGGCGCCACAGTCAATGCTAATGATGTCACCATCTTTGAGGATTCGCGATGGTGAGGGGATACCATGAACAATTTCATCATTAATTGATGTGCAAATGTGCTTTGGATATCCCCGGTACCCCTTAAATGGTGAGATCGCATTTCGTTCTTTGAGCCAGGAAATGGCAAAACGATCAAGATCTTCGGTGGTCACGCCCGGTTGCGCCATCGCACAGAGTTCTTTGAGTAGCGTTCCGACCAGTTGGCCGGCCCGATACATCTTTTCAATTTCTGCTTTTGATTTGGCAATGACCATACCGTATCGTTTCTCTCACCACGCAGCAGCAGACTCAGATTCGAGCGCCCGTTTTAACTGAGCAAAGGCCGTCTCGACTTCCTGATTTCCATCAATAACGCGTAAGACTCCTTTTTCCTGAAAGGATCGGACGAGAGGTTCGGTTAACTCGGCATAATTGGTCAGTCGGGTATCAACCACTTCTTCCCGATCATCATCTCGTATTTGCAAATCATTGGATCCGCATTGGTTGCAGGTACCATTTGTACCCGGTGGAACAAAATATACATTGTAGATCGCGCCACACTGACCGCAGGTTCGTCGTCCCGTCAAGCGTTGAAACAACACTTCTCGTGGAACTGAAATTTCAATCGCAATCAAACGGGTTCCTTGCCGATGGACTAAAGTTTCTAAAAATTCCAGTTGCGGCCTGGTTCGGGGATACCCGTCCAGGATATATCCATTCTGACAGTCACTGCGGCTGGTTCGTTCAGTAACGAGGTCAGCCAGTATTTCATCGGAAACGAATTTTCCAGTCGCCAGGACCTGGCGCACACGCTCAGCGAGTGGTGTTTCTTGTTTTGCAATTTCACGAAGCAACTCGCCCGTTGAAATGTGGGGAAATCCGAAAACTTCAGTTATCAGTCGAGCCTGCGTTCCTTTGCCGGCCCCTGGTGCTCCCATCAAGATAACTGTGGTAGCCACATTCCCTCCAATTTCTTTCCCATGACATACCCGCCAGGGCGGGTCAGCCAGTCAGGAAAGTGGCTGGCTGGATTGAGTCCTGGGTTACCCTCGCCGGCCACGGATTCGGCCCTTGCGCAGGAACCCGTCGTAATGCCGCATAATCAACTGCGATTCAATTTGCTGGACAGTATCCATCGCAACGCCCACCACAATCAAAAGTGAAGTTCCACCAAAGTAAAAGTTGAAACCTAATCCTTTGATAATCCAGCTTGTGGCAGGGTTTGAGTTCAGCAATGTATAGAGTTTTTCACCAATCAACGGTAAAGCACTGACTTCAAACCCGGTGATGATAAATTGAGGGATGATACAGACAACGGCTAAATAAATTGCGCCGACTGTGGTCAACCGTGTCAACACTGAGTTCAGATAGTCAGCCGTTCGTTTCCCAGGTCGAATCCCAGGGATAAAACCGCCGTATTTGCGAAGATTTTCTGCAACTTCATCAGTGTTAAACACAATTGAAACATAGAAGAAGGTAAAGAAAATAATCGAAGAGACAAAGATCAAATCATAGAGGGGATGTCCAGTTCGCAACATCTGGGTCAAGTTCTGGACATATTCTGACTTAATGAACTGGGCCACGGTCTGTGGAAAAGTCAGAATTGATGAAGCAAAAATCACGGGAATCACCCCAGCCATATTGAGCCGGAGCGGCATGTAGGTTGAGTGACCCGCGGTTTGCTGTTTTCCAACCTGACGACGAGCATAATGGATCGAGATCTTACGCTGTCCCCGCTCCATAAACACCACACCGGCAATGACCGCCACCATGACTACCAGCAAAATAATCACGCTGAGGGCTGATGTTGGGTCGGACTGGGCTTTGGTCACCAACTGACGCAGCGCGTCGGGCAGGCGGATCACAATCCCTGCAAAAATCAGCAGGCTGATTCCATTCCCAATCCCCCGCTCGGTGATTTGTTCACCAATCCACATCACAAAGGCTGTCCCGGTGCTCAAAGTGACCATTGTCACAAAGATAAACCAGACACCTGAACCGCCAATGACCAGCCCTGGCTGACCGTTTAACCACAGGGCAATCGTTAAAGACTGAACCAATGACAACACAATGGTCAGATAACGAGTATACTGGTTAATTTTCCGGCGCCCTAATTCACCTTCTTCCTGTAATTTCTTGAGATAGGGCCAAACCACCGTCATCAACTGGAGAATGATCGAGGACGTGATGTAGGGAGTGATTCCCAAAGCAAAAATAGAAACCACTCGAAAGTTGCCGCCTGAAAAAAGGTCAAGCACCCCAACCAGGGAGCCTTGTAAGTCGCGCCACAGCGCACTTAACCGCTCTGGGTCAATTCCAGGGGTTCGAATGTGGCTGCCAATGCGGTAGACAATCAGCATTCCCAGGGTATAGAAAATGCGATTCCGCAGTTCAGGAACAGAAAAAATGTTACGAAAGCTCTTTACGATCTGGTCAAACATACATCCTCAGGAGAGGTGTGGAATCCGGAAAATATAGACGGTCCATCAGGTGACGGGGTCTAGATTTAACTTCTTCGGCGTGGAATGGCTTCTCAAAAATGTGAAGCGCGTGGATGATCAAACTCCATGAAGGCTCAATGTGCAGAGGCAAGGGGTTTTTCTGTCGAAAAATTCCGCTTCTGAGGAGTTTCTTTGGTGAATATGCAAATTTAATACCAGCCAGTAAATAAAGCGAAGCGTTTCCTGGCCATGTCAGTCCTCTGGAAGGAAAGAGATCAGGAAACGCAAAGCCGATTAGCACACTTCAACCGTGCCACCTGCAGCTTGAATTTTTTCTTTCGCTTTGTCGCTAAACCGGTGGGCCTGTACTTTCAAGGGTTTAGTCAACTCGCCATTGGCCAAAATCACGACTCCGTCTTTTGCCAGCTTACTGACAACACCTTTTTCAACCAGGCTGTCAGGCGTCACCGTATCGTTGGCTTCATACCAGAGTTCCAGCATCTTGAGATTGATTTCAGTCCACTCTTTTTTGAAGATGTTGGTAAATCCACGCTTTGGCAGTCGGCGGTGCAATGGCATCTGACCACCTTCAAAACCACGCATCGAGGAATATCCCGAACGTGATTTTTGCCCTTTATGGCCGCGAGTTGATGTTTTTCCGTGACCTGAACCAGGTCCACGACCAACACGCTTCTTCCGCTTATTTGCCCCCTTTGGGGCTTCCAGGTTGTGCAATCCAATCGCCATCGAAGTCTCCTTGCAGCTTGATCCGATACTTTTTCCGTGTACGTCATTCACAGGAATGAATCAACCGGTCTTTTCGGCGGGGAGCTGCAACCTCCTTACAATTTTTTCAGCAGTTATTCATGGTCTGAGCTTGTTGTGTGTTGCTTCGACCAACATCACCAGGCTCAATCCGGTGGAGTGACTCAGTGGTGAGACTTATCCTTCCACGATCCGCAGCAAGTGCGGTACTTTTGCCACTGCCCCACGGGTGCTTGGGGTATCTGGACGCTCGACAATTTGCTGCAGCTTGGTAAATCCCAGGCTGCGCACAATGGTTTTATGGGTTTTGGGAGCCGAAATAAAGCTCCGGTACCATTGAATTTTGATTCGGGCAGTTGTCCCTTTTCCGCTGTTTATCTCACTCATGGCTTATAACTCCTCTGGCCGCTTCCCACGAATGCGGGCAATATCATCACGGCTTTTCATCCTGCCCAGGCCATCAAAGGTAGCCCGCACGATGTTATGGGGGTTGTTGGAGCCAATGACTTTGGTGACTACGTTCTGGACGCCTAAAGCCTGCATAATTGACCGGACAGCCGCACCAGCAATAACGCCAGTTCCTTCGGGTGCCGGTTTGAGCATGACTTTTCCAGCTCCATAGTTCCCAATCATCGGGTGTGTCAACGTGTGACCTTCCAGTGGAATGCGAACCAGGTTCTTTTTGGCTGATTCAACTGCCTTGCGAATCGCAATGGGTACTTCTTTGGCTTTACCGCTTCCATAGCCAACGATTCCATTGTTGTCACCGACCACTACCAGCACGCTGAAGCTCATGTTTTTACCGCCTTTGACCACTTTGGTCACGCGGTTAATCGAAATTACATTATCCTTTAAATCGAGTCCATCCGGGTTGATTCGTTGCATCGTACGCTCCCCATTTATTAAAACTTGAGACCGGCTTCACGGGCGGCTTCAGCCAGGTGGCGGACGCGGCCATGGTAGATGTACCCGCCCCGATCAAACACCACAGAGTCAATCCCTTTTTCTTTCGCTCGGGTTGCAATCAATTTCCCAATGGCTTCTGCCGCCTGGATATTGCCACCTGATTGTTCACGCAACGTTTTTTCAACCGTTGAAGCCGAGCACAATGTTTCGCCTTTTGAATCATCAATGATTTGCACAGTGATGTGCTTCAAGCTGCGAAACACGCACAGGCGTGGGCGTTCGGGAGTTCCGAACACTTTCTTGCGAATACGCCGGTGGATTGCCTTCCGCACCTCTGCACGCTCTTTTAATGCCATAGTTCACTCCTCTTATACTTGTAACCTGATCAATGTGCCAGTCTGGGTCGCCAGGCAGGAGGGAAAATGATCCAGACTCCTGCCGGCACAGATTTCACTGCGACGTTGCGGTTGACCGTGACGACGCGGACTGTTACTTCTTGCCGCCCTTGCCGCCAGTCTTTCCAGGCTTGAGGCGTGTCACACGATTGGTGTAACGGATTCCCTTCCCTTTATAAGCATCTGGCTTGCGAAGGGAGTGAAGATCAGCAGCGACCTGTCCCAACTGGTGCTTATCAATCCCGGTTAAAGTGACGGTTGTCTGGTACTGGGGGATTTGTCGGGGGAGTTTTTCAATTTTGCAATCGATTCCTTGCGGAAGGGTAAACTCCACTGGGTGTGAATATCCAAGGCTGAAGGCGATCATCCGACCCTTTAATTCGGCCTTATAACCGACGCCAACCACATCCATTTGCTGAACAAACCCGTCCGTCACACCTTTGACGGCGTTGGCCACCAGGGCGCGAACCAGGCCGTGTAAGGCGGCAAATTCATCGCTGGTCCGTTCAATCACCAGGGTTGCCCCGTCTTGTCGCAGGCTGATCCCCGATGGCACCTTGGTTTCAAGTGCGCCCTTGGGTCCTTTGACATCGATTTTTTCAGGTGTGATGTTCACCGAAACGCCCGAAGGCAGAGGAATTGGTTTCTTTCCAACTCGTGACATATGCTTTTCTCACTACCTCTTCTGGCTGATCATTGCTCAGTTCTTGCCCATCAGATCGGCCAACGCTGAATTAGTAAATTTGACAGACCAGTTCGCCGCCAACTTTTGATTTCCGGGCTTGTTTTCCGGTCATAATCCCGTGCGAGGTGCTGACAATATTGATCCCCAGGCCACCCAAAACATTTGGGATTTCAGTGCTGGAGATATAGCGTCGGCACCCAGGTCGCGAAACGCGCTGCAACACGTTGATGACCGGTTCACCTTTGGGACCATACCGCAGGTAGAGGCGAATCATCCGCTTGGGGCTTTCACCAGCCACCTTGTAATTATTGATATAACCTTCTTCTTTTAAGATTCGCGCAATCTCAAGCTTCATTTTTGAAGCTGGGACATCAACTTTTTGATGTCGGGCACTGAGCGCATTGCGCAACCGTGTCAGCATGTCTGCGATTGGATCAGTCATCGAATCACTCCACAACCTTATATTTGTCAGAAAAATTCAGGCTTGGGCGGCACCCACCCGGCCCACCCTACAGCTCAGGCCCATCGGCGCCGAACCAGGGACACTTACCACAACTCACTTTACCAGCTCGATTTGGTCACGCCGGGGATTTGCCCTTCCAACGCCAGTTGGCGGAAGCAGATGCGGCAAATTCCAAACTTGCGCAAATACGCTCGCGGGCGACCACATCGCTTGCAGCGGTTGTACCCGCGGACATCAAATTTCGGCTTACGGTTTGCTTTCGCAATCAAGGATTTCTTTGCCATAACGGCTTCACTCTCACCTTCTTTTCGTGAAGTTTGGGTTTCACTCCGCAGTCAACCTGAGCGGGTGCTTAGTTTTGTCGGAAAGGCATTCCGAAGAACCGCAGCAAGGTACGTCCTTCCTCATCGGTTTTCGCAGTCGTCACAATCGAAATGTTCATACCACGCGCTTTGTCAACCTTGGCGAAATCAACTTCAGGGAACAGCAATTGATCTTTCAATCCAAGGGTGTAATTGCCACGTCCATCAAACGCCTTGCCGGAGACGCCACGAAAATCCCGAACACGCGGCAGCGCAATGCTCACCAGCCGGTCGAGAAATTCATACATCCGGTCACCACGCAGGGTCACCATAACCCCAATTGGATCTTTTTCGCGCAATTTAAATGAGGCAATTGACTTTTTGGCACGGGTTACAACTGATTTTTGTCCCGTGACGGAACCCAGTTCTTCAGCGGCCACTTCGAGGACTTTGGTGTTTTTGGTAGAGATATAATCTCTGCCGACCCCCATATTAATGACGATCTTTTCCAGTTTCGGCACGGCCATTGGGTTGGTATATCCAAACTGGCTAACCATCTTGGCGGTAATTTCTTCACGATATTTTGTTTTGAGTCTGGGAACCATGATTAACTCTCTACACTTTAGATAGACTGAAAACAGTTCACGCCAGAGCGGAGCCGTGAGCGTGCTTCTGCCCGCTACATCACGCTAGCGTTGTTCAATAATGGCGCCGCATTTTTTGCACTGGCGTTTGCGGCTTTCGTCTTCAAGCACTTTGATTCCAACGCGGGTTGGTGCGCCACAGGTTGGGCAGACCACCTGCACGTTTGAAATATTGATGTAGGCTTCGCGCTCGATAATACCACCGGCCCGATTGAGCTGGGGATTGTTTCGCTGGTGGTGTTGCGCCACGGCAACGCCTTCCACCAAAACTTTTTGATCCCGTGGTTTGACAGACAACACTCGCCCACGTTTTCCAACATCTTTCCCGGTCAAGACAACGACCAGGTCATTTTTGCAAACCTTTGCTTTCGCTGGCATCTCAAATCACCTCCGGCGCCAAAGAGATAATCTTCATGAACTTCTTGTCGCGGAGTTCACGTGCAACAGGCCCGAAAACGCGTGTCCCAATGGGATCCCACCCTTCTGACCCTTTTTTGATCAATACCGCAGCATTCTGGTCAAATCGCACATAGGTTCCGTCCTTACGGCGGACTTCCTTCCGGGTCCGGACAATCACGGCTTTGACCACCTGCCCTTTTTTCACGTTTCCATCTGGCGACGCTTCTTTGACGTTCGCCGTGATAATGTCACCAACGGTTGCCTTCAACCCGGTGCTGCCGCCCAGGGGCAGAATGCACGAGATTTTCTTGGCGCCTGAGTTATCGGCGACATCGAGAATGGTTCTCATCTGAATCATAGGTCTGACTTCCTCCCACTTTGCCGCAATTGTGCTTGTCCGGCGGCTTGGTCCTGCACGTCACTCATCAGGTAACGTCGGGCTGTCCGCTCCTATTGAGCCGCCCGTTGAAGAATTTCAACTACACGCCAGCGTTTGCGGGCTGACAATGGACGGGTTTCCAAAATGCGCACTTTATCCCCAATTTTGCATTCGAGCTCATCATGGGCCATAAACTTTGAAGTTTTGCGAATGTAGCGTCGATATTTGGGGTGCTGCACCAGCCGATCAACACGAACGACCACCGTCTTGGTCATCTTATCACTGGTCACGACGCCGATTTTTTCGGTGCGTGGCGTGCGTGGATTGCTGGTTGCTTGAGCTTCGGCGGCTGGTGTTTCGGCGTCACTCGGCGTTGTTGACTGTGGCGTGATGTCTTGTTCTGCCATATCCACTTCCTTTTTCGATCTGTTCAGGTCTCTCGACTCTGTTCTACTTTTCAATACCGATTTCACGGGCACGCAGAAGCGTTTTAATCCGGGCCAGGCGCTTGCGTTCATTTGCGATTTTACGGGCCGATTCCACATCCCCCAGGCTGCGTTTAAAGCGAAGCCGGAACAGGGTTTCCCGCAATTCTGTTTCCAGAGCGCGCAAATCATCCGTGCTGGTCTCTCGTAAACCTGTCATATGCTTCATACAATCCCTCCTTGCTGATCAGCACGAGTTACAAATTTAACCTTCATCGGAAGCTTCTGGGCGGCCAGTTTCATCGCATCTCGCGCCAGTTCTTCAGATACGCCTTCCATTTCAAACAGAATGCGGCCCGGTTTGACCACGGCCACCCATCCTTCAGGCGCGCCTTTTCCCTTACCCATACGGGTTTCAGCCGGTTTCTTGGTGATTGGCTTATCTGGGAAAACGCGGATCCACAATTTTCCACCGCGTTTGACCGTGCGGTTAATCGTGACACGCGCTGCTTCAATCTGTTTGCTGGAAACCCAGGCAACTTCAAGAGCCTTTAATCCAAATTCGCCGAAGGATATCGCCGCCCCACGGGTTGCCATACCACACCGACGTCCGCGCTGTTGGCGGCGGAACTTGACCTTTTGAGGGATTTTATATTCTGCCATACCGTTCTCACTTTATGCTTTTAATTAGCCTCGCCCTGGATCGTTCAAACCACGGGAACCGGCACTGATTAGGCAGTGCGTCGAGCTGGTCCGCGCCGTGCTTCGTAGATCTCACCTTTGTAAATCCAGACTTTCACGCCGATCACGCCATAAGTGGTATGGGCTTCGGCAAAGCCATAATCAATATCTGCACGCAATGTGTGGAGTGGCATCCGGCCATCCAGATACTGCTCGGAACGAGCAATTTCAGCACCATTTAAGCGTCCCGAAACCCGAACTTTCACCCCCTGGGCGCCAAACTTCTTGGCATTTTCCACGGTTTTGCGCATCGCACGGCGAAAAGCAATTCGTTTTTCGAGCTGCTGGGCAATCTGTTCAGCTTGCAACTGGGCGCTCAGTTCCGGTTTTTGAATTTCCTGAATATTGACGATGACTTCCCGGCCCGTTTTGCGCTGAATCTCGGCTTTCAGTTTATCGATCTCAGCCCCTTTGCGACCAATGATGATGCCTGGGCGGGCAGTGTGAATGATAATTTTCAATTTGTTGGCTGCGCGTTCAATGTCAATGGTGGACACGCTGGCACCGGCAAATTTCTGCTTCAACTGTTTTTTGACTTCGAGATCTTCTTTTAAAAGTTGAGCAAAATCTTTTTTTGCGTACCAGGTTGACCGCCACGTCCGGTTAACGCCCAATCGAAATCCATATGGATGAACCTTCTGTCCCACTGCCGCCTCCTACTTTTTCTCGGTTTGTGCGTCTTTTTCAGTTGAAACATAGACCGTGATGTGACACGACCGTCGCTGTTCACGATAAGCCCGACCCATCGGAGCGGAACGCACCCGGCGCCGATTCTTGGTTGGCCCCATATCGACGAAGCAGCGGGTGACCACCAGGTCATCCACATCGACCATAATGTTTTGCTTTTCAGCGAGATAGGTCGCGTTTGAAATTGCCGACCACAACGCTTTCGAAATTGGATGGGCTGCCCGTTTCTTGCTTAATCGGAGCAATGCCAGGGCATCGTTCGCTTTGACGCCACGAATCTGGTCAATCACGAGCCGAGCCTTTTGCGGCGACCCTTTAATGTACTTTGCAACTGCACGTGCTTCCATAAAATCTCCACCCTACGTTTGATGAGAGCTTTGTGTCGAGAGGCCAGACCGACGATGTGAGCGGTTTGACGGATCTTTCACCCCACCCGGCACTTTTGCCCTGGCTCGTTACCGTCGTTTCGCGGTCTTTTCGTTCTTATCCCCAGCGTGGCCTTTGAAGGTACGAGTTGGAGAAAACTCACCCAGCTTGTGGCCAACCATGTTTTCTGAAACATAGACGGGGATGAACTTTTTGCCATTGTGGACGGCAAAGGTGTGACCCACCATATCCGGTGTAATGGTTGACCGACGCGACCAGGTTTTGTGCACCCGGCGTTCACCGGCACTGTTCATCCGGTCCACGGCGTCCGTCAAGAATTTGTCCACAAACGGCCCTTTTTTCACTGATCGTGGCATAATGTTCCTCGTTGCTTCTGAGTCCTTCGTGCTTCGTCTTCACGTGCCAGGAACTGCGACATGGCAGGGTGGCACACCAACTGTGGTCAAGCGTAGCTATTTGCGACGTTTGACAATGAGTTTGTCTGTATTTTTGTTCTTGCGGGTCTTGTAGCCACGAGTTGGCTGACCCCACGGGGTAACCGGATGGCGACCGCCTGAGGTTTTCCCTTCACCGCCACCGTGTGGGTGATCCACCGGGTTCATCGCCACGCCGCGAACGGTTGGGCGACGACCGATCCATCGTGAACGACCAGCTTTCCCGAAAGAAATGTTTTCGTTCTCAATGTTTCCGACCTGGCCGACTGTCGCCTGGCAGAGAATCGAAACTTTGCGGACTTCACCTGATGGCAACCGGAGCTGGGCCATCTTGTCATCTTTGGCCACCAGCATCGCGCTGGTACCAGCGGTGCGGGCCATTTGCCCACCTTTTCCAGGACGCAATTCAATGTTGTGAATCGTGGTGCCCAGTGGAATGTTTTTCAGTGGCAAGGCGTTTCCGACAATGATGTCTGATTCGGGACCGGAAACCACCTGCTGGCCGATCTTGAGGCCCTGTGGCGCCAAAATGTACCGCTTTTCGCCGTCCACATAGTGGAGCAGGGCAATTCTGGCGGATCGGTTTGGATCATATTCAATGGTTGCCACCTTGGCGACAATTCCACTTTTGTCCCGTTTAAAATCAATCACGCGGAACAGTTTCTTGTGTCCACCCCCACGATGCCGGACCGTGATGTGACCAATGTTGTTGCGACCGGAAATCTTTTTTCGGGCCAGGGTGAGCCCTTTTAACGGGCGCACATCTGAAAGCTCATCATTGGTGAGGTAGGTTTGGTAGCGTCGTGCCGGAGAAGTTGGTTTTAACTTTTTAATGCCCATAACACCCTACACAGGTTTCTTCTAAAATTTGCTGCAATGCACTTTGCGGTTCAGTTCCGACCAGGTTGATCGCCCCTGGTTAGATCACTTCCATATATTCGCTAATGGTGGATCCTGGCTTTAACGTCACAAAGGCTTTTTTCCAATCCGACTTGCGGCCAATGGTGCGACCACGGCGGACTTCTTTTCCCTGGAAGTTCGCGGTTCGAACGGCGGCCACCTGGACGTTGAAAATCTTTTCAACGGCATTCTTGATCTGAATTTTATTGGCTCGCGGATCAACCTTGAAGGTCAGCAACTGCCCGGTTTCGGTGGTGTGCTCCTTCATATCCATGGCTTTTTCAGTGATCACCGGCGATTTGATTACATCCCAAATTGTCAACATAGGTCCCTCTCCTGCAGTTTTCAGTTTTAATCGTGATCCGTGTGAAATTCGGTCAACTGGTCCGCTTAAAACTCAAAACTTAGGCCAAAATCTTTTCGATTTCCCCAACCGCGCGCTTGCTCAACACAATCTGCTCGTGCAGGAGAACATTGAAAATATTGAGTCCAAAGCTGTTGGTGTGGTCAACATCTGGAAGATTGCGCGAGGCCAGAATCAAATTCCGGTTTTCAAGTGAATCCACCAGTAATGCCCGCTTGTCAACGCCAAGCTTGGATAAGATCGCCACCAGATCCCGGGTCTTGTGCTGTTGAAGGCTAAAATCATCAACCACAATCACCCCGCCTTCACGCAGGCGTTCTGACAACGCTGCACGAATTGCGCCGCGCCGCATTTTCTTCGGGATTTGATAACTCCAATCGCGGGGCTGAGGGCCGTGTACGTTACCGCCCCCTTTCCACAACGGGGAACGAAGACTGGCGATCCGCGCCCGACCAGTTCCTTTTTGCTTCCACAGTTTTCGTCCGGCGCCCGAAACATCACCGCGGGTCTTTGTTGCCACAGTTCCAGCCCGGCCTCGCGCCCGAAATTCTTTGACCGCTTCATAAATCAACGCTTTGTTCAGCGGTGCGCCAAAGACTCGTTCGCTTAGTTCGATTTCACCGACTTCTTCATTTTTTAAGTTTCTGACTTTTACAACCGGCATATCAGCCCTCTCACCATTTGCGATGATAGTTTCAGCACCTGAACCGTGTTTTGGTTCGTGGGAAGTGTCCCAGGTCCAGATGGGATGGCGCTACGCACCAGCTTTTTGAATCAGCACATACCCGCCATTCGGACCAGGAATGCTGCCCTTTACGATCAGCAGATTCTTTTCAGAATCAACCCGCACGATCTTCAAGTTCTTGATGGTTTTGCGTTCCACACCCATGTGACCAGCCATGCGAGTTCCAGGAAAAACGCGTGACGGGAAAGCCGATGAACCGATTGACCCCGGCGCCCGGTGGAACATTGATCCGTGCGTTGATCGCCCGCCACCAAATCCATGGCGCTTGATAAACCCGGCGAATCCACGACCCTTGCTGGTGCCAACCACCTGAATTTTTTCATTTTCAGAAAAGAGATCAACCAGCACTGGTGCCCCAACTTCGATTTGTTCCTCAGCAGACACGCGAAATTCGCGCAAAATCCGAGTTGGAGGGGTCCCTTTTCCTGTTTTTTCAAAGTGTCCACGGATCGGCTTTGACACTTTCTTGGGTGGTCGGTTTTCAACCAGTCCGAGTTGGACAGCGCTGTATCCATCCTTGGCCACTGTTTTTCGCTGCACCACCACACACGGGCCCGCCTGCAAAACAGTCACAGGGGTCACTGTGCCATCTGGTGCAAACAACTGCGTCATGCCGACTTTTTTTCCAATTATTCCGTTAACCATTTTCAGTCCGCGCTCCCTGCCCCAATTTACTGGGCTTCCAAAAATTTCTTACTTGCGATCCCGACCAAAGGCTTTAATTTCCACATCAACACCGGCTGGCAGATCCAGTTTCATCAAAGCATCAACTGTTTGCGGTGTTGGATCCAGAATGTCCATCAAACGCTTGTGGGTGCGAATCTCAAACTGTTCACGCGATTTTTTATCAACGTGAGGCGAGCGCAACACGGTATAGCGATTGCGGATAGTTGGCAGTGGAATTGGCCCAGCCACTTTGGCGCCGGTCCGCTTGGCCGTGTCCACAATTTCCAAAGTGGACTGATCAAGCACTCGATGGTCGTAAGCTTTTAGGCGAATGCGAATTTTGTCGTTCAAGGCGTCACCTCTTCACTGGTCCAGTTGATCGTTTTCAGGAGTCAGCGGCGGGGAATCATCGGATCAACCGCCGCCGACCACTCAACAATCTTTTGTCTGATCTTACTCAAGAATATCTGAGATCGTACCGGCACCGACGGTGCGGCCACCTTCACGG
>CAZXCE010000039.1:0-25684 GCA_964639175.1 uncultured Clostridia bacterium
GAATGAAGAATGAAGAATGAAGAATGAAGAATAGAGTAACTGCTTTATAATCAATGAGATCAAGCGTTGTTATTTGAACTTGTTCATTGCGAATGCGGCTTTTTGGTTCAAATCAACCTGGGTCCAGCAAATACCCCACTTTAGGGACAGTCAGTTTAGATTTGGGTCCAGCAAATACCCCGCCCTTGAGTCTTTCAGGCTGGAAAATTCCTGTTCAAGCAAGCACCAAAGAAAATGAGTTTTGGGGTAAATTATTGAAAAAAGAGATGTTCCAGGTTTATGTTGCCTTCTAATCATGCGCCCAGAGCAGGTGAATACCTTCAACCCTGGCACCTTCGGCAGTGATTTTGGACCAAAGTAACTGACGTATGACCCGTGGATGAAAAGCCAGACTGAAGTGATCGGGCTTGATAAAACTTTGAAGATCTTTTCCTGTAAACTATTTGAAATCAATTATTTATATTTGATTTTACTTCTGGCTTTACTTTATTTTGACAAAAGCAGGTTCAGCAAATACCCCACCTGGGTCCAGCAAATACCCCACCTTGAAACCAGCCTGGCATTCAGGGCTTTGCAAATATGTGCTCTAGAACTGGTAATTATTGAAAATAAAGTATTTAGATGTTTTTTAGAACGTCTTGGCCGGCCTGGATCCAATCAGGTTTTCACAGATTGGGGCAGATAGACTTCAAAAAGAAAGGCCATCAGTACACCAAATACCCCACCTGTGAGGCCGAACTGAAAATTATTACAGATGGCGAGTAATAGATAAAACTATGATATTTTACTATGAGTTCGTTGGATTTTTCTAAAGTAAAATCTCAAGTTCTGGTTTGTCTTTTGATAGTTTGTTGTACAGCAAATACCCCAGACTGGGACGCCGAAGATAAGAAGACAAAGAAATTCCATTTTTCATTCTCAATTCCATCCCTATTAGCCCTGGACCTCGGCTGGGAGCGGCAGCGACGACAGCACAAAGGTATTGAGATCTGCTGATGAGGGAAACTCAACTGAAAGCAATTCAGACCGCAAATCGAGTGTACGGCCAGTGTGTTCATAGACCCGAACGATTGGCAGGAGCCTGAGTGGTGATGAATCTGGCAAGGCGTCTGACTGGTGGCTGGCAAGGTGGCCAAGTGCTTCATTCCACTGGCGGGCAAACTCAAGCAAGACCGACAGCCCTGACTGGTGCGGGCCAACTGGGAGGACTCTCAGTTGGATCGGGATAAACAGACTCGCCGTTGCATAGACCAGGTGCGTTCCGACTTCATTCTGAAGAAGCTGATAGGCCAGAGCCCCAGACAGTTCGAGGCACACGGCTGAAAATCCAAGTGTCGGTGGCAACGTGACCGTTGAAACTGTCAGCCCCTGGTCGCCAACAGCCCACTGGCGGTAGAGATTGGCCAGTCTTCCCTTCCAATCGGCAATACCTGGGTATTCATTGAGGGTGTAAAACAAGGCGATGGCCCCGGTCGTCTCTTTGTTTTTCAGCGAGTGAGCCAGGGTTTCAAGCAAGGCTGTTTCCCGTGCAATATCGGCGACATAATCAGTTGGGGACTGGCCGATGCTGACACCCTCGGCTGCAAATTCCTGGAGATAAAGGTGCACGTCACTGGCAGCAACAAACTCTTGTGCGAGCTGATTTAACCCTGCCGAGCGATGGCTGAGATGGCGCTGGACCAGATGTCGTTTTGAAACCCGCGACACCTTTGTCCATTGAGTTGCGTGAGATGATGTCTTTTTCGCATCTAACCGGGTACTGCCCCGTTCAATCATGCGTTGAACCCGTTGGAGGTGCTCGCGAACCAGAAAATACCGTTCATGTGCTGGATCCATTGCCTCCAACGAAACCTGTCCGGTTGGGCGCAAGGTATTGATTTCCTCCTCAATCCGATGAACGGTCTGCTCCACCTGTTTGAGAATGTCTTTCGCCGGGCTGAGGGCGAGTACCAGTGACAGCGATGAACTCTGTGTGACGGGTTCAATCGCCTGAACGGCAACACCAAATCCTTCAGGTTGAGGCAACACACTGATCAATGTCAGCGAGTCAAGCGGGAGGGCCGCCAGCCGGGCAGCAACGGGTTGAATCAGGTTGCGTTCCAGTGACCGCTTGAGCGCGCGGGCACCAAGCTGGGGATGGTATCCAAGGGAAATAATGGCTTCCATTGCCCGTGGGTCAACATACAGCGTCGCTTTTCGGCGCAGAAGTCCTTCACGATGAAGAATTTCCCCAAACAATCCCTGGGCAATCCGCTCGACCTCAGGCCGGGAAAGGCGTTCAAACGGGATAATCCGATCCAGCCGGTTGAAGAATTCAGGTTTGAAGAATTTCTGAGCCGCTGTCAGATAGGCTGCTGTTTCGTGACTCCCATCGGTATGAAATCCGAGTGTCGTCTGGGCTTCTCTCACGCCCAGGTTTGAGGTGAGGATCAAAATGGCATTCGAAAAATCAGTTGTTCGCCCAAGGGCATCGGTCAATCGTCCATCCCCCATGACCTGAAGCAGCAAATTGAACATATCCGGATGGGCTTTTTCGATTTCATCCAGGAGCACGACGGCAAATGGCTGGCGGCGAATGGCACTGGTTAAAAGTCCTTCGGGCTGGTCAAACGTCCCAATCAGCCGGGAAACGGCTGCGGGAGTCAGGTACTCGTTCATGTCAAAGCGCAGCAGTTTGTCTTCATGACCAAACAAATAGCGGGCAATGACTTTGGCACAGTGGGTCTTGCCCACCCCGGTCGGACCGAGAAACAACATGGCCGCCAGTGGGCGGGTGGGGTCGCTCAGCTTTGCTTTAGCCACCGAAACCACATCCGCCACCGCGTTAACCGCCACTTCCTGACCAATCACAAGCTGTCGCAAGGTATCAAAAATGTCTTTGCGTTCCAGTTTGACTTCATCGTCCAGGTACGCCAGCGACAGGCCGCTACTGGCCTGAAATTCACGCAGGACTGCCTGGCGGTTGATGAGGTGACCGGTATGCTTGACCGCCAGTTGGCGCAAAAAACCAGCCGCTTTGCCCGGAAACACTGCTTCTTTGACAAACCGGCGCTGAAGATCAATCACAACTGGCAGTGAATCAAGCGAAAAGGTGCACTGGTGGCGGAGTTCAAACTGACGTTTACAATCAATGACAACTTCAAGTGTTTCGTTCTCATTGGTCGGCTCAACAAACAGCAGGTGAAACAGATCAGCCAGCGAGCGGTCTTTTTCACGCAGGACCCGGAGGGATTCCGGCGTAATTTCAGCCAGGATGCGCACGTCCCGCCGTTCGATATAAGGTTTGAGCACATCGGCCACCGAAAGGCTGGAATTGCTGGATTGACCAGCCATAAACAAACCGAGCAGGTCGTCAAAATAGAGGACCAGTTTGAGCCGCCTGGCTTCTTTCAGGATGGCAATCAACCGATCTTCCCATTGACCAACATAGGCCATGCCTGAAATGAGCCGTTGGGGAGACAGCAGCCAGACCTGACCCCGAAATTGTTCTTCCTCGGTTGTTGCCAGCGGACGTTGGGTGCGTTGGAGTTCGCTCCGATACACCAGTTCGTGGATGATTGTGGTTTTTCCAACCATTCGTGGGCCAACCACAGCCACTGGCCGCTGGTCTTCTTCAGCCAGAAGTTTTGAAAGTTCGCTGACTTCGCGTTCGCGCCGGATGGCCCGATCCAGTTCATCTGGATAGAGCCGGTTGAGCAACCGTCCGACTTTGTGGAGTTCCCGATACCCGCTCGTCACCTGCTGGGCGCCAAGCATCGCAAACAATGAGACTGGCTCTGGTTTCACCACCTCTGGGACGTTGACAAAGATTTCGACCGACGTCACCCAGACTTTTCCTTCAAGACTATAGTTGGCGGGTTGGGTAAAATCCTCGCCGTCATCTTTGAATTGTTTGCGAAAGTAAGCCGCGAGTGTGTCTCTGGCACGGTCAAAGAGTGATTCGCCCCGTTCAATGTCAAACCAGAGCGCCGGCAATTTGGGTGAAAACGCGACCCGTCGCTCAAATGCCTCAAAGACCACCACCAGAAGCCGGCAGGTGTGGGTTTTTTTGGCGAGTTCGAATGAAAATTTCCAGACGTACTCTTCCACTGGCGGGTGAAAGGTCAAGCGGGCCAGTTCATCCCGATCAGGTGTGCGGGCCAGTTCGCGGAGTTTTTGACCCAGCGCAAAGGAAAACTTATCCAGTGCTGTCTGCAGGCTGGCGTGGGAAATCACTGGATCACTGAAAAACAGTGGTTGTACCTGGTACAAATAGCCCCTGGCTTTGCCAGTTTGCTTTTGTTCGTTCACATAAACGGGGATGGTAAATTTCATGAGTGAGTGCAGAGCGAAAGAGCGAAAGAGCGAGATAGTGAGGAGCGAGGTAGCAAGAAGCCAACCCAACCAGGTGAACCAGCAGATTCAACTACGCTTACTTTTTTTACTGCCGGGTGCCGACCAAAGCCCCGAAAAGTACACTGAAAAAGAGCTTTCAGGCAATAAGTCAGAATTTTCTATTGAAGAAAAAGGACTTGTCAGTGCCACCTGCGTGAGCGGGTGGGGGAGTAAGCAATCAGGCTCACCCACTCACGCGGGCAGTACTGACTCAGTGGTTTTGGCTGATTGGTCTCCCACACCAAATCTGGTAGAAGCAGAAATAGTTTGTTCCATAAGTCATAATTCATCACTCACCATTTCTAAAAACTGGTCAAACCGGTGGCGGCGGTGTTAGGCTATTGAAAGAATCAAAACAACCTGCCCTCCTTCCCCTGGAGTCCTGGGTTGCCCCCAATCAAGTCCTTTTCTGGCACTCATCTCAACCTCTGGATGGATCAAATCATATGAACTACTTCGTCACCGGCGGCACGGGGTTCATCGGTAAATTTCTGGTCGAACGCCTGGCACGGCGCAAGGATGCAACCATTTATGTACTGGTGCGCGAGTCGTCGCAGGATAAGTTTGAATTTCTGCAGGAACGCATTGGCGAAAATGGCAAAAAACTGGTTCCAATTTTCGGCGATATCACCAAACCTGGCGTGATTTCCCCGGCAAGTCTGAAAAAGCTCAAGGGAAAGATTGATCACGTGTTCCATCTGGCAGCCATTTATGACATGGAGTTGGATGAAGAAACTGCCGAAGCCTTTAATGTCGAAGGAACACGCAACGTGGTGAAGCTGGTCAATAAACTGGGTGGAGAGGTTCGCCTGCACCATACCAGTTCGGTGGCGATTGCCGGCTCTGACTTTGCCGGGCAATTTACGGAAGAGATGTTCGACGAAGGACAGACGTTGACGCATCCGTACCACCGGACCAAGTTTGAATCTGAACAGATTGTGCGCGAAGAATGCAAAGTTCCCTTTCGCATCTACCGGCCCGGCGTGGTCATTGGGTCAAGTGTGACGGGCGAGATTGATAAAATTGATGGGCCGTATTATTTCTTCAAGACGCTCCAAAAAATCAGCTACAAGATTCCCAAATGGTTGCCACTGCTTGGGATTCACGGCGGAAAAGTCCCGATTGTCCCGGTTGATTATGTCGCCAATGCGATGGATGCGATTGCCCATAAACCAAATCTGGATGGAAAAGCCTTTTTCCTGTTGCAGGCCAATTCACCGTCAGTGGGTGAACTGATTGAGACGATTCTGGCGGCGGCCCACGGTCCAGGGT
Organism: uncultured Clostridia bacterium; assembly: GCA_964639175.1. GTDB lineage: Bacteria > Acidobacteriota > Blastocatellia > Chloracidobacteriales > Chloracidobacteriaceae > JACQXX01. The sequence goes on from CAZXCE010000039.1 coordinate 5,647, forward strand.
TTGCCCACAAACTTGAATTGCCCTGGTTGAATGCTCCGTTGCGAACCGCGACCGAGTCCATTGATCGGGTGATGCCTGACCGGATCAAGAAACAAATTGCCAAAGCCATCGGCGCACCGGTTTCAACCCTGAGTTTTTCGTTTGTGACCACGGTTTTTAGTGACCGCAATACCCGGGCAGCGCTCAAGGGCACTGGTATTCGCTGTCCAAATCTGGTGGATTATGCCCCGGTCATCTGGCAGTTTTGGGAGCAATATCTTGATTATGATTACACTGTTCCGGTGAAACTGGTCCGCAAACTGACCGGGAAAGTGGTGCTCATTACTGGCGCATCGAGCGGGATTGGTTTTTCCACTGCCAAAAAACTGGCGGCGACTGGCGCCAAAGTGTTGCTGGTGGCCCGCACGCGGGAAAAGCTCGAAGAAACCCAACGCATTATTGAGAATGCCGGTGGCGAAGCCTATGTCTACCCCTGTGACCTCAATGATTTAGAGGCTATCGACAAAATGGCGGCAGATGTACTGAGTGATTTTGGCGCCGTGGATGTCCTGATCAATAATGCCGGGCGTTCGATCCGACGGGCCGTGGATGAGTCCTATGATCGGTTTCACGACTTTCAACGCACGATGCAGCTTAACTACTTTGGCGCGGTGCGGTTGATTATGGCTTTGCTTCCAAGTATGCAGCAGCACCGGAGCGGCCAGATCATCAATATTAGTTCAATCGGCGTCCAGCTCAACGCCGCCCGGTTTTCGGCCTATGTGGCCAGCAAGGCAGCCCTTGATGCCTTTAGTCGGTGTCTTTCGGCGGAGGTCCGAGATTATAACATTCACATCACGGCTATTTACATGCCGCTGGTTCGGACGCCAATGATTGCACCGACCAAAATTTACAGCTACGTGCCAACCTGGTCGCCTGAAGACGCAGCCAATACCGTGATCAAAGCGATTGTGGAACGCCCCAAGAGCATTGCCACGCCAATGGGAACCGCCGCTGCCGTCAGTTACGCGCTCTGGCCCAAAGTCAACGATTACATTCTGTCAAAAGGCTTTCAACTCTTCCCTTCATCAGCGGCAGCCAAAGGGCAGAAAGGCAAAGAAGGCCAATCTCCGAAACCAACCCTGGAGCAGGTCATTTTTGCCAATGTGTTCAAGGGTGAACACTGGTAATTGGTTGAATGGGGCTAAAAACATTCGGGCTGAAGACTTGCAAGCTCGGGGCTAAAAACATTTGGGCTGAAGAAGATAGCCCAGCTTCTTCAGCCCGTTTTCTTCAGCCCCAGACCCTGATGCCTTCAGCCCGGTTGCGATTACGGTTTATCTGGTGTCTGGCTGCCAGTATCAGCGGCTGAGGGCTGGATTTCCTGAGCCGGGCTGACCTGCAACCGGTTGGCTGAGAGTGTGATTGACATAACACGCTGCAATTCGGCGACGGCTTTGTTGTAGTCAGTCATGGCGCGCAACTCGCGGCCACGGGCTTCAGAAAGCGCTTTCTGACGGTCAAGCACCAGGAAGGTGGTTGATTCGCCGACTTCAAAGCGCCGTTTTTCGCTGGCCAGTTGGGATTCTGAGGCTTTGAGCGACGCCCGGGCCGCCTGGACCCGCTTGGAGGCGGTTTGAACTGATTGGAGCGCGTCGCGCACTTCTGATTCGATCTGGGATTCCTGCTTGATTTGCTGGACTTCGGTGAGCCGGGTTTGAGCCTGTGAGCGGCCTAAGTCAGCTTTTGCCGCCCGGTTTTGCCACGGAAAGGTAAACTGAACCCCAACCCGTACATCCCGAAAATTGCGTGAAAACAGATTTCCAAGGCTTTGCCCCAATCCGCCGGAGAAAAAGTCTGGAATTTGACCTGATGGCGGAATCACCACCGGGGTAAACCCAAGCTGGGAAGAGAGCACATTTACCCGTTCCAGGATGGCCGCGTTGAACCCACCGCTAAATGGATTTCGCGGTGGAAGCACTGTTCCAGCCAGCCCAGCCAGCGAATAGCTGGCGATCAGGTCAACCTGTGGTTTGAGCTGGTTTTTAAAGTAATCGGTTTCGATTTTGTTTAACTCGCCCTGAAACCGGAACTGTTCCATTTCGGGTCGGTTCTTGAGCGCGGTTTCAACTGCATCGGTGACGGTAAAACTGATCGGCTCCAGTTGGATTTTTTCAGTTGGAGATACCGCTTCGTTCCACATGGGGTCAGTCCGATTTTCCAGAATCAACTTTTTGAGAGCATTTTCAGCCCGGGTAAGCTGTTCGAGCGAAATCAGAACGTCTTCCTGGCGTTGCTCTAACTGGGCTTCGACTGAAACAATCTCAACTGGTGCCAGGGTTCCGGCATCCACAAAGCGTTTATTTTGCTCAAGCTGGGTGCGGGCCAGATTAACGGCTTCTTCTTTGATTTCAACATCGCGTTTGGCAAAAACCAGATCCCAGTAAGCGCGCTGGACATTGGCGATGATTTCAATGACGCGTTGCCGAAACTGGGAATCAGAAATATCAAGCCGCTTTTTGGTCAACAGGGTTTGACGTTGCGAGTTGTCGAGCTTGAAATTTCGCATCAGCGGTTGGGTAAACGTGGCGCTGAGTTGGGAATTGTACGTCGGGTTTAATGCAGTAAAGGCATTGTCTGTTGAGGTCCGGCCATTATTGAAATCAACCGAGAGCGAACCGCCAGACTTAAATAACTGTTTGAAATTGAGCGTCTGGTTAAACGTGTCAGTGGTCACCGCGCCCGAATCACCGGCCCCGCCAATCAGTGATGCCGTGGGCACGGCTTTGGTCTCATAAAAGAACGAGGACGAGAGAAATAAATCGTAGGCGCCGCGGGAGCGGGCAAAATCATAATTGGCCTGCTGGACGGCAACCCGCTGGATTTCGATATCCGGATTTTTGGCCAGCGCCATCAATATCGCGTTTTGCAAACTCAACCCCATTGAACGACCTGGGGTGACGCCGACACGCGGCTCATTTTCAGCCTGTTTGCGTGCCAGTGCAGCGGCATCACCTGGTTGGGATTGCGGCGAAGCACCTGAGGTGGGCGCCGACGCCTGAACCACAATGCCTGTTCCTGGTTGATGGGCTGCCAGTTCCTGCGCCATCAGTGGAGATTGTGGCACCAAAAGTGATACCCCAAGACCAAAAACAACGGTTGCTGTCCGTAATGCCCGGCGGGAAGATGATGGGTGAGACATGCCAAATGACTCCTTTTACTCAGCACCTGAAAGCATAAATGCGTGGATTGGTTCAGGTCCTCGACTCAAACTGCGATAAAAAGTTAAACGAACGATTAAAACGATTGTTTCAATCATCTGTATGAACCAGCTTTTTGTCAAACATTCCGCGCACCCTGTCACTCATTCCCTCAACCTGAGCGCCCAGGTTGGTCAAGGAAAAGATCCGAACCAGCGTGTCAAACAGGGCATAGAGCACCGGTGTCGCGAGCAAGGTCAGCAACAAACATAACGACTGGCCGCCAATAACAATGATGGCTACCGAACGCAGGGCGCCCGACCCGGCGCCCTGGCCAACCGCCATCGGGATTAACCCCGCCACCAGTGCGAGCGTGGTCATCAAAATTGGGCGTAACCGATCTCGACAGCCTTCGACAATGGCTTCAAAACGCGGCATCCCTTCAGCTCGCAAAGTGTTGATGTGGTCAATTTGGAGAATCGAATTTTTCTTCACCACCCCAAACAACATCAAAATCCCCAGAGCCGAAAAAATATTGAGCGTCTGGCCAAACGGCAGCAGTGAGAGCAAGGCAAATGGAATCGCCATTGGCAAGCTGAGCAGGATCGTGACCGGGTGCAGAAAGCTCTCAAACTGTGCGGCCAAAATCATGTACATAAAGACAAATGACAAGATAAACGCCAGCGCAAAATTTTGGGCTGCCCGACCAAGCTCACGGCTTCGGCCCTGTGGGGCAGCCGTGTATTGAGGTCCGAGGTTGAGTTCTTTGATTTTCTTCTCAATTTCGGTGAGCACCACTGATTGCGACTGGCCTTGCTGGAGGTTTGCCGTGACTGTGACCTGGCGCTGGCGGTTATAGCGGTTGATTTGAGCGGGTCCGGTGCCGTCAAGCATGGTTACCACGTTACTCAACGGCACATTCCCTAGCTTTGAGGATGGAACGTAGGTTCTCAGCAAGGCGATTGAACTGTCCCGATCTGTTGGTTCAACGCGCAGACGAATGTCATACCGGTCATCGCCTTCGCGATAGCTTGAAACCACTTCGCCCGCCACCATCGTGCGTAGCGCCGAAGCAATCGAGGCCACATTGACCCCTAAATCAGAGGCTTTGGGACGATTGATAATCGCTCGCATCTCTGGCTTTCCAACTTCGAGGTTGGAATCAACGTCCACCACGCCCTTGACGTTACGCATAAAGCCCATCAGGTTGGCTGAGGCTGTGGTCAAGGTTTCAATTTCAGGTCCCCGGATGACATATTGCACGTCGGCATTGGTTTGACCGCCGCCGGAGATTGCCGCCGGGTTTTGGATTTGAATCCCGATGTCAGAAAACCGGGCCAGACTTTTGCGGGCCAGGTCCATCAATTTCGGCTGTGATTCTTTGCGTTCGGAAATCGGTTTGAGTTCAACTGAAAGCGTCGCCCGTGTCACGCGTCGCTGTTCGTCACCGCCGATGGTGGAAAGAACATGGATAACGTGTGGAATCTTTTTGACTTCCTCTTCAATCTGGGCAATGCGTTCCTGGGCCGCCGACAGTGAATTTCCTTCCGGGAGTTTGACCAGGACTTCAAAGCGGCTCTGGTCATCCTGTGGCAGAAAGTCCTTTCCAATAATCTGGAACACCGGCACCACTGAGGCTACCACGACCACCGACACCACAATCACCAGAATTGGATGCTTGAGCGAGTACTTGAGCATGGCGGTATAGCTGCGGTCGATCATTCCATAGAACCCGCCACTTCGTGATTTGGCGGCTTCGCCTTCTTTTTTGTGCTCAGCTTTGAGGAATCGTGAACACAGCATCGGCGTCAGGGTAAAGCTGACGAGCATCGAGACCAGAATGGCAAAGGCCGAAGTAAACCCAAACGAAGACATAAAGCGGCCCACAATGCCGCCCATAAAGGCCACGGGCAAGAAGATAATCACCAGGGAAAGTGTGGTTGCCAAAACCGCCAGCCCGATGTCGGCGGTGGCTTCTTTGGCGGCTTCCATCGGAGACATATTTTTCTCTTCCACAAATCGGAAGATGTTTTCCAGGACCACCACCGCGTCATCAATCACAATTCCGACCGAAAGCGTCAATGCCAGCATCGTCATTCGGTTGAGCGTAAAGCCCATGGCATACATCAAGGCAAAGGTGGAAATGATCGAAACCGGAATTGCAATCGCCGAGATAATGGTTGAGCGCCAGTTTCCAAGAAACACCAGAACCACAATCGCGGCTAAGATTCCACCCAGGACAAGGTGTTCTTGAACCGAATGAAAAGCGGATTCGATGAAGACCGACTGGTCCTGGGCAATTTGGATTCGATAATCTGGCGGCAAAATAGACTGAATGGATTGGAGCCGTTCCTTGATATGTTCGACCACGGCCACCGTGTTGGTTCCAGATTGTTTTCGAATCAACAGCACCACCGCCTGTTGACCATCGAGCCGGGCGAGTGACCGGGGTTCTTCAACCCCGTCTTCAACATAACCGACATCTTTGACATAGATGGGCAGACCATCACGCGCACCCAGAATGACGTTGTTGAAATCAGTGACCTGGGTGATGCGGCCAAGAGTTCTCAGAATGATTTCCTGTTTCCCCTGATCAATCCGACCACCTGGGATTTCAACGTTTTGGGCGGCCAGCGCCTGTTTGATTGAATCAATACTCAGGTTATAGGAAGCCACTTTCTGGGCATCGAGGACGACCTGGATTTCACGCTTGCGGTCACCAATAAAAATGACCTGTCCGACACCACTCAGTGATTCCAGGTTTTGCTTGATCATTTTGTCAGCCGTGTCGGTGATTTCACGTGGACTCCGGTTGGCAGAAATGGCCAGAGATAACACTGGTTGAGCGTCAGGATCGAGTTTTTCAATCACCGGCGGATCCACATCGGTCGGCAGGTCGCCGACGATTCGTCCAACCCGGTCCCGGACATCCTGAGCGGCTTCATCCACGTCGCGTTCCAGCGCAAACGTGACAAACACCTGAGACACCCCTTCGGCTGAAACCGACCGCAATTCATCAATGCCGCTGATGGTGTTGACGGCTTCTTCGACTTTCTTGCTGATTTGGGATTCAACTTCTTCAGGTGAAGCACCATCAAGCCGGGTGGTGATGGTCACCGTCGGCAAATCAACCTTGGGGAACAAATCCACGCCAAGCCGAAAATAGGCAAAGGCCCCAATCACAAATAATGACGTGACCAGCATGGTCGCAAAGACCGGGCGACGAATACAAATTTCAGCAAGTTTTTGCATAGAACTTGAATGCTTTCGTTCAATGGAGATTCAGGGTTCAGGGTTCAGGGTTCAGGGGTTGAGGAAAACCAATCTCCCTCATTGTTTGGTTTTGTTGCTCAGATAAGTCATTGTTTTGAAAATGGTATCAGGTGATTTTTTGCCATTTTCAAATTATTTTTCCCGATACCCTGAACCCTAAAAGGTTTTAGTTTCGTTCCGTGTAGGCTTTGCGGCCCTGGTCGCTGCCGATGATTCGATCCACCAGCCAGGGAGCAAGCTTCCCGAAATACATCAAGAAGCGATAGACCCAGGGCACCACAATTTTTCGCCGTGGCCGACGAATGGCACTGAGGATGGCATTGACAACGGCTTCGGGGCCCGGCATTGGAATTTTGAGTCCACTGGTCATCGGGGTTTGAATAAAGCCGGGAGCAATGAGCACCACATCAATGTTGTCCTGCCAGAGTTCGCGCCGGAGGGCATCATTGAGCCCGCGTAATCCAAATTTGGTAGCTGAATAAATTCCCAATGTCGCGACTTCCCCGGCCACAGAGCCAATATTCAGGATCAGACCACTTCCCTGGCGTCGCATCTGGGGAATTGCTGCCCGGGCACACCGCGCGGGTCCGATCAGGTTCACGGCGACGGTATTTTCAAGGGCCACATCTGACATTTCAGCCAGAGGTTTTCCACCGCCGATTCCAGCGTTATTGATCAAAATATCAACCCGTCCATAGGCCGCCAGCGTTTTTTCAAAGAGTGTCTGAATGTCGGCATAGCGGCTGATGTCAGTCGGAATCGCCAGGGCCCGCCCGCCCTCACGCACAATTTCATCAGCCAGCCGGGTCAGGTCATCGGCCCGTCGGGCCGCCAGTACCACCACCGCACCCTGTCGCGCCAGTTCACGGGCTGCAGCGGCCCCGATTCCACTTGAAGCCCCGGTAATGACGACAATGCTATCTTTCAGTTTCATATGCTTTCCCTCAATTAAACAGAAAACTGAATTGGCCTTCTTTTCCACTGTTCAAGAATCGTTCCCACTCTTGTACCGCTTCGCTTTTTCGCAAGGCTAAACTATTGGAAAACTTGTATTTCTCCGTAACCCTGAACCCTCAATGGTATTATTTTGTTGCCACCGCAACCCCGTTTGAGAGTTGCCCAAGGTTTGAAACGGCAATCTGTTCGTCTTTTTTCACACCTTCGGTAATTTCGATCATATCGCCATCACGCAGGCCCAGTTTGACCTGTCGCTCAACGACTTTGTTTTGTTCGACGACAAAAATTTTGTTGAGGCCGGCAATGGACGTAATTGAAGAAACCGGAACTAAGACGACCGGAATTTTATTGGTGGTTTTGACATAAACCTTGGCAAACATGCCGGCTTTGAGCAGGTCTTCATTATTTTCGGCGGTGGCCTCGACCATCAACAACCGGGCCTGGGCGTTTAATTCTGGGCTGATGCGCGAGATCTGGGCTTTGAAAGTCCGCCCCGGATAGGTATCTACTGTAAAATCCACCCCAACACCGGGTTTGACAAATGAAACTCCAACTTCGGGGACACTGGCCTGGAGCCGGAGCGGGTTGGATCGCACAATGGTTGCAATGGACCGGTTGCCGCCCATTTCACTGATGTATTCGCCCTTGGACACCAGTTTTTGGCTGACAATGCCGGTGATCGGTGAGGTAATGGTGGAATCGTTCAAATTCTTTCGGGCCAGTTGTTGCTCGGCATTGCGCTGGTCAATCGTGGCCAACTGGTTGCGGACGTTGTCGCGCGCGGCTTCATAGCGGGCCAGGGCCGTCCGGTGGTTAATCTCGACCGTATCCCACCGATCCTGGGAGACATCGCCTGATTCGATCAGCTTGCGGGTGCGTTCCATTTTCAGTTTTGTTTCATCCAGCGAAGCTTTGGCCTGTTTGACTTCTGGTGCCTGTTCGATGTCAAAATTTGGGTTTGGCCCGGTAAGCCCGATTTTGGTACAGGCTTGCTGGAGCGCGGCTTCAGCTTGTTTGAGCTTGAATTCAAATTCCTGGGGTGAGATCCGGGCAATCACCTCACCGGCTTTGACAAAACTTCCCAGGTCAACATTCATCTCAGAGACTTCACCCCGAACCTGACTGCTGACGGTCACTTCATCATCGGCCACAAGCTGGCCAACGGTTTCGATATTGCGTTCGATCAGGCGTTCAATGGCCGTGGTGGTTCGGATTTCAACTGGGCCGGCTGGGGTGACTGGGGCACCGTTGTTGCCGGGGGCGGCTTCGGCATTGGTATTTTTTCGTGAACACCCCGCGGACGCGAGCGCTATCAAAAGGATGAAGGCGGATGAGACTTTGACGATGCGGGTCATGGGTGTGGTTATCCTTTCGTTTCAACCTGAATTTTTTTTCGGTTCCGAACCTGAGTCGCTGGTGTGGCAATTCCGTTGAGAAACAATTTGGTAAAGCCTTCAGCCAGGTGGTGACTCTCTGGACGATCAGCCGTGTTGCGTTCAAACAATTGTTCGGTCAGTGATTGATGGATGGCCATGCCCATAAAGGCGCGTGCGGCCAGGAGCGGGTCCACGGCCTGAAAGGCGCCATCTTCAATCCGTTGCTGGATGTACCCGCATAAAAAGGAATACACCTCTTGAACATGGGTCGAAAAGAACATTTCGGACAGTTCGTGGCCTTCCAGACCGCTAAAGAGCATCAGGCGCATAAAGGTGTTGTCCTGGCGATGGCGGTCCAGGATGCGCTGGGCAAGCATTTGGAAAAATGCATGGTCATCTTTGCGGCTGGCAAGATCACGCATGATAAGCCAGAAGGCATCCTGTTCATTTTCAATAGATTTTTCATCCAGGATGGCGGCATAGAGTTCCTGTTTGGTGGCAAAGTGGCGAAAGATAATGGCTTCACTGATTCCAGCCTGGCCAGCAATTTCTTTGGTGGTTGTGCCGGTAAACCCTTTTTGCGCAAAGAGTCGCATTGCGACGCGAGCAATTTGGCGGCGGCGATTCTCAGCCGACATGCGTTTTCCGGGGGCTGGAACAAGGGGTTGATCCGGAAGCGAACTATTTGAGGGAAGCGTGGTCATAAAGGTGAAGATCTCCGAAACCGAATTTCGGCTACGATAACAAAGTAAGTACTTACAAACAACGCCGGATACCTGAAATCACAACAAAATGTTCCTGGAACTTCAGAATTTACTTGCAGGATTACGGCGTAATGAGTTAAAACCAGATATATTGTGGTCATTTCAAAGTGATACACACCTAATAGTTGTTCTGGTCTCTTAACTTCACTGCGATTCATTTTTATTTCCCAACCGTCAGCCTCACATAGCGACCCAACCGGGAGTCCTCCGGCTTCGCTCCACAATCTGACACTGGGGTATCTCCAGACACTCAATGCTGATGGTGAACTCTTTTAATTATAAGTAGTTAGGAAAAAATGGACGAATTTCAAAAGACATCTGGGGAGCCTTCCCTGGAATCTCAATCTGCGATAGCTATTCTGCGAACCCGCCGGGATGCCGAACTGGCCAGCTATTTTTTCTTCAGCCCGGCCAAAATTCTGGGCAATGTCGCCCTGCGCGAACCCCAGGAAGAAGCCTATTTTGCCCTGCGGCGGTATTTCAGCCACGCTCAAAAATTGCCGGCCATGGTTGAAATTCCCACCGGGTGCGGGAAAACCGGCATTATCTGTATTGCTCCATTTCGGATTGCCCGTGGCCGGGTGTTGATTGTGGCGCCCAATATCACGGTTCGGGACACCCTCGTCCGGTCGATTTCCTGGGCGGAAAACACAAGTTTTTCCGAACGCAGCAACTTTTACTTAAAGTGCAAGATTTTCTCATCGCCGGCGGAGTTACCCAGAGTCACGGTGCTCGAACGTGGCCGGACAAGCCTCGAAGATTGCCTGCGGGCTGACATCGTGGTGGCCAATATCCAGCAACTGGTTGGCTGGCTTGAGGTGTTTGACGAGCGATTTTTTGATTTCATCATTGTTGACGAAGCCCATCACGTTCCGGCTGAATCGTGGCAAAAAGTTGCGCTCTCCTTCCCCGCCGCCAAAAATGTGTACCTCACCGCCACGCCGTTTCGGAGCGATAGCCAGCCAATTCGCGCCCGCTCAATTTATCAATACCAGCTTTCACGCGCCATCCAAAACGAGTACATCAAAAATATTGTCCGGGTGGATGCCGTCGCCTCGCGGTTAACCTTTACCCTGGAAGGTCTGACCCGTGAGTTTTCATTCGATGAAATTGCAAAGCTGCGTGAGGAATTCTGGTTTTCCAAAGGTGTGGCCCTGTCTGAAGTGTGCAATCAGACGATTGTGGCGCACAGCATTGCCTTGTTAAATGAAAAACGACAGGATCAGATTTTTCATCAACTGATTGCCGCCGCCTGCTCCATTCGCCATGCCCAGCAACTGGTGGCCTTGTATTGCACGGCTGGACTGCGAGCAACCTATGTGGCCAGCCAGGGTATGACCCGCGAAGAACGCGAAGCCCGGCTCAGAGCTTATGAAAGCGGCGAGTTTGACTGCATTGTCCAGGTGGGCATCCTGGGCGAAGGTTATGACCATCCAAATGTATCAGTCGCCGCAGTGTTTCGGCCCTACCGCTCGCTTTCTCCGTATGCCCAGTTCGTAGGGCGAACACTGCGCCGCATTGATCGCGGCAACGGCAGTGATAATCTGGCCCACATCGTCGGCCACGTCGGCCTCAACCTCGAACCACTCTGGATCGAATTTAAGCGCGAAGCCCGGAAACAGGGGCATTTTCGACATTCAGCCGAACCCCAACCCGAACGTGAATCGTTAGACGAAGCAACTGAAACAAACGACGCAAACCTGCCCACGATTATTGATCAAGAAATTGCCGGATTGGACATTGATATTTTTCTCGCTAACCTGAGCGTTCAAACCGGCTATCGGGAAGTTACTGGAGGTGAAGTTATGGCTATTCTCACGACATTGACCCACGCGGCATCCGAAACCGATGTTCCAATGCTGGAAACCGTTCGAACCCAATCATCTGGAGCTGAGCCTGACGTGGTGCCCCACATCCTGGAGTTGCGACCCGATTTGGAGCGCGCCAAACTTCGCCAGCGGCTCAATCAGGAAATCCGTCGGGCAGCCGGATTTATCCTCTATGAACTGGGTCTGGAAGATGATGGCAGCCTGGCAGCGGTGCTTGGGGAACACGGCGAACAAACCAATTATGAAGTCATCATTCGGGCGCTCAATCGGGAAATCAACCATGCCCTGCACAAAGACCAGGACCATTCCCATCGTGAAGACTGGCTGCAAGAGGAACTCGAAGCCGCCTTTGCCCAGACCAGATCGTTACGTGATATGTTGCTGTTTAAAATTCGACTGGTGACCAACGCGCACCGGCAGAAAAAACAGAAGAAAGTTTAGGGTTTAAGTCTGATGCCAATGTGGGCTGAGGGTATCGGGCTAAGGGCTGAGGGAAATACAATTCTTTCAATAGTTTCGCCTTCCCGTCATAAGTACCTTACCGAAAATTTCCAGACATTTTGAACCACGAAATACACGAAATACACGAAAAAAACCAAACACTTCCAACGTTCAATCGCTCAGGAAACTTTTGACAAGGTACTTACGAGGTTTTCATTCGAAAATGATATTTGGTTCCTTGTTCATCTTTTTGCCAAAGCCAGGGCACCACACACTGAACCCCAAACTGGATGATCATTCCAGTTGATATCTTGAGCAAGATCAACCAGTTCTGGTTGACGAGCAAGCAGGCTGGCTTCAATTCCAAAGCCGTTATTGCAAATCAATTGAGCTATCTGGCAACCCTGATGACCCATAGCCCCCTGGGGAACTGACACCAGCTTCAGTGGCGGCACAACGGGTTGGGCGGACCGTGGTTCAACCCAGCGCAATCCATCAGTCGTCGGTTCAAAATAGCCTTTTTGTAATGACCTTCCTGATCGAGCTGCCTGAGTCAATTGGGCAATTTGTTGGAAACATTGAGAAAAAACTGCTTCAGCCAGCGGGGAAAATTCCTGATGCTCCGATTCAGAAATTCCCACAATCGCAAAGTTTCGACGAAAATGAGCCTGCCATAATCGTTCAAAAGCCTGTGTCGGCGTCGTTGCTGGTTGCTGAATATCAGCCACCAGAAATTGCTGGGCAGGGGTTATAAACGCCCGAATGAAGACCGCCGGGGTTCGATCCGTGCCTAGCGAAAGAAATCCGATGTCCTTCAACTGGTCGAGTTCAAAAGACTGAATTGGATTTTGATTACTGGTAAGGGTGAGTGTCCGATCAGTGACGGTGAAGGTAGGGATATTCATTGGGTTCCGGGTTCCGGGTTCCGGGTTCCGGGTTCCGGGAAATAATAAAAAAGCCGTTATCATCCTCAGAATCATTCCTCAAAAAGAAGGCTCTCTGGTATTTGCCGTGGAAATTGGCATTCTGATTAAAACCTGAATCTGTAATCCCTTTAGAATCAATTCCTGTTTTTGAACCGATGTTGATTTCCAGGGGAAATACCAAAGAGCCAAAAAGAAGGTAACGGCAATAAGTCACCTGACGGTGCCAACCCGGAACCCTAAGTTCTTAGAGTCCAGCTATTTCAAAGAGATAATCAGTGTCATAGCACCGGACATACAGCAAATTGTTTTTGCGCAGGATCAGTTCAGGGGCGGTTTTGAGTTTGATTTGCTGGAGGATTTCACCCGAGCGTTTATCAAGCAGGTACAGGTAATCGGGTTCTGCCGTAAACCCATAGCCGCTGATAATAACATCCCCAACAATTTCAAACGTTTGCGAATTACATACCTGAGGCTTGCTGCTCCAGAGGATTTTATTCTTACTCGTATCAATCGCACTCAGATAGCCGTTCATTCCATTTGACACTTTGGCATAGCCCATATGGAAGTAGGACACATACAGGATTTTCCCTTCCTGGACAGCCCACATGACCGGCATTTTGGCCTCTTCTTTTTGGTTGAGGCCGCGAGGATAGGAAAATTGTCCAAAATCATAGGCGTGTTCGACGGTGCCACGCTTTTCATTCACGGCAAAGAAAAAGGTTCCATCGGCATAATGTTCGCCATAGATCAAAAAGGTCAGGTTTGAAGATCGGATGGCCTTGACCAGCAGAAAATCCAGATAGCGGGCTGGAATGATGTCGGGAGTATTTCCAGGGTCATTGAGATTTGGATTGGGAACCCGATAGACCGGTACCGAAAGTTGATTGTTTTTGAGCCAGTCTCCTCCATCTGTGATGTGATTTCGGCTGGTTGAAAGTTGTTTGAGTGTAATGGGCGATTTTTTGGGAGTTACGGTGCCGGGAGGGATTTTTTGGAAGACAGGTTCAGGTAAAACCTCACAATCAATTGAATTGATTGCCCGAACTGATTTTGATTGCGCTCGCAAACTGGAAAAATTTGGAATTGCGGCGCTCCCAAGCGCCAGCAGAATGACCATGCCATACAGTTGAAGTCGAAAAAACGACATGAATATTGATCCTCCTGATCAAACGAGACAAAAATAAGAAACAACAACCTTGCTCTGATGCTGTGAGCGGCTGTTTTTTTGTTTTTCATAACCCAGAACCTTCATTGGGGTTGAGAATAAGACAACTTGCCTGGAAATATCGAGTCGTTCTAACTGATCGAAATACCCAGGACTGAAGAAAAACCGGCCATACTTGTTTGCACTGAGATCGCTGGATAAAAAAACAATCAAGTTATTCAACGAAATAAACTTAGCGAACCACTGGCCGCTGACTGCTGACTCCAAACTGGCATCATGTGAAATCAGTCATGTGAAAAAATTACGAGGTCAAACTATTGCTCACGGCTGAGACATGCCCAAATTGCCAGCCCTGTGAATAATGAGTTCAACTCTTTTGAAATGTTGGATTTGCGTAAACTTTGAGTTCAGTTTTGGGAACGTAAAATCCCAAAATCGGACACTTCTTTCGGTAAATCAGGAGTGAAAAAGTTGATCAGTTGATCAGTCATTACGGTCATCGTCGGGGATGAGATGAGGAACTCGTTTATTTTCAGGTGCTTGAGTGTGTTAAAGCTCGATTCCCCAAGAGTTGTAAAATTATTCGGCCCCGGTTTCCCTCTTCGCCAGGTTGTGGCACAGTGGGTGCACTACAGGTCCTGAAAATTTTCCAATGAATCGTCGCACTGGAAATTTATTGCTGAATGGAAGGACAGATCAGTGATGTCACACTCACGAAGAGACTTTTTGAAAACTTCAGCCATGGCTGGAGGCGCTGCTTGCCTTGGCATTGAAGGCTTAACGCAACAACAAACCACCCCCCAACAACCTGCCGCGTCGGCACCAGCGACCGCGTCAACGCCTCAAAAGGCACCGAAACCACTCAAAATTCTGATTTTAGGTGGTACCGGGTTGATTGGTCCGTATCAAGTTCAATATGCCCTGGATCGTGGCCACAAGGTTACGATGTTTAATCGGGGGAAAACACATCCAGATTGGTTCCCGAATGTCGAGCGCTTGATCGGTGATCGCAACACCGGTGATGTCAAAGCGCTCAAAGGTCGTGAATGGGACGTGGTCATTGACAACCCGGCATCAAAACCAAGCTGGGTCCGCGACACCACCGAAGTACTGAAAAATTCAGCCAAACAATATGTCTTTATTTCATCTATTTCCGTGTATGCCGATACCAGCAAGGTCGGTATGGATGAAACAACCGTCACCGCAACCACTGACGATCCAGATCCTGAAAAGGATGTGATGAAAAATTATGGTGCGCTCAAGCGGCGGTGCGAAGAGACGGCTGAGAAAGCTTTTCCAGGACGCGCGCTGATTATCCGCCCAGGATTGATTGTGGGCCCTGGCGATTATTCTGACCGGTTTTCTTACTGGCCGCTCCGCATTGATCGTGGTGGTGAAGTAATGGCCCCGGGCGACCCAACCGATCCGGTTCAAATCATTGATGCTCGTGATCTGGGCGAATGGTGTATTCGAATGGTCGAGCAGGGGGATGTGGGCATTTATAACGCAACCGGCCCGAAAGCCCAGCTTTCAATTGCGGAAATGCTCTATGGCATTCGTGCCGTGACGACCTCAGACGTCAGATTTACCTGGGTAGACACAAAATTCCTCGAAGAGCAGAAAGTTCAACCCTGGTCGGATATGCCGGTCTGGGTGCCCCCAATTGGTGAATCCGCCGGATTTGCCACCTGCAGTATTGCCCGTGCCCTGGCCAAGGGCCTGACGTTCCGTTCACTGGCTGATACGGCCAAAGCCACCCTTGACTGGTACAAAGCGCTTCCACCTGACAGACAGGCCAAGCTCCGTTCCGGAATTTCACCACAACGCGAAGCCGAAGTCCTGGCTGCCTGGCACGCCCGAAAGAAATAACCTTTCTGTGAATTATGAATTATGAGTGATGGAGATGATGTCCGACCTGAGCCATAGACATGGCTTCTGGTTCATCATTCATAATTCATAGTTTCCAAAAAGAGCGTGTTTCAGGATAGAAAGGGAGGTTTTCCTTGGAAGCCGAATCATATATTGAGAACGGTCCGGTTGGTCAAACCGAGCCGAACGGCCTGGTCCGTTTTTTGCAGCGGGTGGTGGATGTCCGCCCCCACGAAATATCGGCTTTGCTGATGGCTTGTGGGTACTTTTTTTGCCTGTTGTCGAGTTATTACATTTTGCGTCCAATCCGGGATGAGATCGGTGTTGCGGGTGGGGTGAATAACCTTCCCTGGCTTTTTACCGGTACGCTGGTGGCCACGCTGGTAGCCAACCCCATTTTCTCGACCCTCGTCGTCAAGTTTCCAGTCAAGCGGTTTATTACTTTTACGTACCTGTTCTTTATTGGAAATCTGATCGTGTTTTATGGGTTGTTGAAAATACTTCCGCATGAAAAGACAGTTTGGGTGAGCCGGGCGTTTTTTGTCTGGATTAGCGTTTTCAATCTGTTTGTTGTGTCGATTTTCTGGGCCTTTATGGCCGATGTGTTTCATTCAAGCCAGGGAAAGCGGTTGTTTGGGTTCATTGGCGGAGGGGGGACCCTCGGCGCCATTGTTGGCTCTTCGATTACAGCGATCCTGGCCCAAAAAATCGGCACCATGAATTTGTTTCTCGTCTCAATCGCCCTGTTATGCGGTTGTCTGGCCTGTGTTTTTTGGTTCCCGACTCATTTTACAAAAGACGAAACGCGATCAACGGAGAAGCGCGAAACACACTATTCTGAAAATCCAATTGGTGGTGGAGTTTGGGCAGGAATTATCCACACTTCAAAATCACCATATCTGCTTGGAATCTGTGCCTACATTTTGCTCTTCACCATTGGTTCAACCTTTCTGTACTTTCAGCAAACCTCAATCGTCGGCGCTGCTTTTCAAGATCGGGGCGCCCGGACTGCATTTCTGGCCCGGCTGGATTTGATGGTGAATGTGCTGACGATTGTCACCCAACTTTTCCTGACCGGACGCATTATCAAATGGCTGGGTGTGAGCTTAACACTCGCGTTTTTGCCATTGATGAGTATGTTTGGATTTATTGGGTTAGGAGCAATGCCGTTACTGGCTGTGTTTGTCGGTTTTCATGTTTTGCGGCGGGCTGGAAATTTTGGTGTTTCCGGGGCCGTCCGTGAGGTGCTTTTCACGGTTGTAAGCCGCGAAGACAAATATAAAGCCAAGAACTTTATTGACACGTTTGTTTATCGGAGCGGCGATCAGATTGGGGCCTGGTCCAATGGCTTATTGGGTTGGATTGGCCTGAGTACCCGAGGCATTGCCTGGGCAGCGGTCCCGATTGCTCTGATCTGGCTTGGCCTTGGTTTTTGGCTGGGCCGAAAACAAAAAGAACTGGCCAGTCAGGAGGGTATCCCCGTGGCCTGACGTTTTTCTCCCTGAAAGGTGGCTTCAGTGTTTGGCTGGAGCTTTTCCGTATCCCCCTGCCACACACAGGCTTTTCGTTTCTGCCTCTCAGCCTGTGTTCTGCAGGGGGATTTTTTTGTTTACTCGACGCAGAAAAGTTGTCTATCGTTGTCGTTTTCATCCACTTTGCTCCAGGAAAAAATCATGCCAACCCAACGACTCTATTTTTCCGACCCGCAGATTCAGACTTTTTCCGCCAGTGTTGTTTCCTGCCAGCCTCACGCGGGGAACTGGTTGATTGAACTCGACAAAACGGCCTTTTACCCAACCGGCGGTGGGCAGCCCAATGATACGGGGAGGCTTGGTTCAGCTCAGGTAATAGATTGTTTTGAAGAAGCTGACCGGATTGTTCACCTCTGTACCGCTCCATTGGAAGGCGAGGTGCTGGGGCAGATTGATCGCCTCCGCCGGCAAGACCACATGCAGCAACACACCGGGCAACACATTTTGTCACAGGCATTTATCCAGGTTGCCGGGGCTGAAACCCGGAGTTTCCATCTGGGTGTTGACAGCTCAACTATTGATGTTGAAATTGATCGGGTCACCCCAGAGTTGCTGAGTCAGGTCGAAAGCGTAGCCAATACAATTGTGTTTGAAAACCGCCCGGTTCACATCCATCTGGCCGAAGACGGAAAGCTTGATCACCTCCCGCTCCGCAAACAAACTGACCGGGAAGGCTGCCTTCGTGTGATCGAAATTGCTGGGTTTGACTGGTCACCCTGTGGCGGGACGCACGCCAGACAGACTGGCGAAGTCGGGTTGATTGCCATTCGCAGCACCGAACGAGTCAAAGGAAATCTCGTCCGAATCGAATTTTTATGCGGGCGACGAGTCTTGAACGATTACCACCAGGCTCACCAAACGGCCCTGGCCACTGCGGGGCTGTTTTCGGCGGCTCGGGATGCGGCTCCGGCACTGGTCGAACGATTGCAGACTGAGGCGAAACAGCTCCAGAAACGAGTTCGGGAACTCGCCGAGACGGCTGTCCGGTATGAAGGGCTTGAGCTATATCAGTCAGTTGCTGAAACCGCAGGGAAACGAGTTGTCGTCAAAGTATTCCCAGGCCGTGATTTGGAAGAAGTGAAACTGTTGGCCCACGCAATCGTTGCGGCGGGGCCAGCCGTAGTGTTCCTGGCGGCAAGCGGTGACACTCATCGGCTGATTTTTGCCCGCAGCCCACAGGTGGCCGTTGATTGTGGAAAATTACTTTCTGAAGTTTGTAAAGCGAATGGCGGGCGGGGAGGTGGAAGACCTGAATTTGCCCAGGGTGGAATCCCCACGGGTGCTCAAATTGAGGATCTCCTCCAGGGGGTCGCGGTGAGTGTCTAAAGCGGTGTCAAGCCGCCGCACTCTAAAGTTATTCGTAGCGCAGAGCGATTGATGGATCGAGTTTTGAAGCCCGGATGGCTGGAATGAGGCCGCTGAGCAGACCTACCATAATTAAAATGCCGGTTGCGATCAGCACCGCCGTTGGGGAAATCACCAGCAACAAATCGCCTTTTCCACTGTCATCCTGAAACAAGGCGCCCATCATTGGGAGTCGCCCGACAGATGCGGCAATCGCGTACGAAAGGAAAATTCCAATCGCACCGCCAAGCAGCGTGATGACCAGCGATTCCAGGATAAATTGAATTTTGATATGGCTTCGTTTGGCCCCAAGCGCTCGACGGAGTCCAATTTCGCGAACTCGCTCATCAACCGAGACCAGCATAATATTCATCAAGCCGACACCGCCAATTCCAAGGGTCAATGTTCCAATAAAGATCAATAACACCTTTAATCCAATGGTAAGGGCATCAATGATGGGGCGAAATTCTTCGCGCCCAAAGGCGGAAATGGCGCGTTCATCGGTGGGTGAAAATCGCTGGCGTTTGGCAATGATCCCACGAACCTGTTCGATTGCCTTGCGTTCCAGGGACGGGGCGACAGAGCCAAAGACCAGCACGCTGGCATAGCGGGTATTCCAGAGGTCGCCTGCCGTCGTGTAAGGAATCCAGACGCACTCGTCATCGCTGGTAAAGTAGTTGCTCATTTGCAATTTTCGGTCCATCACTCCAATCACTGAAAACCGCATGCCATTGATCGTAATGGTTTCACCAATGGCTGGACGCCCACCAAACAATTTTTCATAGAGTCTTCGGCCAATAAAGGCGACCCGCCGCCGTTCAAAAAAATCTTCTTCGCTGAGCCACCGCCCCTGAGCCGCAACTTCATTGCGGATGATGCCATATTCCGGGTACACGCCCCGAACTGCCGTATTGGCTGACCGTTCGCCATAGTTGATGGGGTGCCATTCAACGGTCTCCAGGCTGACATATTTGACGAGGCTGCCCTCCTGTCGAACCAGTTCCAGGTCTTCAAGTTCAAAGCGAACCTTCTTCCCTGCCCGTTCGCCCCCGGCCTGTTCGCTGGTTTGTCCTGGCCAGCATACGACAGCGCTTTTGCCAAAGGCATCGAAACAACTGACCATAACGCCCCGAAACCCATCACCATAGGCAATCAAAATCGTAACCGAGGCAATTCCCCATACAATTCCCAGCATGGTCAGGAAACTTCGCATTGGGTGTCGCAAGAGTGAGTCAAGTGCCTGAAGAATGATTTCTTTGAACATAGATAAAACCCAAATGAAGAATGAAGAATTGAGAATGTGCCTGGTGCTTGGTTCTTAGTATTTGGTGCTTAGAGAGCGTTAAAAATCAACTTCCCGTTTTCGTTTGGGGATAGGTATTT
>CAZXCE010000040.1:0-24800 GCA_964639175.1 uncultured Clostridia bacterium
CTTGGTTCTTGGTTCTTGGTTCTTGGTTCTTGGTTCTTCTTCGAAAGTATTGATTTCTAAGGACCAAGCACTAAGCACTAAGCACCAGGCACTAAGCACCAGTCACATTCTTCATTCTACCTTGTCATCTTTTTTCTTCGGTGCAATCCATTCGCGTTTGACAAATGTGAGTTCCGGGTGCTCTCTCTCAAGCTGGCAGAAGAGCCCGTCGGTCATGCGCAACCCACGAGTGGCCCAAAAGGCGCCACGCTTTTCATATTCAAGCTGGAGTGGAAGCGACAAGCCTCGCACTTCGACTTCTTTACTCCATACAATGGCATCAATTGGTGAGGTGGGAACAGAGTTTTCAGACATATGGAAAGATTGTATTCACCAAACGGAAGCCACCTGGCACCACTCAACCTGGGGAGAGGGTGAACGTCGTTTGATGCTCTTTTTTCAGATTGGATTTGAAATGGTTAGCTGAGTTGAATCAACTGATCGATCATTTTTATCACAGCTTCTGGTTTTTGGATATTCCAGACGCCGACGACACCCTTGCGGTCAATTTCAAGGGTATCTTCAACCAGTTGAATGGCATCAGCTTCAACCGAAGCACCAACGTTGAGGAGATTGACCACATAGGGTCGCTGGTAACTTCGGGTGACTGAATGAACCAGCGAACGAAGATATGTCATGGCCGAACGCTGATGCATGCTGACAAAAAAGACAAAACCCCAAATATTGCCACCTAACAACCGCGTCACATCCATCAGTCGGCTTTCATCTTCAACGTCATGAATGCTCATCAACAAATCAGATCGCATCAAAATCCGGGCGACCTCATACTCAGGCAAAGCCGGTATCGCAACGGAAGCTCCCCGTCTAATGAAGTTTGATTGAACTGAGGAAATAAAGCGCAGGGTATCGGCAAATGCCCCTCGATAGGCGGGCGGCAAGCCAAGTGAAAGCAATTTTGCCCACTGGGCATCAGGTCCATAGGTTGAGTGCAAGGCGTCTGCCAGATCCAGTGTTTCCACCGCCGTAAAATAAGGCTGGTCAGGTCGCTCGCGAGGTGCGGGCTTGGCCAGGCTGGGGAGCGGAACCTCAGAAATCTCTCCGGTTTCTTCATCAATCACCGTCTGAGTCTTGGGCGCCTCAGCCACGGTTTCAAGCAATCCGGTTTTGACCATGTACGAGGCTAAAAATTTGACTTTTTGCCCGAGCTTTGGATTGGCGGCAATAATTTCCCGGAGCGAATTGCGTCCATCAAATAAATCAAATAAGGCCACAGTCTCTGGTGATGCTTCGCCAAGGGCAATTTTGATTCCAAGTTTGGAAGATTTGTCAAAAACGCTGTCCAGTGACGGAATGACTTCTTCAAACAGCAACAGGTCAACAATATCAGCCGCAACCTCAGGTGTTTCAGCCGGAACCGCCAGTGCGGACCAGTCACGCGAACTTCGCATGTGATACATCTGGATTTCTTGCTGTACCACACTTACCAGCGCTTCGGAGGAAACCGGCTTGGTAATTGAGGACAACCCCAGGAGGTGGAGGGAACGAGCCAGTGCGGCGTCTGGGGTCCGCGTCAGCGTGATAATCGGCAAGTCCCGACCATGATCGTGGTCGCGGAGTTGTTCAGCCGCGGTTAACTCGTTGTCTCCAGGTTCTGTGTCCAGAATAATCAAGGTTGGGGAAATTTGGGCCAGGGTTTCAACCGCCTGAGCTGAACTTGGCGCCACACTGACCTGGTATCCAATTTGTTCGAGTGTGTTTTCAGCCATTCCCGTCAGGCTGACATCCGCCGATAAGATCAATACGTGTCCCCGGGCCCCGGCCCCACGATCACTGGATTCAAAGAGTCCATATCCGCGTTCAATGCGACCTTTGATCAGTCGGTACACGCCGGTTTCCCAGGTGGTGACAATATCGAGCCCCCGCTCACTCGGGAGCTGATTCACTTCCATGCTTTCAATTTTGCCATTGCTGAAATGAAAATCGACCCGTGTCGGGCCGCGCTCGCAAATCAATGTGGCGACGGCTTCTCCCTGCGACAAGAGGCGAATTAACCCTGCGATTGTACCTGGACGGATTGCACCCAGTAAGGCCATGGCAGTTTAACCTTTGAAGGATTTAAGCAAATCAGCGAAGTAGCGAAGTAGTTGGGTGTTGCGTCTCAGAGTGAGTTCTGTAAATCCCTCAACTTGTTGTTTTTCGCTCCGTCGCTCTTTCGCGCTAGTTACGACTTCGCTACTTGCTCTTTTCAGATTTCCCCAGCCGCGCGATTGGCAAATTGCTGGGCATCTAAAAATTCCTGGAGACGCTCGATGCGTTTTTCGAAGACCAGATTTTTAATTTCTTGAATGAGTTCCATTTGGCCAAGTTCAGCCAGCAAGACATTGAGCCGCCACATCACCTGCTGGCGGTCTTTGCGGAACCGTTTCTTTTCGGATGAATCACTCTGGCTGTACCAGTCTTCGAGTGTGGCACGCTTGAACAGGAACTGTTGACGTTTGAGTTCTTCAAGGCATTCGCTGATTTCGTGCAGGCGTTTGCTTTCCTGGTTCCCCGCCTCGCTCAGTTGCTGGAGTTGCTGCTGATACTGGCGGAATCGCTCGCAAATGCGTTCAGCCAGCCAGATTTTAATACCTGCTGCTGCCGCAATATCACCAGGTGACGCCACGAAATACACATCCAGGCTGGTCATCCCAATCGAGAACAATTTCTTGATGGTCCCCTGACCAACACCTTTGACCTGCTTTAACAACGAATTGATGATAATGCCTTCGGGGGACTCTGAATCTTCAGGAATCTGAAAGGTTTGTGGCAGAAATTCTTCGAGGTCGGCATAGGCCTTCATGAGCTTGGTCTGCCAGTTGGACTTGATGGCACGATTGTCTGGTTCTTGCTGAGCACCAGCCAGAAATTCATCAAAAGACCGTAACCGCCGAAACAGTTCATAATATTCCATTGATTCGGCGGCGCGGGCGATGCTTTGAACCGAAGGCCGGCAGATTTCGAGCCATTCCTTTGAAACCTTACCGCGCCGCAGTTCGGCAATAAATTCCTTGACCGGCTGGACATAGGCAGCGGCGATATTGGCAAATAAATCCCGCAGGTCATCGCTTGGGGTTTCAATCGCATATTCTTCGTGATGTCCAAAAGCATGACCACTGCCGGTCAACATTTCGGCAGCGGCGGCTTCTGAGAGTTCGCCCGTGGTCATGGCGTGAACATCAAAACTATGCGCGTCTTCCGATCCACGCAGGGCACTATCCAGCGCATTATCAAGCCCGCCAATCACGTCATCGAAAAAGTCTTCGCCAAGCGCCAGTTCATCAAACGGATCATCTTCAGCGCTAAATAAAACTTCGGCTTCCTGGGGCGGCGGTGGCGAAAGGGTTGAGGGGCCCTGTAACGGACTGGTGGCATTGGCCTGGGCTGAGATCGAGCCAACCGTGAGCAGGGTGCGCAAATGGTGGGTAATTCGGTTCACCTGGCTCAGATCAAACGGCACTTCAATATTGCTTAAACTGCGGACCACGCCTTCAAAACAAGAGGTTGCCTGGGTGACCGAGTCAGTCACTTCGGTGGGGTTCGTGACCTGTTGGGTAGCCAATCGCAGGGCCGAGTACTGAATCAGTTCTGCCAGATCTGACAGGCTTTCAATACTGGCAGCCAGGTGAAACGAAACGCCTTGAGAAAGCGAACCGTCAGCGGTATATAACTCGCGCTTGAGCAGGTGCACAGCCTGAGCGATTTCCTCGCTATGCTGACAAATGGCTTCACAGTAGGTTGCGGCTTTACTGGGAGCACGTCGGAGCCGATCCAGATAAAGCTTCAGCAAGGTGGTGCTGTCTTCAATATCGACAATAAAGTGTTCAAGATTGCTGAACCGGTTCATCAAATTTCTTCAGCGCCTGAACCTCGGCCTTGGGGTCGAGGAGGAGCGCCGCCCCTCTACGGAATTATATTGTGACGGACACGTAGTTTTCGACAGGACACCTAATGGCTAAGCCATCAAGACGTGTGGGATCAGAGCAATATGTGAATGATCAGGAGTCCCCTTCGTCGCTCAACTGGATGGGTCAAAGGTACCCCTGAAAGGAGTGAGACGTGATGCTTTCCGGTAAAGAGTATCCTGACCACAACGTCAACCATCAGGGATGGTTGCTGATCAAATGTGTGGTTTTGGAGTGAAAAGGTGACTGCTGCCGTGAAAGCAGCACACTCTAACACAACTTCCCTGGAAATGCAGAGAGCGAGACAAAAATTTGTACTCGTTTTCCGGTATGCAAATTCCCATTTTTAAATCAATTCAGCCAGTGATTCCGGTACCTCGATTTCCATGCGCAAGAGTGCCGAACTATAGGTTTTCCCCTGGGCATCCGTTTTGAGTGACAAGGTTCCACCACCGCCGAGCGAATGGTGCAAAAGAAAGTTGAGGGCTTCGAGATTTGGCAATTCAAATCGCTCGACCTCGCCCAAACAGATTCCAGCAAAATGCTGTTTGACCCGTTCAGCCGTCACTTCCTGGCACAAAACAGGATAAAATTCAGGCCGCAACGCAAGTAACCCAACATTTGCGGTATCGCCTTTATCCCCGGAACGTGCATGCGCAATTTTCACAAGTTGAATTTTCATAAGTAGATGTCAGTACCACCTGCGTCAGCGGGTGGGTGGAAAGTGAAGATCAATGGTCCACCCACTGACGCAGGTGGTACTGACGCTTCATTCTTCATTCTTCATTTGCGTGATGGCTCATTGAGCCACGAATTGAAAATCTGCTGTTGTCTGGTCGTCAGGTTTGGCCGCCGGCGAACTTCATACCGCAAACTGGTGCTTTCCTGCAAGGTAACAGTGAGTTCCCGTAACCGTCCACGTCGAAAGACGTGAACTTTGACCGACTCACCCGGTTTATGTTTGCGGCACAGCGTTGCGAGCGACGCCTGGGTAACCTGTTCAAATTCGATAGCCGCCAGAATATCACCCTTATCCAGCCCAGCCCGAAAGCCGGCTTCATCTGGTCTCACCTGAGTCAGCGTGACCTGCTTTTCATCACCACCAAATGTCACCCCAAATAAACTTTCAGGGGTATCAATGGTCCGGCCTTCGACGACTTCAACACCAGCCAGGTCAAGGAATTCCTTATAGGGCAATTCTTTGACGCCAGCCACATACGACTCAAAGAACTCGGCGAAACTGCTGCCGGTCACGGCTTCAAGGGCTTTTTGAATTCCATCTTCCGGATAGCCAATTTGCTTTTGGGCATAGGTGGCATTGAGGTAGCGCATGACATCGTCGAGCGTTTTCTGATTATCGGTCCGGTGTCGAACCTGCATATCGAGCAACAGCCCCAGGAGTGACCCTTTGGTGTAAATATCAGTTTCGACATTCACCGCATCATCCGGAGTCAACCATTCATCAAAACTGGCCTGAGCTGCTGAAGTGAGTTTGCGGCCAACTGAATTCTGCTGAGTTGTGATATTGCCAGCCAGACCATCGAGGTACCCGGCGACGGTAACCAGTCCGGCACGCTTGCACAGCAGATCGTCATAGTAGGTAGTGATCCCTTCGGCAAACCACAAATTGCGAGTGTAAAGCTCCTGTGAGTAATCAATTGAGGCCAGGACCTGCGGATAGATCCGCTTGACATTCCAGACGTGGAAAAACTCGTGGGTACTGATTGAATAAAAACGATTGAGCCCCCATCCGGTGGTAAAGGTTGAGGAGGGCACGGTAATCGAAGTCGAATTGAGGTGCTCGACACCGTGATACCGGGCATCAGGCAAAACATGAAACAGAAACCAGTATTCGGTAAAGGGTGCTTTGCCAAAAATCTTGAGGGCTTCGACCACTGTTCGTTTCAAATTCTCCGCCAGCGCTCGTTTGTCATAGTCAACTTCCCCCTGGAAGGCCAGGAAATACCGGGCGCCGTCGTGATCAAATGACACGATGTCAAGTGTTGGGCTGGCAATCCCCGGTGCATCGGCCAGGACATCATAGCTGGGCGCCAGAAATACATTGGGGTCGCCAGTCTTTTGCAAACCGCTGGCAATCCGCCAGGAAGAAGGAACATTGACGCGCAACCGGGCAGGCACATCTTTGTGCCCAACCACATACATCAACAGATTGGTGCCATTCCAGTACAACTCATCTTCAGTCAGGAGCGTTGACCCGGCATCAAACACATTGGCATATACTTTATAGCGAACGGTTATTTGCTTCACTGACTGAGCATTGACTCGCCAGGTGTTTTTGTCGATTTTCTCAGTTCTGAGTGGCTGGTTCCGCTCATTCACGGCTGAAAATGCCTGGATATTGCGCGCATAGTTTTGAATTTTATAGCGCCCAGGCCGCCAGGCAGGAATGGCAAAATCAACTGACGTCACCACAGTTGGCGGGACATAGGTAATTTGAACTTCGATCAGGTGCGAATTTGGAACTCCAGGCGTGAGGGCATATTCAATGGTTCGGCCAGTCTGGCCAGCTTCAATCGTCATTCCGATCACCATGGTCAAAATCAAGGAAACAAGCGCACGGGTTACCAGTCTCAAATCAGAACCTCGTTGTCGCACAACACGACCGGATTGAAAAATTTGGCTTTTGCTCCCTCCTAAACCCAGGATCCTGGGCTTTTGAAGGTCTCTCCAACCGCAGTTACCGAAAATCATAGTTCTTATTTTTCTGCAGTTGCCAGGATAAAGGACATCGAACCAGTCCCCTGAAAACCAGTGGCAACACATGGTGTGTGAATTGTGTTTTCGGCAAGCAGGTCGCTTTCCGAAAACCACGGGCGGCCTGAACAGCAGAGATCAACCAAAAGGCAGGAGGCAACGAACAAAATGGAAGGAACGTGCAGGAAGGAAAAAACAACTTCGGGCTGAAAAAACCAGGGCTGAGGGCTGAAACCAGGGCTGAGGGCTGAGGGATGAAAGAAAACCAGGTCTTCAGCCCCAAGCTCTCAGCCCGAGTTTTCAACCCAATGTCTTCAGCCCCAAGCCCTCAGCCCTCAGCCCTGGGTTTTAGTCTTCAATCTGGGCTTTTTGCAGCACACCGCTGAAATCAACATAAATGGACTTCCATTCGGTGTAGACATCAAATGCTTCCAGTCCGCCTTCGCGGTGACCGTTGCCCGTGCCTTTGGTACCGCCAAATGGCAGGTGGACTTCAGCCCCAATCGTCGGAGCATTCACATAGCAGATGCCCGTTTCCAGATCGCGCAGGGCTGAAAAAGCACGGTTGACATCGCCAGTGTAGATTGAAGATGACAAGCCGTACTCAACCCCATTGGCAATCTCAATCGCATGGTCAAAGCTATCGCATGGGATAATGGTCGTGACTGGCCCAAAGATTTCTTCCTGGGCAATCGTCGCTTTGGCATCAACATCGCCAAAAACTGTTGGAGCGATGAAATATCCATACTGCAAATCGCCGTCGGTCAGGCGTTCGCCACCGCACAAGAGTTTGGCTTTGTCTTTGGTTTTGCCGGTTTCGATATACCCAAGCACCTTCTCCATTTGCTTCTGGTTGATGACCGGTCCCATTTCGCTCCGATCATCAAGCCCCGGACCAACCCGCAACGCTTTTACACGTTCGACCAGCGCCGCCGAAAACTTCTTGACGACTTTCTTGTGGACAATCAGGCGTGATGAAGCCGTGCAGCGTTGACCTGAAGTTCCAAAGGCACCCCAGAGGGCGCCGTCAACCGCCAGATCCAGATTGGCGTCATCCATCACAATGATGGCATTTTTTCCGCCCATTTCGAGGCTGCAGCGTTTGCCATTGGCAGCGGCTTGGGTCGAGATCACCCGACCAGTTTGGGTTGAGCCAGTAAAGGAGATCACCCGAATCGTCGGATGATTGACCAGCGGATTGCCCGCCGTGGCCCCATATCCGGTCACCATGTTGACGACTCCTGGCGGGAGACCGACTTCTTCAAACGCCTTCATAAAATTGACGACGGAAAGCGGTGTGTCTTCCGCCGGTTTGATCACCGCCGTGTTGCCGCACAGCAGCGCAGGCAGGAGTTTCCACGATGGAATCGCAATCGGGAAGTTCCAGGGGGTGATCATGCCGCAGACCCCAACCGAATCACGCACCGACATGGCAAATTTGTTGCGCAACTCTGAAGGAGAAGTGTGCCCGTACAACCGACGGCCTTCGCCAGCGACAAAGTACGCCATATCAATGGCTTCCTGGGTATCGCCACGGGTTTCTTTCAGAATTTTGCCCATTTCGCGGGTCATATCGCGCGAAATTTCTTCCTTGCGACGAACCAAAATATCGGCCACCCGAAAGATCATTTCGGCGCGTTTGGGGGCTGGGACTAACCGCCATGATTTATAGGCATCACGAGCGGCATCAACCGCACGGTTGACATCTTCAACGGTCGAATTTGGGAACACACCAACCAGATCACGGGTATCCGCCGGGTTGCGATTCTCAAAGGTTTCACCATTGGCGGCTGGTACCCATTGGCCACCAATAAAGTTCTTGTATTCCGCGGGTCCGGTTTGCGAAGTCTTTGCAGTTGTAGATTTTGCAGTTTTGCTGGTTTCAGCTTTGGCTTTCGCCATGGCACTCCTCCTGAGTATGAAAACTTATGAAGATTTCGAGATGAAAATTAAGAAAAATAGAGACCGGCCACTATAGTGAATTTTTCTAAATTTCGCGACATGAATGAGGCAGAGAATGAAGAATGAAGAATGAAGAATTCTATTTTCGACAACCCATACTTCTTCAGCGCCAGGCCCTCAGCCCTCAGCCCACTGTCTTCAGCGCCAGGCCCTCAAGCCCTTACTTTGTAGAGGTTCGCTGAATCTTGTGACAGCCCAGGCAGGAAAATTTTTCATCACGCCATTTTTGGGGATGGCGGACCGTCAGGCGAGCCTGGGGGGGCTGCCCTTTTTCAGGATCGTGGCAGACAAGACATTCCACACGTGTGGTTTGTGATGTCAGGCTCTGATGTGCCGGAATTGGTGGAACTGCCGGCGGATGGGGTCCAAAATATGAAAGTGCAGCCAGAATAAAAACCACTGCCACCACAATACCTACAAATATCCAGTCTTGTTTTCGGAAGGCCATGTTGTTTATGCGTCTTAAACCTGAAGAAGATAGGAGATGTGCAGGAAAGTATCAGAAAAAGCACTCTGAAGCCAAGAAGGGTATCCTTGATTGAGAAGTAGAAAAGAGCAAGCAACAGGTTGTGGCAAACCCCAGTCAACCACACTTTTCTTCATTCTCAATTCTTCATTCTTCATTCCGCAGGGTCTTCGGAGGGGGAGTTGACAACTCCCAAGCCCCAAGCCCACTATACTGGTGCAGATTTTCAAATAAAACGATTTGCTCACTCTTTGATTCCCGTCGCTCCTCGTGCTCACTTGGCTCGCAGGTTTAGAACTCAACTCCCAACCCCCGGCTTTTCAGATGCGAAACCCCATTTTTCCCTAGCGAGAGGTTTGAGTTTGAATCTTCCCAATACACTCACGCTGTCACGCATTTTTATCGTCCCGGTGCTGGTCGTGATCTTGATGACTGAGATCTCTGAGTACTGGTTCGGCATCCCGCGCCAGATTCCAGCGGTCATTTTATTTGTGGCGGCTTCAATTACCGATTTACTTGATGGGTACCTCGCCCGCCGCCGTGGCGAAGTGACCACCCTCGGCACCCTGCTTGATCCAATTGCAGATAAACTTCTGATTTCAGCCGCGTTGATTTCTCTGGTCGAAAACAAACTCGCGCCGGGTTGGGCTGTTGTAATCATTATTGGTCGTGAGTTTGCTGTTTCAGGACTGCGTACAATCGCCTCACAACAGGGGTTAGCTATCGGGGCTTCCAAAATGGGGAAGTTCAAAATGATGTCCCAGGTGGTGGCCATTACGCTCTTGATGCTTGGCAGTCAAAATGGTGGACCGCCTCAACTGGATGAACCAACGTCAAAGTTTGCGGTCATGAAAGCGCTGCACATCCTGACGGAATGGGACTTTAGTGGCAATCACCTGCAGGTTCTGGCCTACGGGCTAGGCCGTGCCGTGATGTGGACCGTGGTCGTGTCGTCATTGTGGTCAATGTATAACTATTTTAAGGACTTTTATGGTGGCGTGCGCGACCAGATCGAAGTCAGAAAATTCCCGCCCATCCGCGAAGCACTGGCTGCCAAATTCCGGCGACGTGGGCGACCTTCGCGCCGGACAACCCCCAATCGCCCAGATCCTCCGCAACGCTCCCTTCCCTTCCAACCCAAACAGCAAAAGTAGTAAAAACGAATGAGGAACCAGATAGCGAGGAACCAGGCAAGCCCTTCCAATGTGAGAGTTTAGAACATTTCGTTTGGGACAGAACGTCTGAGACTGAGCATCAGAATGTAAGCAGTGATTGATGAACGACTCACAATCCCGCTCCTCGTATTCAATTGCTACACCCCTCGAAATACGGGCGGTCGCTTTTCCTGAAATGCCCGGATGCCTTCAGCCAGGTCTTCAGACAAAATGGCTTCGAGTGCCATGCGGTTTTCAAACCGGAACCCGTCGGCCAGCGGCAAAGATTGCGTCTGGTTGAGCGCCTGCTTGGCAGCCCGAATCGCCAGCGGGGACATCTGGGCAATCCGATGGGCGTACTCGACGGCGACATTCATCAACTGATCGGCTGGCACCACCCGATTGACCAGTCCGATGCGGACGCCTTCTTCGCTGGTCACCGGCAATCCAGTGAGAATCATTTCTTTGGCTCTCGCCAGACCAATCAGGCGTGGCAACCGCTGGGTTCCACCCTTATCTGGGATCACACCGACTGAAACTTCGGGCAGGCACAACTGAATGTTTTCAGTCGCAATTCGCACATCACAGCACATCGCCAGTTCCAATCCAGAGCCGTAGGCCAGCCCATTGAGCGCCGCAATCGTCGGCATGGGCAGGTCGGCTAGCCGATTGAAGGTATCACGCAACCAGTTGAGTTCATCGGCAATCTGGGCACGCCGATCATGATTGGCTTGACTCAGCAAATCCCACACAATCGGATTGTCTGGCGACAGGTCAAGTCCAGCACAAAATGCACGCTCACCAACACCAGTGATAATGACCGCCCGGACTTCATCTCCGAGTTGTTCCAACTCACTCAGACTTGAGTCCAGAATTTTCCACATTTCAAGATTGAGGGCATTGAGGACAGTTGGCCGATTCAGTTTGAGAACCGCAACCTTGTTTTCAATCTCAAGCAAAATCAATTCTTTCGCCATAAAAACACCCCAAACAGCGGCATCAGATTGGGACACAAAAACCAAAGTATCAATTGTGGAAGCAGTACAAAAAGAAGAGGGCTGCAAGTTATATGGGCCGGTGCCCAACTTGCAACCCTGTAAACCGATGACTCAATAACAAAGTGACTGAATGATAGAAGGCCGATGTGGCTTTGAACGACACTCTTTTCAAAAACCCGGAACCCTACTGGAGTGGATACCCTGACGGAGACGCCGGAGCAGTTTTGCTGCGATCCTGCAAAGTTTGGGCTTTGGCAATCAACCCAATCAGTTCCTGGCGTTCCGCGTTGTCAGACGCTGACGATTCACGAGCCAGTTGGGCAACAGTTTGGAGCGACCAGTTCCGGGCCAGTTCACTACCCCGCAACACTTCGGCAAAAGCAGCCACCGCCACGGCAAACCGGAAATCCTCTGACGTCTGAGCAAACTGGGCTGGAATGCGCGAGGTCGCAAATTCGGCCAGAACTTCTTGAGAACTCTGACCTTCCGGCTGTTTATATCGCAGCCGAACCGTCGCCAGTTTTGGCGCCGGGTTATGTGCCAATTCCAGTTCATAGAGGGCTGTCACCCGGTGACCAGCACCAATTTCGCCACCATCCACGCGATCATTGCGAAAATCTTCGTCAGCCACGTCACGGTTTTCATAGCCAATCAGGCGATACTGTGAAACGGCGGCTGGATTAAACTCAACCTGAATTTTGACATCTTTGGCAATCACCTGGAGCGTGCCAGTCAATTCATCCACAAATACCCGTCGGGCCTGATCAAAAGTATCAATGTAGAAGTAATTCCCGTTTCCTTTATCGGCAAACCGCTCCATCATCGTGTCTTTATAATTGCCCATCCCAAAACCGATGGTGCTGACGGTAATGCCTTCTTTGACATAGCCTTCAATGGTTTTGAGAATTTCGTCAGGGCTGGTTCGGCCAACATTGGCGTCTCCGTCTGAGCAAATGACAATCCGGTTGATTATCCCTGGACGATTGACCGAAGCTGCCTGACGGTAAGCGAGGTCAATCCCGGATTCCATCGCGGTCGAGCCACCAGCCTGGAGACGGTCCAGCGCCGCCAGAATTTCATGGCGGCGATCAATACCAGTCGGAGTCAAAACGGTGCTCGTGCCTCCGGCATAGGTAGTGATGCCCACCGTATCACCTGGCTTCAAGTTTTCAACCAGCAGTTTCAGACTTTGTTTGAGCAACCCGATTTTGTCAGCCGCTTGCATTGAGCCACTGGTATCAACCAGAAAGGTCAAATGAGCCGGGGGCCGATTGGTCACCGGAATCTCTTTGCCGTGAATCCCCACACGCATCAGATGGCGGTTGGCCTGAAATGGTGAGGGCGCGGCTTCGAGGGTCACTGAAAAAGGATGGGTTGTGGCTGGTTGCGGATAATTATAATTGAAGTAGTTAATGAATTCTTCGACGCGCACTGCCGCCGGTGGCGGGAGCTGACCTTCATTTAATTTTCGGCGGGTGATGGTGTACGAAGCCGTGTCAACATCAATAGCAAACGTCGAGAGTGGGTCCTGTTTCGCTGAAGTCATCTGGTTCACGCCATAGTCACGGTAGTCCTCGGTGTTGGACTGGTCAGCGTCAGCCGGCATACTTGAGCCAGCTTCTTTGGCAGCAAATGGCGGCGGTGATGATGGGACCCCAGTGCCAGATGGCCGCTGGGCAGGCCCTGAGGTCACGGGTGATGTTGGGCGAGCCTTATCTTTACTTTCTTGAGATGACGGCGCCCGTCCGATGTGACACCCCTGAGCAAAGAGTAACCCTGTCAAAAACAAGACCATCAGCAACGTACGATTTGACTTTGGCATAAACGTGATGCACTCCGAAAATTTGATGTGATGTATGGTGCTGATTGTCTCGACAGCCGCTGAAAGGTTCCCTGAAAAATGAAAAAGGGTGAATGCCTGATGTGTCAGGCATTCACCCCTTTATGAGAACTGAGGGCCTGGAGCCTGGAAAATACTCATTCGAAGTACCAGTCACCAGACATTCACAAACTAGGCTGCGGCTTTATTTCCACAGCAAGCGGAACCGGGCGTGCAGCACGGTGAACCAGGAAAGCAGCAGCTCCCATCGGCATTGGCGCTGGCTTGTTTTTTCGCCGCATCAGCTTTATCAGCTTTGCAGCAGCCTGGTTTTTCCGTAGCGGTGCAGCATTCTTTCTTCGCAGCGCAGCAGCCTTCAGCTTTGGCCTGCTCACCAGCTTTGCAGCAACCAGCCTGTTGCGTGGCGCAGCAGGCTTCTTTTTGTTTGCAGCACTCAGCTTTGGTGTTTTCCGCCGCCGAGGCACCTGGAATTGAATAGAGCAAACCAGCCAGAACCAGACCAAATCCTAAAATGATCACGTGAATGTTTTTCATACAAAGTCTCCTGATGTGTGGGTAAAAACCCGGATAAAGTTTGTTGTCAGACACACTGAGCCTTACAGACTCAGCCATACAAGGACGAAAGTGCTTGATCAACAAAGATTTAAATCAGGAAGACACAGCATTTCAGGTAGGTATGCCCCCGGTTTGGCAGGTAGACCTGAGGGGCAGGCGAAAATGCTTTCAGCGAGAGGGTAAAAACGGATGGGGCTTTTTTGGCAGGTACCTGGTCAACCGGTGTATCAGATGGGCGCGACGCTGGAAGGAGTTCGATTTTTCCTTCGCAGGCGCACCATTCACAGTCACTTTGACTGGTATTCAGCGCCACCAGTGATTTGCCCGTGACAGGAGGCACCTGATCATCATCAACCGGTTCTTCTGACGAGGCGCAACAGCCACCGCCTGAAGCCGAACAATGTGATGCCGGTGATTCAACCTGTGAATGACAGGATTCCGATTCGGTGGCATCACTGGCGACGATTTCAGTCTCAACCTTACACGACTGGTCTGAAAGTCCAGCACAGCCTTGATTCCAGCAGCACATCAAACACAGCAAACACCCGACACCGCTCAGCCAGAGGGCTAATCCAGCAGCGACCACAGACGATGTTGATTTGTGATGTGAAAGGAGGAGAGGCATAGGCTGGTATTTTACGCCTTACATCAAAGAAATGTCCAGATACTTTTCAAAAAAGTTCGAACGTTTGATCGAACTTTTCCTCAGGTGAGTGACTCGGCAGGACTTTCCAGCTCGGTCCCCAAATGTGCTATGCTCAACAGGTTCAAAACATGTTGCGTTTCTACGCCTTTCTGCACTGAAGGTGAGGCGTTCTCTTCAACCTTAAATTTTCATTTTGATACTGAAAGCGAATGGCGCTCAAACCTCAAATTTCACACGTTCATCCACAGGTTGGAATTCCTGGCGGCGAGGTCATTGTAACCTGTCAGGATTTCGATACCTCAAATTTCACCCAATGTCAGGCTTTTATCGGTTCGACTCGGGCCCGAATCATCAGTGCCTCAACCACACGGGTGGTGATTGGCATTCCTGAAATCAGCAATGAGGCTGATCTCTCAGCCGGGATCCGATTGAAAACCAATCACCAGGAAAGCAATGTGGCGGCGTTTCAGGTTGGCGCCCTGCTGGCCAGCGACCTGCATCCGGTTGCCAACCCGGCGTTTGACCCCGATAGTGGAAATACCTATACCACGCTGTCAGGCGCACGCGGCAAAAAAGTCGAAGTTTCGGTATGGAAGATTGCTTCGAGTGGAAAAGTCTCGAAATTTCTCTCAGATATCATCAATCCGACTGGCCTGACTTTTGATCAGCAAGGAACGCTCTATATTTCCAGCCGCTATGACGGCAATGTCTACCGCGTATCCCCGTTCAGCGAATCAGAAGCCTTTGTTCGTGATTTAGGTGTCGCCACCGGAATCATTTTTAACCGTCAGGGTGAATTATTTGTCGGTGACCGCCAGGGAATTGTCTATCGAGTTGATGAACTGGGCAAAGCACATAAATTTGCGATGCTAGAGCCGAGTGTCGCCGCCTATCATCTGGCCTTCAGTCCAAACGGCAACCTGTATGTCACCGGCCCCACCACAGGTGGGAGCCGCGAAGTCATTTCTGAAATTACACCTGAAGGTGACGTCAAACCGTTTCACATTGGCCTTGGGCGCCCTCAGGGACTGGCCTTTGACACCGATGGAAATCTGTATGTTGCGGCGAGCCTCGATGGCCTGCGCGGCATCTTCAAAATCCCTTCTACCGGCGGTTCGCCTCAACGGGTATTGGCTGGAAACAATCTGGTTGGACTGGCCTTTGACGACCAGGGAAATGCCCTTTTGACCACGACTGGCGAAGTGTATCGTGCTCCGCTTGGCGTGAAAGGCTATATGCCCTGGCTGGACGAAGGTAATGAATGACACGGTGACACGGTGATAGGATGACGGGGTGGCACAGTGACAGGGTGATTTCTTTCAGCCCTCCCCCCCCTCCAAAAAACCCGGACCCACACACTGACAGAACAAGGTATCCGTTCAGTCGGTTTTTCAAGAAAGAGGTATGTTGTGAATCTTGGTGAAGCTGCCATTGCTTTTGTGGTGTTTCTGTTCTCGCTCACCATTCACGAGGCGGCACACGCCTGGACATCTGAAAAGTTTGGCGACGACACAGGGCGCTGGTTGGGTCGGGTTTCGCTCAATCCCGCAGTCCATATTGATCCTGTGGGAACGGTTCTTTTCCCATTGATAACCTTATTAACCGCCGGGACAATCTATTTTGGGTGGGCCAAACCCGTGCCGGTCAATCCATCACGCTGGAGAGACCACTTTTGGGGAAATATTGCGGTTTCAGGCGCAGGACCAGCGAGCAATTTAATTCTGGCATTTATTGCTGGTGCGCTGTTTAAAATCCTGCTGATGACTGGACTGTGGACGAATCTGGCGGGTGCCGGTTTACAAGAGCCAATCGGATTTTTGCTCCGCTTTATGATCATGCTCAATATTGGACTGGCAGTATTTAATATGATTCCAATTCCGCCTTTAGATGGAAGCCATATTCTCTCCAGCCTGTTGAGCGTGATTTCACCAACCCTGATGGATGCCTATGAAGGTCTGCGCGAATATGGTTTCATCATTTTACTGGTCGCCATTGTAACCGGGCTTTTGAATATGATTTGCGCGCCGGTGTTCAAGCTGGTAACGCTGGGATTGGTCTTTATCCTTGGTTTGTAAAGGCAGCTTCAGCAACTATGGAAACACCCAAACCTGTTGCCCCCACCCGACCACTTGACCTGGAAGCCACCTTGCTCAAGGAAAATTCGGAATATGATTATAAAATCAAACTGGCAACCTTTGAGGGCCCGCTTGATTTACTGCTCTATCTGATCAAACGCGATGAAGTTGATATTTATGACATCCCGATAGCCCGCATCGCCAAAGAATATCTGACGTATATTCAGGCACTGCAAGAACTTGACATTGATCTGGCGGGTGAGTTTCTGGTGATGGCGGCGACGTTGATCCATATCAAATCGCAGATGCTTTTACCCAAAGCCCCAGCTTCAAGCATTGAAACTGGCGATGAACCTGAAGACCCCCGCTCAGAACTGGTTCGCCGGCTGCTTGAGCATCAAAAATACAAAACGGCGGCCCATATGTTGTGGTCACGGGCTGAAGTCGAGCAGGCGGTTTTTACCCGGCCTATCCCTGAAGACGAACTCGACAGCGAAGTGGTCGCTACCGTCTTCGATTTATTGGAAACATTTCGTCGTGTCGTGGAACGCCGCCGCGAAAAGGTCGAAATCGAAATTGCCCGCGATGAAGTCACTCAAGCCCAAAAGCTGATTGAATTGCGGTCTCTGCTTTCCAAACAGAAGGCCATCAATGTTCGCTCCCTGTTTGAAGCTTCACGCTCAAAACGTGAAATGATTTGTATCCTGCTGGCACTTCTGGAGTTAGTCAAAGAGTACTCACTGCTGATCGTGCAGGAAAAAACCTTTGGCGACATTCTTGTCAGACGACAATTGAATAAATAGTCAGTAGTCAGTAGTCAGTAGTCAGTAGAAAAAACAGAATATTTCAGTTTGAAGATTTTCTGAAAAGACGACTCAATAAACTGTACAAATAGAACCAAACCTACTTGACACAAATTCTCAATTCACAACACTTGACTAATGACTACTGACTACTGACTACTGACTACTGACTACTGACTACTTTATGCACTTTGACGAATTAAAATCCGTGATTGAGGCGTTGATTTTTGTTTCAGATGAACCAATTACCCTCAAACAACTTGTTGAATTGATTGACGAAGCCAGCCCGGCAGATATCGAAGTTGCCCTTCAGCATCTGGAATCGGACTATCGCGAACGTCGCTCCGGGCTTGAACTTCGCGAAATTGCTGGTGGCTGGCGGCTGTCAAGTCGTCCGGAATTTCATGAATATTTGCGGCGGTATGCCAAATCCAAGCCTTCATCACGGCTTTCGCTGGCAGCACTGGAAACCCTGGCGGTCATTGCCTACAAACAACCCGTCACGATTCCTGAAATCCTGGAAATTCGTGGAGTTTCATCGTCTTCAGCCATCAAGACGCTGCTTGACCGCAAGTTGATCATTCCCAAAGGCCGCAAGGAATGTGTAGGCCGGCCAATGATGTACGGCACCTCAAAAGATTTTCTGCTTCAGTTTGGACTCAAAGATTTGACGGGACTACCCAATATTGAGGACCTTGAAGATTTGTCGGCCACGACCTAAATCCCTGGGCGCAGTTCAAAGCAGCAACGCCCTCTTATTTCTGGGCGCAGTTCAAAGCAGCAACGCCCCTACTTCTTGATTTTTTTGTACTTATGCTCGAACGACTCCAAAAAATTATTGCCAATGCTGGCCTTGCCTCACGACGCAAAGCTGAAGAACTCATCCAGGATGGACTGGTTACCGTCAATGGCCAGGTAGTGACCGAACTCGGCAGCAAAGCCGATCCGACCCAGGACCATATCAAAGTCAACGGGAAACTGATCAACCCGCTGCTTGAAAACTCTGCCAAAGTGTACCTCTTGCTCAATAAACCCAAAGGGTACCTTTCTAGCCTCTCAGACCCGCAAAATCGCCCGCTGGTGACAGAATTTATTCCGACCGGAATGCCTCGGGTGTACCCGGTTGGACGGCTTGATTTCAATACCGAGGGGCTTTTGATTCTGACCAACGACGGTGATCTCACCAACGTGATTACCAAAGCTGGCAGCCATTGCCCCAAGGTCTATCACGTCAAGGTCAAAGGAAGCCCAACTCAGGAACAACTGAAACGCATTTTGCGCGGCATGATGATCGAAGGCGAACTGTATAAAATCGCGAAACTGGGCAAGCTTGAAATTACCGACGCCGCCAATACCTGGTTTGAACTGACCCTGCACGAAGGGAAAAATAACCAGATTCGGAAAATGTTTGACGAAATCGGGCATTCCGTCGTCAAACTCCGCCGGGTCGCGATTGGTCATTTGACCGACGAAAAGCTCCCCATCGGAATGGTTCGTGAACTGACTCAAAAGGAAGTCGAACGATTTTTCCAGAAAGCCAGAAAAACGGCGCGTCAAAAGGCCACCGGGAAAGCACCAGTTGAAACCGCTCCGACCACGGTCGAAGATCTCACCGCCCGCCCCCAAAAACTTGGAAAACCCAAGCCGCAAGGAATAGCTAAATTCAAACAGAAAAAACGGCTCACTCACACCATTGGGAAAGATCCTGCCAGCAAATATGGCAAACGCTCAACTGCCAAAAAGCGAAGCATCAAGCGTGATGGGGTGAAGCCGCAGAACAGCGAAATAGCGAAATAAAGAACTCTTGCACTTCAGAAAATGATTTCCGTTCAGAGTTCAAGCTTCAGCCTGTGAAAAGCTTTCCTTCGTGGCATTCAAGCTGCTGATTTGACTTGAGCTGGTTGATTCGTTAGACAGAAGCAAGCTAAAGCTTGAACTCTGTGCCTTTTTCTAAAAATCTCTATTTCGCTCTCCAATGATTTCGCCAAAAAATCAAAAATCTATGACCACACATACAATCCTTGATGAATTGACCTGGCGCGGTCAGGTCCATGATTTTACCCCTGGCCTGGTGGAGGCACTCGCGAAAGACTCAGTGACACTCTATTCCGGGTTTGACCCGACCGCCGATAGTCTGCACGTTGGCAGTCTGGTGCCGATTATGGGGCTGGTTCGATTTCAACAGGCCGGGCATAAACCAATTGCCCTGGCTGGTGGAGGAACGGGCCTGATCGGTGACCCAAGCGGAAAATCCGCCGAACGTCAGCTTCTCACGCTCGAACAGGTCAATGCCAACGTTGAAGGCATCAAACGGATTCTGGAACGCTACCTGGACTTTTCAGGCGCCTATGCCGCTCAACTGGTCAATAATGTAGACTGGCTCAAGGAAATTTCGATTCTGGAGTTTTTGCGCGAAGTCGGTAAACACTTTACGATCAATGCCATGATGGGCAAGGAATCGGTTCAGCGGCGAATTGAAACCGGTATTTCCTACACCGAGTTCAGCTATCAATTGCTCCAGGCACGTGATTACCTTGAACTCTTTGATCGGTATGGCTGCTCGCTCCAGATTGGCGGCAGCGATCAATGGGGCAATATCACCGCCGGAATTGACTTAATTCGCCGAACGCGCTCGCAGCCAGCCTATGGCGTCACGTTCCCACTGGTCACCAAAGCTGATGGCACCAAGTTTGGGAAAACTGAGCAGGGCAATGTGTGGCTGACCGAAGACCGGACGTCAGCCTATGAGTTTTATCAATTCTGGTTTAATACCAATGACCAGGATGTGGCCCGGTACCTGAAATGCTTCACCTTCCTCGGTCAGGAAGAAATCGCCGCCCTTGAACACGAACTTCAAGCGCATCCTGACCAGCGAACCGCTCAAAAGAAACTCGCGGCTGAATTAACGGCGTTCATCCACGGTCCGACTGCCCTGGAACAGGCCCTGCAGGCATCTCGAATCCTGTTTGGCGAAGCCATCACCGATATCAGCGAAGCCACCTTGCTCACGATCTTTCAAGACACACCGTCGTCTGACATTTCAGCTTCGCTCTTTACCGATGGTGAAGCCAGTATTGTGGATCTGGTCGTAGCGGCGGGTCTGGCACCGTCAAAAGGCGAAGCCCGGCGGACGATCCAGGGAGGCGGGATTTATTTCAACAACGTTCGCGTTGCCGCCCCCCAGGAACGCATTTCGCGAGAGCGTTTTGTGAGCGGACGCTATGGAGTGCTTCGCAAAGGGGTCAAAAATTATCACCTGGTGCGGATCCAGGCCGAATAATTCTCATTCCATCTCGGGTTTCAGGTTTGGCGTTCCCAAACCTGAAACCCAGAGCCAGGTGATCATCGTTTGGGAGCTGCACCTGTTTTTTCAGCGAGTAAAAAACCAACCACAAATTCCAGTGTTGTTCAATCCAGGACTTGCACAATTCAACCTGCTCATTATGATTGAGCCGAGCCCCCGCTCAGTGATTTTTCAGCGTTACGGGTGACCCCACGCTATGCGCATTCAGAGCAAAACCAAAGTCCGATCCACCGCCGAACTCACTTTGGCATCACCTGAAATCCTCAAACTGGCTCAAGCTGAGCTGGCTCGTCACCGCACTTTCCGGATGCGCCTGAGTGGCAATACCATGCGGCCCACAATCCACAACGGTGATTGGATTACGATTGAACCCATCAAACCCGGCACACTCAAAGCTGGTGATATTGTGCTCCTGGTAACCAGCAGTGAAACAGCCATGATTCACCGATTGATCCGGCTCGATTTCACCAAAGACTCACCCTATGTTTTGACACGTGGCGACTCAACCGAATACTTTGATGTTCCAGTTCCGCTCTCACACGTCCTTGGACGCATCAGCCATATTGAGCATAACGGCCAGAAAACAGATTTGACGACATTCTGGCAACGGGTTCGCACACGATTGTTAGGGTTGAAAATGCGCTGGCAGCTCCGCCGAACGGTTTTTTCAGCTCCCAAATAACCCATCCCACCAGTTCTTCTCAATTCGGGCTGATCCGAAAACACCCCGGTTTCCACAAGTCACGTCTCGCCCCCTGCAACAAAGTCGCTTCGTGTAACTCATTCGTTACAAGCTGGTTTTGGTTGCTTTCTCTCGCTTTGAGCCGCAATATATCCAGAGATCATCGTTGCACGCATCGTGCACAGTTTGCCTTTTTTATCCAAATCAAACCATCCACGAGAAATCAGGAAACCAGATCAAGCGGACTACCTCAAATCGGGGAGTCGTTTCGATTTGTTTGTCTGGCTTATCGTTCCGAAATTATTTGAGGAGAAATTTTTATGGTCAGTCCTAAGGTATTAGCCCGAAAACTGAAAATTGTGGGCGCGCCGATGGACCTCGGAGCAGACCGACGCGGGGTTGATATGGGCCCCTCGGTCGTGCGCATTGCGGGACTCAGCGCCAAACTCCAGGAAATGGGGTATGAAGTTGAAGATATCGGAAACGTTCCAGTTGATCTGGCGGAAACACTCACCGTTGGTGAAACCGACCGCCGTCACAAATATCTGGCTCAGGTTGTCAAATCATCTGAAATCCTGGCCGAGCGGGTTGAGTGGATTCTGGAGCAAGAAGCCTTGCCGATCATCCTGGGAGGCGATCATTCGATTGCCATTGGGAGTGTCGCGGGGATTTCCTCGTATTACCGTCGTCGCAATCAACGCATTGGGATCATCTGGATTGATGCCCATGCCGATGTCAACACGCCAGATACGTCGCCTTCCGGCAATATTCACGGAATGCCGCTTGCCGCCCTGTTAGGTGTTGGTCCAAAAGAATTGACCGACATCGGCGGGTTTTGCCCAAAAGTCCGTCCTGAAGACACCGTGATCGTTGGTGTGCGTCAAATTGACCAGGGTGAGCGTGATCTGGCTCGCAAGCTTGGACTCAAGGTCTATACCATGCGCGATATTGATGAAAAAGGGATGGCGCGGGTTATGGACGAAGCGATTGAACACGCATCACGGTACACGGTTGGATTTCAT
Organism: uncultured Clostridia bacterium; assembly: GCA_964639175.1. Classification (GTDB taxonomy): domain Bacteria; phylum Acidobacteriota; class Blastocatellia; order Chloracidobacteriales; family Chloracidobacteriaceae; genus JACQXX01. Next base: position 22,167 of record CAZXCE010000040.1, read on the forward strand.
GCCACCTTTGATATGGATTTTGTGGACCCAGAGCACGCCCCAGGCGTTGGAACCCCTGTACCGGGTGGCGGTACCTACCGTGAAAGTCATCTGGCGATGGAAAAGATTCACGATTCAGGCCGGATGCTTTCGGTCGAAATGGTGGAAATCAATGCTGTGCTCGACGAAGCCAACCGAACTGGCGAACTTGGAGCCCACTTGATTCTTTCGGCCCTTGGGCTGAAAATTATGTAATCCCAGTCTAGTCAGTGGTCAGTAGTCAGTTGTTCGCTCAGTTTACTTGATTGATTTACTTGACCATCTTTCAGTACCAGCATTTTATTGCAGCTGACGACTTGAAACTGGTTTCCCTCACAAAAAACAAGGAGCAGGCTTCTCTATCCTGCTCCTTTGCATTCAGTCGTCACCAACCGACTCAGCAAGTAATCAAAAAATCACCTCCATCTCACTTCCGCCCCTCCTTTTCTGGGCAACCGTCACGACTTTACCCACTTCTCTCTCATTCAATCTGTGTCCTGCCACAGAGAAAGGAAGTTATTTCATGAGAACCGTCAAAGAGCTGTTAGTATCCAAACCAATGACTGTCTGGTCAATTACCCCGGAAGCCTCTGTCTTTCAGGCACTTGAACTCATGGCTGAAAAGGAAATCGGAGCGCTCGTCGTTCTATCAGGATCGAAACTGGTCGGCCTGCTTTCAGAACGGGATTATGCGCGAAAGGTGATTTTGAAAGGAAAAGCGTCGAAAGAGACTCGGGTCCGGGAAATTATGACCGACAAGCTGATCACAATCCGACCAGAAACATCCATTGATGAATGTATGGCATTGATGACCGACAAACGCATCCGTCACCTGCCGGTTTTGGAAGGCGAAAAACTGGTGGGAATGATTTCAATTGGGGATGTGGTCAAAGCCATTATTTCTGAGCAGAAATTTATCATTCAACAACTCGAAAACTATATTACCGCCTGATTTTTTTGGAAAACCTTGGACTGAAAAAACAGGGCTGAGGGCCAGGGGCTGAAGACTCGCAGGCTTGGGGCAATCGAAGGGATGAGGAATGAAATAAATCAATTCTTCAACCCTCAGCCCCAAGCCCTCAGCCCAATGTCCTCAGCCCCTGCTTACCATTTCCCGGCTTTCATCATCTTTTTGATGCGGCCTTTGATAATATCGCGTTTGAGCGGGCCAACCCGGTTGATAAAGAGTTCTCCGTCAAGGTGATCGGTTTCATGGACGGCACAGCGGGCTTCAAGCTCCATCAAGTCAACCGTAAATTTCTTTCCGTCAACATCCTGGGCTGAGACCACCACTCGCACCGGGCGTTCGACGGCAAAATAGATTCCCGGAAAACTCAGGCAGCCTTCATCACCTTTCTGTTTCCCTTCATTCGAAACAATTTCCGGATTAATAAACACAAACTGCCGGCTGCGGTCTTTCGAGCAATCCATCACAAATAATCGCTTTGAAACACCAACCTGCGGCGCCGCCAGCCCAACTCCGGGCGCTTCATACATTGTCTCAAACATATTGGCGACCAGTTCTTTCAATTCTGCATTGAACTCAGTGACTGGCTCAGCTTTCTGCTGCAGGATTGGATCTCCAAATTTCACAATATTCAACTTCATAGTCTTTCCTTTGAGTGAGTTCAACCGACCGATCAATAAGCGGCCACCTGGTCGGCGTAGGTGTTAAAATTTCGCTGCATCTCCTGGATTGAATCTCCGCCAAATTTTTCACGCATGGCCTCAGCCAGCACCAGTGCCACCATTGCTTCGCCAATGACCCCAGCCGCAGGAACAGCCGTGATGTCAGAGCGTTCAAAGGCGGCTTCGACCTCGGCTTTGGTTTCGATATCAACACTTTTGAGTGGTTTGCGGAGTGTGGAAATCGGCTTTAAGTGACCGCGAACCCGCAATTCCTGGCCGTTGGTCATTCCACCTTCAAGTCCGCCCGCCCGGTTGGTAAGGCGTGTGTACTGCTGAGTTTCAGAATTATAGCCAATTTCATCGTGAATCTGCGAGCCGGGCAAGCGGGAGACTTCCACGCCAGCGCCGATCTCAAATGCCTTGACGGCCTGGATTGACATAATTGCCTGTGCCAGCCGGGCGCTTAATCGCGCATCCCATCGGGTATGGGATCCCAAACCAACCGGCAACCCACGAACGACGACTTCAAAGGTACCGCCCAGGGTATCGCCATTCTGACGAGCTTCATCAACAGCCGCCACCATCTGTTTTTCAAGTTCAGCATCCACGCAACGCATCACTGTGTTGTCTTGAATGGCGGCAATTTGTTCCCAGGTGGCGCTGGTCAGGCGCTGATCTGATGGAATCCCGCCCAGCATGGTGACGTGACTGATCAGTTCAATACCAAACGGAGCGAGTACGGCTCTGGCCACTGCCCCGGCAGCAACGCGGGCTGCCGTTTCACGCGCACTTGACCGCTCCAGAATATCGCGTAAATCGCGGGTGGCGTATTTCACACCGCCTGGAAGGTCGGCATGACCGGGACGCGGACGTTTCACCTGACGTGATTTTTTGGTATCGCCTTCAATGGCTTCCCATTCAGGAATGGCGTCGGAGGCCATCACCGTCTGCCAGTTGGCAAAATCCCGATTGGTAATCAGTAAGGTA
>CAZXCE010000041.1:0-24643 GCA_964639175.1 uncultured Clostridia bacterium
TGTTTTCCGTGGTTAAAATGTCTGGAAATTTTCGGTAAGGTACTTATCAGGTCCAAACTCCGGTCGAACCTGCACCTTTCTGTACAATGATTCCAAATACGGTTTTTGTTGCAATTTTTTCCTGACAGGTATAGATTCTGGAGCGTCCTCCTTGCCCTGATGTTTTCGAATAAAGGGGCTCACGGCTATGAAAATCGGTCGTGTTCAATTTGGTCCTGGAGCTGTTATTTTGATGATTGGTGTCGGTTTAGGGCTGGTTTACTTTGGCCTGGACCGATTGGGATTGTTGCAAAGCTTAAAAAGTAAAATAAATCCGGTCGGGGCTCTTCCTGTTGGTTCGGTTGTGCTTGATCCACGTGAAGAACTTCCAACTGATGTGAAAGATTTGCCTGCATCTCAGGTAAAACCGCCCGAACGAACCAGCGATAATCCAGAAGTTACAATTGGGATTTGGACCTGGCAAACCACCAGCGGCATTATTGATGCTGTCGGCGGACCCGGAAAATCGGGAGCTTATTCAGGAAGCTGTTTGTGTCAGGCTGGCATCACCAATACGCGGTTGATTGTTCAAAACGATACGTCTGAACAAATTAAAGCTCTGGCTGCCGGGCAATTGCAATTTGTCACCACAACGGGCGATCAGGCTGCCGTTGACATTGCTGGGGCAAACAAATTGCTGCGTGGCAACAAAGCCAGAGTCGTTTGGAGCAGTGGGTATTCATTTGGCGAAGATTGTTTGATGGGGCCGGCTTCGTGGAAAGCAGATCCCCAAAAAGCGTGTGGTGCTGTGGTGGTCACGGCGGTGCCCTATTGTGACTGGAACGTAACGGTTGATTGGGCGGCTGACAATCAGATTCCGATCAACCCGGATGAAAGTGTGTATGACCCAACGGCGGTCAACTTTGTCAACGCTACCGATCACATCGAGGCGGCCCAGAAGTTTGTTAAAAATACCAGCGTCAGTCTCAAAAACCGGCAAACCGGCCAGCAGGAAGAACACCAGATTGATGCGGTTGCCACCTGGACGCCGGGTGATGTGATGGCATTTGAAGGACGATCAACCATTACCTACCAGGGCGCTGCTGAAAAGCTGCAAAAGATTGTTTCAACCAAAGAATATAGCTACATGATGCCTCATATCCTGTTTGGCAATGCAGACTGGATCAATCAGCATCGTGACTATGTTCAAACACTTCTGCGGTGTATTGCCCGCTCAAACGAGCGAATCAAAGCCGATGATGAGTACTTAAAAACCCGTGTCGCCACGTTGAATTCAGTGATTTTCAATCTGGACGGACGTGGACCGAACTTCTGGTACAAATATTTTCATGGTGCGACTGAAAACGGGGTGCCGTTGGGTGGGTCACGGGTGAACAATATTGCTGAGGTACGCCATTTGTTTGGCCTTGAAAACCATCAGCCGATTGAGCGCAGCATTTTCGGTATTACCTATCTTGACCATGCCAAACGGCTGCAAAAGCTGATGCCTCAACGGCTTGAAGGTTTCACGCCGGTTGCTCAGGTCGTGGATCTCAGTTTTATTCAGGAAATGACTGACGAACGAAGCTTAACCCCGGTCTATCAGGCCCAGTTTCCGGCTGGAACCCCCAATCCAGGGACCGTCGTCAAAGCCAATTACCAGATCAACTTTGATTCCGGTTCCGCCAGAATCAAACCGTCTGAACTGGCTGTCCTGCAAGCGATTCGTAACTTGCTGATTCGGGCTTCGGACACCCAGATTACAATTGAAGGCCACACCGATACGACGGGTGATGACAATACAAATTTGAGGCTGTCACGTGACCGGGCCCAGTCGGTCTGGCAATGGCTCAAGGAGTCAGATACTACGGGCATCAATATCAATGACAAACGATTGTTGAATGTTGAAGGCTATGGCTCGTACCGACCACTTCCAGGAAATAAAAACCTGACTGAGGAAGAAAAGGCGGCGAACCGTCGGGTGGTGATTATTCTGAAGTGAGTTTCGTCAGTTGTCAGTCGTCAGTAGACTGAACCCAGATATTTCAGTCTGCGGGGATCCTGAAAGAGGTCTTTGTAAATTACTCAAAAAGAACCAAATCCACTGGACACAAATTCCAAATTCCCAACACTCGACGGCTGACTACTGACGACTGACGACTGACGACTGACAGATTAACGACTGGCAACAATTGGTTGAATCCATGAAAGATTCGGTAAAAAAGTTGTTTCAGGTCTATGGCGAAATTGGCTTCTTTGTACGTGCCAATTTGGTGCTGGTGTGGGGCGTGGCAATGGTTGTGGGATGGGGACTGAGTCCAAACAAAGCGCTCCCCTATCCCCAGGAAGTTGTCCAGGCCATTTATGAAATGTGGGCAAAGTATCGCCTGCTTTCAGACATCGGTATCACTCTCAAACTCAACGTTGTGGGGCTGGGATATGCGACGATTATCTCATTGTGTATTTCGTATTTAAGCGTCATCCCGTTTTTTGAACCGCTGAACCGGTTTGTGCAATGGTTGCGCTATATTCCAATCATTGGTTTTAATCTGGTGTTTCTCACCCTGTTTGCCATTGGTTGGTCAATGAAGGTGGCGATGTTGACGACAGGAATGTCCTTTTTCCTGGTAACCAGTATGACCGCCGTGATTGTTGAGATTCCCCGGATGAAATATGAGCTGGCCAAAGTGCTTGGATATAGCGAATGGCACGTGTTTTACACCGTTGTGGTTCGTCCGACACTGCCACGAATGATTGATGCCATTGCTCAAAATGCGGCGATTGGATGGGTGATGATTACTTCAATAGAAACCTTTAACCGTACCGAAGGCGGTCTTGGAAGCCAGATTTATGCCCACTCGGCCACCAATAATTTAGCTCGGGTTTATGGCTGCCTTTTCATTATTGGGGTGATTGCCGTGGTGGAAGACTGGATTTTTGGCGTTTTGAAACGAACCTTTTTCCCTTATAGCACCCTGGCCGAACGGGGCTAAGGCCATTTAGGGTTCAGGGTTCAGGGTTCAGGGTTCAGGGTTCAGGGTTTTCGAGAAAAAGGACAAAAAGGAGGCAAAGGACATAAATGATATGGGACGTGGGTACGTTGAGTCATATTCCTTTCGAAGACCCTGAACCCTGAACCCTAAATAGTGCTATTGCCTGGTTTGTTTGGCTGAGTGAGTTTTCGAATATGAAAAATCTATCGCCTTGTATTGATGGGCCATTACCCAGCGGTGCCGAGACCCTGGGCCCGGTTTTGATCCTGGATACAGTCTGCAAAGAATTTCCTCTGGATGATGGCAACAAGTTTGTGGCGCTCCGGGATTTGTCGCTGACGATTGAAAATATTCGATACAAACCCCAGATTGTCAGCCTTCTTGGGCCATCCGGAGTTGGAAAAACCACGACGTTGCGCCTGATTGCCGGGCTTGACCAGCCGACGAGTGGGAAAGTCCTGATTACCAGCGGAGACTCAACGCCGCTACGTCCGGTTCGGGTAGGGGATGTTGGGGTGGTATTTCAGAAATATCCGTTGTTTGAAGATATTTCAGCCCTGGCCAATCTGGTTGAGCCGGCGGTCCGCGTTGGAAAAATGACCCGCAAACAAGCCCAGCAAAAAGCGCTTCATTTTTTGGATGACTTTGGACTGATCAAGCAAGGATCGGCCTGGCCAATCCACCTTTCGGGTGGGCAGCGTCAGCGGGTGGCGATTTTGCAACAGCTTATGATTGACCGGTATTTCATCGTTCTGGATGAACCTTTTTCAGGGCTTGATCCGATCAGCATTGCCAGTGTCCTGCGGTTGATTACCCAGGTTGCCAACCAACATGAACTCAACACGTTTATTCTCATTACCCATGATGTGACCTCGGCACTCTCCATTTCAGACCATGTGTATTTGATTGGCCGGGAGCGGGATGCCGAGGGTGATCCACTCCCTGGCGCCCGAGTCATCAAGACCTATGACCTGATTGCGGAAAAAATTGCTTATGAACCTGAGGTTGAAGACCTTCCGCGATTTGCTGAAATTCGGCGCGAAATAAAATTGGTCGAATTTCCAAAATTATGACCCGCCGGCCCGGCTTTTTCTGCTTCCGTTTTGAAGCAAAGATGGGTGAATGTGTATGCCTGACAAAGACATCAATTATGTGGCTGAAGTCCTGCAAAGCCAACCAAATTATGGTTTTATCGGCATCATGATTTTTCTGATGCTCGTGGTGGATTTTTGGGGATTTGGTGCCTTGCTCGCGGCTGGGGAAATCAGTTGTTTGTTTATTGCCCAAAATTCCAGAGTCCAGCGCATCATCCGGGCACGCAAAAACAAGGACAAGGTCCTTGAGATCGAAGAGGCTGAAGTCACGATTGTCAAAGTGTTGCCTCATCCATATCAGATAGATTTTCAGTCGGTTCGGAACTTGTGCGAAGAAATCGAACGGAAGTCCAATGAGCTGGGCCGGTCAAACGCTCAGGTGATGCTGGCCAACCTGATCGAAAAGCTTTCGTCATTTCGCTATGACTACGCCCGGATGTTGCGAGCCCATCATTTGCTTTCAACCCGCAATTACCGAAATCTGCAAACCTCACTGACGGGTGAAATTTCCCGGGTTGAGCAAGCCATCCAACGCGAAGAATCAACCCAGGTTCGCCACGCGCTCAATCAAAACCTCAACATTTTGAAACAGCGACTGGGGCGAATCAAAAAACTCGAAGAACTTGTTCGATTGCTGGAGGCCCGGCTGCAGGTCATCAAAAACTCACTCAGCCTGATTCAGGACGAAGTGTACTCATTTACCGACGTGACGGGCATTTCCGGTCTGGTTGATACGTTGCTCACCAATTTAAGCCTGAGCGATGAATTTCGGTCAGCCTATGAAGAAGTTCTCAGCGCCGAATCAAACTTTTCAAGGCTATCGGATTTTGAAGAGCCACCAGCGGCAAATATGCTAACCCCTCAACCTGGTGACCTGCCGTCAGCCCCGTCGCGCAATGTGCGGGATCAACTCCGCCGGGTGAAGTGACCGGAATTCCTTTCGCCTGGTATTTCAACTCTTCACGTTCCTGCTTCTACCGGATTTTGTGTCAGGTCAGGTTAGCGTTGGAAATAAAGGATTTGTCAGTACCACCCGCGTCAGTGCTTTCAATCCCACCCGCTCACGCAGGTGGTACTGACTCATCGGTTTTTCTGATTCGTCTCCAACACAAAATCCGGTAGAAGCAGTCACGTTCAACTGTGAAAGCGAGGAATATGACAAACTCTCAAACTACACCTAAACCCAGAACCACCGAAGAGCTTTTGCAGGAAATGGAAACGATGTCGAAGGGCCTCGGAAAATCTGGCGAAGCGGACCATCCCCGACCGACAAAAGAATCTGGCGCCCTCAAATCGCTCCTCAGCTTCTTTGTCAAAATCGTTCCTGGGGATGAAGACACCCAGACAACGAGTGGTACTGATTTGGCACAGGGGACGGCAGATATTGTGAGTGATGAATCACTTCCAGTCTTTGCCGTGCCAGACGAGACAACCGGGGACTTGTCCCAAAAACCATTTGCTGAAATTTATCGGGAAGCCGGTATCACCGAAAGTCCGTTGAGTGTTGATGAACTGGAAAAATTGCTCACCAACCCAACCATTGCGGCTCAACCCATGAGCGTCAAACTGATCGCCATCAATCTGGCGCTGTCAGCCAAAGGCGTTACGGTTGAGGTGCCGATTGCTGATGCCGCCCGGCGGGACCAGGTACTGGAATCATATCAAGCCATGTTGCTTGACCGGGTACGTGAGGTTGAGCGTCGGAATTCAGAAAAAATTCAGCAGATCACTGCCGAAATCGAAGCGTACTTGAAACGCTACCAGGCTGAGATTGATACTCTGCACCTGGAAACCAGCGAACTCAAACGCCAGTCAAAAGATTTTGCCCTTCGACGCGAAGCTGAAGCCCAACGGCTGGCCAACCTCATCAACCCTTTTCTGGAAGGAAAGCCCAATCCGGTGCTGATTCATTCCCAGCTTGAAACAAATGACTGAACCAACCGTGACACTCTATCGCCCGACCGGGCCACACGAACTTGAACTTGTGCGCCAAAGTGGATGGAAGCGGTGGCCGGCGCGACTCCCGGAACAACCGATCTTTTATCCGGTGACCAACGAAGCCTATGCCTGCGAAATTGCCCAAAAGTGGAATGTAAAAGAGAGCGGTGTGGGTTTTGTGACCCGGTTTGAGGTCAAGGCCAGCTTTATGGAGCGGTACCAGCCGCAACAGGTGGGCGCCGCCCATCACACTGAATGGTGGATTCCAGCCAAAGATCTTGAGGCACTGAATGACAATCTGGTGGGAGAAATTGAGGTAATTCGGGAGTTTCGGGCAGAAATAGTGACGTAGTGAAGTAGCGAAATAGTTTAAGACAAAGAGTTTAGGCGGTGACAGATCCGTTTTGAGAATCAACGCTGGGCTATTTCGCTACTTCACTTTTTGCTTATTGTTTGACAAATAGCCGCTTGGTGGATTGTGGGCCATTGGGCGTTTCAGCCGTCAGATCAATGGTGATGGATTTGCCATCAGCCGCAATGTGCCATTTGCGGGTAATTTTGATGGTGATTTCCTCTCCGCTGGGAACTTCAAGATGTTCTTCTTGAACAAGTTCTAATTCTTTCCCTTCAGCCGCCCAGGTCCCTGTTTTGGTGCCTTTACCCGTAATGGTTCCTCCATCTGGAGTTGGACGAGATGGGGTAAACTCCACTGGCTTGCCATTGAGTTTGTAGGTATCGGTTAAAGTTTGTTCGCCCTGGCTCGTTTTAACAGTGGTTGCGATGGTTAATTCGTCGCCTTTTTGAGTGATGTTCATGGTCTGTTCCATATCCGGGGGCAGACCTTCGCTTTTGGCTTTGTCCATGACCCATTTTCCACTCAGGTCAGTTTTTTGAGCGGCGGCGGCGCTCAAACAAATAGCCAGTACCAGACCCAATGCAGTTGCTGCAGTTTTCAAACGAAACATGTGAATTCTCCTTAGAATATTGAACCGGAATGATCTTTGAGTTGAAGATCGAGTAATTTTTGGCGACGGTGGAAGCGTATTTTGTGAAACGTGGTTGTGAAGCGGCTTCAGAAACGAAGCTGAATCAGAAATGTTCAAGCCGTTGGATGAAATCCTGGTTGTGATCATAGGGTTTGGGGCAAAAGGTGTCCATAGGATCCAGGTTTGGAGCTGAAAAGACCAGGTTGAAGATTTTCGGACTCAGGGATGGCAACATCAAAATGAAAAACGGAGGCCGTTCTTTTGGATTGCTGGAATCGTCTCGTCAAACAACAATGCAGCGATTGATCAATCTTTTTCCAATATGGGAGTTTGTACTATGTCAAATTTTTCAGCCCGGTGGAACCTGACCGGGCGCAAAGCACTGGTCACTGGCGGTTCAAAAGGCATCGGGTTTGCCATTGTCGAAGAATTCCTGGGGTTTGGCGCCACGGTTCTTTCCGTCGCTCGGAACGAAGCCGTTTTAGAAGAGAGCGTCCGTGGATTCCGTGAAAAAAATCTTCCGATCCATACCGTGGCGGCTGATGTCGGAACACCTGAGGGACGAGCGGCTATTTGGGCGGCGGTTGACGAAAAATTGAACGGACTGGATATTTTGGTGAGCAATGTCGGCACGAACATCCGCAAAAAAGTGCTTGATTACACCACGGAAGAAATCCTGAGTCTCTTTAACACCAACCTTTTTTCTGCTCTGGAGTTGACCCGCGAAGCCCATCCCCGCCTCAAACAGAGCGATCAGGCGAGCGTGATCTTGATTGGCTCGATTGCCGGAATGACCGCCTTGCCGACCGGAATTCCCTATGGCGCGACCAAAGCTGCCATGGCCCAGATGGCACGAGGGTTAGCGTTTGAATGGGCGGCGGATGGCATCCGGGTCAACGCCATTGCACCGGGGTTTATCCAGACGCCGTTGACTCATCCAGTCCTGGCCAATCCTCAATTTATGGCGCACTTCCAAAGCCGCGTCCCGCTCAAACGTCCAGGAGTCCCGGAAGAAATCAGTTCGCTGGCGGCGTTTCTGGCCTTACCAGCCGCGAGCTATATCACCGGGCAAACGATTGTGGCTGATGGCGGATTGACAATTCAGTCGCTGTAGGTCGGGGCTGGGGCTGGGGAATTCAAAGGTATTGGTTTCTCTGAGCCCACGCCCCAGCCGCCAGTTTCCAATTTCACGGCTTCGTTACCGCGTCACCTTTGGCCATTTGGTATCACGAAGTGATTTGATTCGTTTTTCCCAGGTTGTCAGTACATATTTGTGATATTCGTCAAGATTATTTGGAAGCTCACGATTGAGGTGTTGCTCAACAAGGAGATCAATTTCCTCGGTAAAGTAGTTGAAACTTTTGATTGGTTGTTTGGCGGTTGCTCCCCGGAGTTTTTTCTCAATGGTTGAGATAAAAGCGATGTCAATCAGTCGAATATCAACCTCATTATAGCGGCGACCATCTCGGTCATCCCGGCGTGTCCATTTTTGGTTGGTATAAGTTTCGAAGCGCATGATGATATCATCATGTGTTTTAAATATCATCATGTCATCATGGGCTACATTTGTAGCCACCAAACCTTCGAAGACTAACCCAAAAGTGGCTACATCTTTGGAAGAGAGTTCGATGATGCGTGTAGCCACCAAATCCCAGAAAGCTTGTTTGCTCAAGCGTAGCTTAACTCTTAGCTCCTCTATTTTCTTCACTTTATCTTTACTTAATCGAATGTTGAACTGCTCTTTTTGAGAATAATCATGTCGGTCGGATGTTCGATTTTTTGTGTAGCCACCACTTTGAAGGTCAGTGTAGCCACTGCTTGAAGTGGTGGCTACGTTTGTAGCCACCATAGGTAAAACGGTGGCTACATTTGTAGCCACCAAAGATGGTGTGTAGCCACCACTTTGAAGGTCAGTGTAGCCACCAGCGTCTGTCTTTTGACCGGTTTGAGCCTGTTCGATTGAAATGGAACTCGGTGAAAAGCGATCAGCCGAAGATTCAAGTTGGGATGGTTCGCTACGGTTTGAACCTTCTTGTTCCATCTTCTCTCGCTCGGCTAACGCTTGCTCCAAAGCGGTTCCAGCAAATTCGACGTCAATTCGGCGAAAGGTTGAAACTCGTTTTCCAGGGCGATAGGGAGTCACTTTACGAGGCTGTTCGGGTGGCTGCTCGTTCGACACGGTCTTTCACCTCCATCCAGAGAGCTTTATATGCCTGAGCGCCTTTTGAATCCGGCGCCGTCAGATTCACTGGTGCTTTTTGGGCTGGGCTTTCAGTTATCCGTACATTGTCGGGAATCACCGTTTCCAAAACTGAATTAGGAAAAGCGGCTTTCAGGGTTTCAAGCGCTTCTTTGCAAACCCGTCGCCGGGCATCAAACCGGGTCAGAAAAAAGCCAAGCAGCATGGGAAAAGGACTCCGATTGATCCCACGCGCCCGTTGGAGTTGACGCGACAGTTGAGCCGTTCCATCAACTGATAAAACATCGGCCTGAACCGGGCATAACACAAAGTGGCTGCCGACCTGGGCCATTGAAACCAGGGTTCCAAACGAAGGATCCGTATCAATAAAGATGAAATCATAGGGAGAGTCATCCCAGGTTTCGAAGTACTCACGCAAGGCCGGCACAACTTCCAATGGATTGGAACGGTCAATCTGGTCGTTTTGAGCATGACTCGGAATAAAATCAAAGGTGAATTGCTGAAACGTGACCGGCTGGATTAAGTCTTCAAACACGACATCACCTTTGAGCCAGGAAAGCAGAATTGGAGATTTTGACGGAGTTGCCAGCCCGGACAGCAATGATGTGGTGGCTGATGCCTGAGGCGCGGCATCAATGAGCAACACCCGAAATCCATCAGCCGCTGATTCGGCGGCTAATGAAATGGCTGAGGTGGTTTTTGCCACGCCTCCTTTATTATTACTGACAGTAATGACCCGATGCCGGGTTGAGATGAGAGGGGTTTGAACTCGCAAGGCTTCAACTGCCACTCGCACAAATAACCTGACTCGTCCATCAGTTGGGTCATTGATTGTTTGAAGTTGATGCTCACGGGCAAGTTTTCGAAATGTGTCAGGCGAGACACCCAGAATTTCGCAGGCTTCTGAGACAGTAACAAACTCTGTTGGTTGCATATTGAAGGATTTGGTAAGAAATAAGAAATAGTTAATCGTTGTAATTCGGTATAATTCTACTGGTTTCAGATTTACAATGTCCAGGCTTTTTTCTATCCGGGCACGAAAAACAGATGGAGAGAAAAATCTTTTTTGACGGTTGTTAATAAATTGGCGCGTGGCCCGTTTTACAGGTAAGAACCAAAACTGGAGGGACCCGTGCCAAACATTGCGCTATTGCCACAGCCACACTCGTCAGGACCTTCCGGGACGCTCGAAACACTGTTTCGCGAGCATTCCGAAATGGTTGTGCAGGCGGCGTACCGCATCACCGGCAATTCGGTTGATGCTGAAGACGTCCTGCAGACGGTTTTTCTGCGGCTGGCAAGCCGCGAAGAAAAACTGGACCTGTCACCCAACCCCAAATCCTACCTCTACCGCGCCGCCATCAATGCGGCGCTCGATATTGTCCGCAGCCGAAGCAGCCTGTCTTCGCTGACACAGGAAGACCAGGTGGCGGATATGGCCGCCGATCAACGTCACAATCCCGAAGCACAACAAGCTGATGCCGAACTTCGTCGCGTGGTGCAGGCATCAGTCGCACAACTGGGGCGGTCCGCCGCCGAACTGTTTGTGCTGCGCTTTTTCGAAGGGTACACCAACGAAGAAATTGCCGACTTGCTTGGAATGTCCAAACTCGTCGTTGCCGTTTTGGTACACCGGGCACGCACCCGCGTCAAAAAAGAACTAAAACAATATTTGGAGACACACCATGACACCGAAAAAAGACACCGTGGAATCATTGTTCGATAAGTCCACTTCACACATCCAGGGGCAGAAAATGACCAGTGCCGAGGTTGAACAGGCTACCCAGCGGGTGTGGGCGCGACTTGGAACTGACACGTCAATTGCCGAGGCAGAATTGACCTCAGTTGATCAAATCCGTACCTGCTCTGACTTTCAGAGTCTGATTCCGGCGTTTCTGGCCGGACGCCTGACCTCGGCTCGCTCCCTGCTGGTCGAAGACCATACCCGGGAATGTGTTCCCTGCCGCAAGGCACTCAAAGAAGCCAAAAATGGCACCCAGCGCAAGGTTCAGCCGGCGGGCATTCGCGCCGTTGCCGGACCTGCGATCTGGAAACGATACTCAATCGCCGCTTCGTTTCTGATTGGGTTTGCCCTGCTGGGTCTGGTGATTGCCCAGTTTTTCCTGACCTCGGTTGATGCCGGCACCGCCACTGTGGTTTCAGTTGACGGCGATCTGTATCGAATCGGCGCCACTGATAACCGGCGGCTGGCGGTTGGCGAACGAGTCACCCTCGGCGAGATTGTCCGCACCGGCAATCACTCACGGGCTCAGGTTCGCCTGTCAAACAACGCCGTGGTTGAACTCGACGAACGAACCGAATTTTCGCTTCGTCAGGCGACCCAGGGCTCAACCATTCAACTGGAACGCGGGTCAATTATTTTGCAAGCTCCGACCGGCGTGAAAGGTGCGCTCTTTGTTTCAACCGATGACAGCCTGATTTCCGGTAAGGATATGATTCTGGCGGTCAATCACGGCACCAAAGGTTCGCGAGTGTCGTGTATTCAAGGCACCAGCACGGTGAGCAATGCCGGAAAAGACCAGCCATTGCAGGCCGGTCAACAGTTTACGAGCAGCACCTCGGTTGAAAAACTCCCGATTCAGGAAGAAATCTCCTGGAGCAAAGATGCTGACCGGTATGCCAAATTGCTTGAAGGGTTGCAGCATCTGTATCAGGACCTTGATCAGAGGGTGCCGCGTCCTGGATTGCGCAACACACCGCGGTTGCTGCCAATGCTGCCAGATAACACGGTGTTTTACCTGGCGTTGCCCAATATTGGCGAATCGCTGGTTGCCTCACAGCAGATTGTCGAAAAACACCTGCAGCAAAATCCAGAACTGGCGGCCTGGTGGAAGTCTGAAAAATCGGCAACTGCCACACCTCAATATAACCAGATTCTGGCTGAAATCCGCACTGTCTCAGGATTTCTGGGAAATGAAATCGTGATTACTGCGGCTGGCGGAACTCAGATCAAATCAGAACCCGTGGTGCTGGCCGAAGTCAAAGATGAAGCTGGGTTGCGCAACTATCTGACCTCACACCTGGCTGGAACAACCGGAAAAATGGCGTTTCAGCTCATCTCAGACGCCGAATTGAAAACACCCGTCACTGCGGCTGGCGAACAGGCGATATTGGGCTGGATCCAAAACGGAACCCTGGTGCTGGCCACCAGCCGTGAGGGTATCACCCAGGCGGTGAACCGGATGCAGTCTCCCAAATCGGCACCAGCCGGGTCGCTGCTCTCAGCCATCGAAGCCGAATATAAAAATGGCGTTGAATTGATGCTCGCCATTGACCTGAGCCAGATGAACGACGGTGCTGAAGCCAAAGCGGATGGCTCAAAGGCAGCTTCTGAATTCAGCAATTTCAAGCACCTGATCGTCAACCTGAAGGAAGTCAACGGCGAAACCAGCAACCGGGCGGTGGTGACCTTTAAACAGCCCAAGAAGGGCATCGCGACCTGGATTTCAAGCCCTGGCCCAATGGGGAGCCTCAGTTTTATCTCGCCGGATGCCAGCCTGGTTTCAGCTTTCGTGGTTGAAAACCCAGCCGGGATGCTGACCGAATTGTTTGACACGCTGCAGCAGGAAGACCCGACGTTCCTGTCTGAACTTCAGGCCCTCGAAGCCAAACATGGCCTGCGCATCCGTGAAGATTTTGCTGCCTACTTTGGCGGTGAAGTGGCCTTTGCCGTGGATGGCCCGATGCTCCCAACCCCAGCCTGGAAACTGGTGATGGAAGTCAACGACCCGGTCAAACTGCAAGCAAGCTTTGCCAAAGCAATCGTGGAAGTCAATTCACTGATCAAGCCGGAAGAAAACCTGACCTTCAGTCTTGATTCGACGACGGTGGACGGTCAGGTGTACTACACCGTGCGCAAAAACGGCACTGCCGAGGTCACAACCTACACCTTCGCTCACGGATATATGGTCGCGGCTGCGACTCAGTCACTGGTTTCACAGGCACTGCGCTACTATGAATCAGGAATTTCACTGGTGAGTGCCCCGCGCTTTCTCTCAGCGCTCCCCAAAGATGGCAACACCAATTTCTCGATGCTGATGTACCAGAACCTGACGCCAATGCTCACTCAGTTTGCCGACTCATCCAATGAGAAGAAACCCGAAGGTCTGAAACTGGGTGCGATGGCTGCCGCCGCCTTGCCGACCCTGGCTTATGCCTACGTCAATGATGACCAGATGATCTTTGCCCTCGGTGGTGACGGCATCATCAAACTCAGCCCAACCAATCTGTTGACCATTCCGGGTTCAATCGGGTTGCAGGCGCTGAAAGGCCATCCCGACAAAGCCAAATAGTCAGTACCACCTGCGTGAGCGGGTGATAAAAATCAAACGAGACCCATCTGGATCAGATGGGTCTCCCGACTTTTTAGAACAGAAAAGATTGTCATGACATCAATTCGCAAACAGGCCAGAGTTGCAGGAGCTATCTATTTGTTACTTGTACTCGTGGCGCCGTTTCGCCTCATTTATATTCCCACCACTTTGTTTGTAAAAGGAAATGCAACCGCGACGGCCAGCAACATTGCCGCTCACGAGTTGCTTTTTCGTTTTGGGATGGTTGGTGATTTGTGCTGTGGTGTCATCTTGACGTTTCTGGTGCTGGCGCTCTATCGGTTATTCAAAGACGTAGATCAGAACCTGGCGGTGCTGATGGTGGCTCTGGGTGGTGTGATCCCAGCCACGATTGACTTTGTAAATGTTGGCAATGATGCGGCTGCCTTGATACTCATTCGCGGCGGTGATTTCCTGTCGGTTTTCGATAAACCTCAACGGGATGCACTGGCCATGGTATTTCTGCGGCTTCATCATCAGATCATCGTGGGGGCTGAGATCCTGTGGGGATTGTGGCTTTTTCCACTGGCCATTCTGATGCTGCGGTCAGGCTGGTTCCCGCGCATTTTGAGTTACTGGCTGATCCTCAACGGGGTTGCTTATCTGGCGATGAGCTTCTCGGGGTTGCTGTTTCCACACTATGAAAACGTAATTTCAAACTACGCTTTTCCGGCGCTTCTTGGAGAAATGGCAACCATGTTGTGGCTCTTGATTATGGGGGCAAAAGAGCCGAAAGTGGATGCTTCCGATTAGGGTTCCGGGTTCCGGGTTCCGGGTTCCGGGTTCCGGGTTCCGGGTTCCGGGTTCCGGGTTTTCGAACTCCTACGCTTCATGCAGGTGGTACTGACCACTTGCGACTTGCTATCTCGCTACCTCACTATTTCGCGACTTTGCTACGAACTTATGACTGTACTTTCGCTTGAAAATCTGAGTGTTAAACTGGGCAAACGGCTGATTCTGGATAATTTAACCAGTGACTTTAGTGGCCGGACGGTCGGGCTGCTCGGGCCGAACGGCGCCGGGAAAACCACGCTGATCAACACATTGCTTGGGTTTTATCACCCAACCAAAGGCCATGCCCGGCTTTTTGGCCACGATATTGTCAAAGAAAACCGCAAGATTCGCGCCCTGGTCGGCTATATGCCGGAACGGGATGCGTTTATTGCTGGAATGTCCTGTGTCGGGTTTGTCGCCATGATGGCCGAACTCTCAGGTCTTCCGCCGAGAGTGGCGCTCGAACGGGCACACGAAAGCCTGTTTTTTGTCGGCCTGGGAGAAGCCCGCTATCGGTCAATTGATACCTTTTCACTCGGGATGAAACAAATGGCCAAACTGGCCCAGGCGATTGTTCACGGGCCACAATTTATCATCCTCGACGAGCCCACCAACGGGCTTGATTACCCGTCACGCAAACGCATGCTCGAACTGGTGCGCACGATTCGCGACAGTGGCCAGGCATGCATTTTGTTGTCTTCGCACCTGTTACGCGACGTCGAGGAATCCTGTGAAGAAATTGTCATTCTCAAAAATGGCAAAATTGTGGTGCAGTGCAACCTCGAAGCCGAACGCAAAGCCAATTTAAAATTCATCGAAATCGAATTGGGGCAACCCAATGGACCGTTTGCCGAGGGGTTGAGCCAGCTTGGCTGTGAATGGGCTTTGATCGGAGAGCGACGGGTGAAACTCGTGTTACCGCCAGGCGTGGAAATTCGGGATCTTTACCAGATTGCGGCCGACCGGCAGCTTCATATCCGCCGACTCAATTACAAACGCGATTCACTTGAAGACATCTTTATGAAGGCAATGGAGGCGACCCCCAATGGCAGTTTATGATCAGACGTACCTCACCTATACCGGGCCATTGACGTCAGCCTGGAAGCGGTTTTTGATTTTACCCCGCTATGCCTATCGGGCGGTGTTTCAATCAAAGCTGTTTATTATTCTCTTTATCATTTCGCTGGTGTTTCCTCTGCTGGCAAGCATCTGGATTTACATGCACCACAATGCCGAAGCCATGGCCATTTTAAACCTGGGATTACGCGATTTGGTCCCGATCAACTGGCGGTTTTTTTATGTTATTACACAGTTTCAAAGCAGCTTTGCCACCTTGCTGACCTTGATGCTGGCACCGACGCTGGTTTCAAAAGATGTCGAAAATAACGGGTTGGCGCTCTATCTCAGCCGTCCATTTTCGCGCCTGGAATATGTCCTCGGGAAAATGTCGGTGGTGTTAATCCTGCTTTCTGCGGTGACCTGGGTGCCGGTGTTGCTGTTGTTTTTATTTCAAGGTTATCTGGCTGGGATGGGCTGGATGATTGAAAATCTGAGGTTCGGAATAGCGATTGTGGTTGGTTCCTGGATCTGGATTTTGACGCTCTGCCTGGGCTCGCTGGCACTTTCGGCCTGGGTCAAACGGAAAATCACCATTCAGGGCATCATGATCGGGTTTTATTTTGCCACTGCCGTCTTTGCCGAGGTGATCAATCAACTCTTTGAAACCAAATGGGGATACCTGTTTAGTTTGAACGACGCAATGGGATCGCTCTGGTATGGCCTCTTTGGACAAATTGAGCGCATGGGCCTGCCCTGGTGGGGCTCCGGATTTACTATTGGTATGTTCTTTGTCCTCTCGCTCGGGTTACTGTCCCGCAAAATCCGGGCGTACGAAATTATCAACTGAATGAAGAATGAAGAAAGTGGTTCGTCGTTAGTGATGAGTGGTTAGTTTTTGGTTCTTCGAAACTATTGATTTATAAGCACCAGGCATCAGTCACCAAATACTAACCACTAACCACTAACCACTCATCACTAACCACTAACCCACTAACCACTAGATGGTTTCTTCATTCTCAAAGGATCTCGCTGATGAATGCCAATCTGATTGTTTTTGATGATATCTCGAAATTTTATGGCGAAGTGCTTGGGGTTAATCGGGTGAATTTGTCGATTGGTCCTGGGATTACCAGTTTTGTCGGCCCGAATGGATCGGGAAAGACCACCTTGATGAACCTGATGACGGGCCTGCTCAAGCCGACGCGAGGGAAAATCTCGGTGCTGGGCGTGGCCCCAGATCATCCTGAGAAACTGTTTCGAATTTTGGGCTATTGTTCGCAGTTTGATAGCTTTCCCAGTGGTATGACTGGCCGTGAGCTGATTTATTCGTTTCTGCTGGTGCATGGATTTGCCAGAACTGAGGCGGCGGCTATGACCCACGCGGCCCTCGAACAGGTCAACTTGCTCGATGCTGCTGACCGGAAAATTGAAGGGTATAGTAAAGGCATGCGCCAGCGAATCCGGCTTGGCCAGGCCATTGCCCATCGTCCGCGAGTGTTGATCCTGGATGAACCGCTCAACGGCCTTGACCCGCTCGCCCGTGCCGAAGTCATTGCCATCTTTCGCCAGTGTGCCCGCGAGGGAATGTATCTGATCCTCTCAAGCCATATCCTGCATGAAGTGGACCTGCTCTCAGATTCGGTTGTCCTGCTCAATAACGGGTATATTGTGGCTGAAGGCGATGTGTCTGGCGTACGGAGCGAAATTGCTGATTTCCCGCTCCAGATTACAATCCGGTGCAGTGATCCATCTTTCGTAGCGGCAAAGTTGTTTGGCGCACCGCACGTGATGGAAGTCAGACTCCACGAGGATCGTGGTGGAATGATCGTCAAAACCCGCAACCCTGACCAGTTTTATGTAATGTTTAATCAGCTTGTTATCGAGCAAAACTTGACTGTCGAATCAATTGCGCCATTTGACGACGATTTGCAGGCCGTCTATCAGTATTTGATTCGGTAATAAACGGTTACCTCTGAATAAATCTTTTCATAATCCATCATTTCTCATTCATAATTGGTTTTACTGCGGAGGACTCGTGAGTAGCACACCAGTACAGGTTACCCCAATGGAACATCTTGCATCGGTCGAAACAGAGCGCCCAGTTGGCAACTGGGTGCGGCAGGTTCTGGCCATCTTTCGGCTTGAAACTCAGAAATTTTTATGGGGCCGACGGGCGCTTCTGATGTATGCGCTGGCGGTGTTACCCGTGTTTATTCTGGTTTTAATGGTTTCGTTTCCGTTCACATCAGCCAGACTGGCCAGGTCGGTGGTGGCGACTGAAATTTTTGCCTGGATGTTTGAAACCTTGATCCTGCGCATCATGGTTTTCTTCGGCTGTGCCTGGATTTTTATGAATCTCTTTCGGGGAGACGTGGTTGATCGGTGTCTGCATTATTATTTTCTGTCTCCGGTGCGACGCGAAGTCCTGGTCGTAGGGAAATATATCTCTGGCGTTGTTGCGGCCACCGGGCTGTTTGTGACGTCAACCGCTGTTTCATTATTTCTGCTGTATGTACCACGCGGATTTCATCAAGGAATGGACTATCTGCTCAATGGGCCAGGGTTGAAGCAGGTTGTGTTGTATCTTGGGATTGTGGCATTTGCGTGTGTTGGGTATGGCGCAGTGTTTTTGCTCGTCGGGTTGATCTTTCGGAATCCGATTTTCCCGGCCATTGCTTTCCTTGGTTGGGAAACGATTGGATTTTTATTACCACCGATCCTCAAAAAACTGAGCGTGTTACATTACCTCAAATCCTTAACGCCAGTTCCGCTTTCCGAAGGACCCTTTGCGATTGTCGCGGAACCAACCCCCGCCTGGATTTCGATTCCTGGACTTTTGATTATGACCGCCATCACGCTGTTTTTCGCGTCGATCCTGTTACGTCGCATGGAAATCCGCTATGGGGGAGAATAGAGAATGCAGAATGAAAAATTGAGAATGCAGAAACCAGGTGGACAAAAGCTTTTCATCCCGAAAATTTTTTCCAGGACAACAGTTCGATAACTTCAGTTTCAGTATAGAATTACAGCCAGGTGGTTGTCTTTTCGGTATAGAAAAACACATTGATGAGTTGATATGCGTTAAATTATTATTTTTGAAGGGTTTAAAGAGTTTTTCGTTCTTGATCCTTCATGCTCAATTCTTCATTTTTCATTCTTTATTCTCAATTCTTTATTCTCAATTCTTCATTCTTCATCCTCCCTTTCCCGTTCTTCATGCCCCATTCTTGATTCCCTATTCTCAATTCTTCATTCTTCATTCTTCGTGAGTTGTGCTATTTTCATTGCACCACTGTGCTGAACGTGTTGAACTATGCTAGTTTTGGATAGTTCTAAAGCAGCAATTGCACCACTCTTCGCAGAAACCATCTTCGACAAGAACAAAGGGAGGGCGTGATGACCGGTTTTCGGACCGGAATATCTTCGCCGGTTTGCTATGAACAGTATCGCAGAATTTGTCGCCGCCATTGATGACAGTTCAGTTCTTCTTTCCCACTGCCTGGAGCGTCTGGCGGTTCGCAATACCCAGCTCGCCGATTCATATTTCGAACAAGTGGCGATCCATACGGATACGATAGCGCTTGCTGCTGAGCGGTTTGGCCACCAGCTCAAAAGCCATCCGATGCCGATTTATGACGAAATCGCCGTGGCCATGATGATTGATCTTGGCGAACTGGTGCGCGTGGCTGGCTGGCGATTAAGCGAGGTGGAAGATGATTTTTTTGCCAAGCTTCGCCAATGTCTGGGTGAAGCATCTGCCATTTTCCGTGGTTTGGCCGCCCGGGCCCAGGGATTTGAACGCGGAATCGTGCCGGCACAGGCGATTCCGACAATTAATCTGCTCCGGAAGGTGATGGAAGTCCCTTCGCGTACCGAACAACTGGCGGCTCTCTCAGCCGAACCACCGCCCCGCGAAAGCTTCCCGCATGACGACCCGTTTGACCTGTTGACGATTGGGGAAGATGACATCGGTAATTTTCTGGAAGGAATTGGTGAATCACTCGATGGGTCATTTGATGCCTCATTCCAAGGAGATGACGCCCAGACCGAGCAGGATGACGAAACCGTGCGCGAACTGTTTACCGAAATTGCCATGGTTTTTGTCCGACCAATGCGTGAGTTTGTCGCCCAGGTTCGACTTGGACGTGGCGGACGCGACTGGATTGAACCGTGCCTGGCGGCCTGCAAATCGGTCAGAAGTGCTGCCCAGGGAGTTGGGTACAATAGCCTTTCGGTTCATTTAGAAGACTTTGAATCGGTGCTGCGCAAGGCTGAAAACTCGTACGGAAACGACATTGACACGGACGCCCTGTTACGGATTGAAATTACGGATGCCTATTCCGAGCTTGAAAACTTCCTTCCCAAGGTCTTTTCAATTCCTGATGATTGGAATACACCTGAATCAGTGATTATTAGCTCAATTCTCAAGCAGGTTCAGGGCGTCGGTCGCCCGGCGATTCGTCGCCTGTTTTCGGCTGGGGTTTCTACGTTGTCAGCGTATGTCACCGCCAAACCGACTGATATGGCCGCCGCCGCCGGACTGCCGCTGGCAGTTGCCGAGCGGATTGTGGAACGTTTCCGGCGCTACGCGACTGAACCTCGTCACCGGATGACGGTCGAAGATGCCCAAAAAGCCCGCATTGAGGTAATTCAATCCATTGTGAACGAACTCCATTCAGAACAGTCCCGCTTCCTCGAAGCGGTTTCTAAAGAATGGCATGACCCCAACGAAGCACCAGCCAAGAACGAAAGCCGTCGTCGCCGTCAGGAAATCATGTGGGAAGTGACCGTCGTCCTGGCTGAAATGGGCGATACTGACCTGATTGATAAATTGATTCGGCTGCCATTTGATCGCCGTATTGAACTCCTCGAAGAACGGCTGGCTGAACTGATCTGATGAGCTGAGTGATGGATCAGCCGTAAGTCATAAACCGGAAAAACAAAAGCGCGAGACGATTTCTTCGTCTCGCGCTTTTGTTTTTCCAAGCGGTGAGGAGGTTGATTTGTTAGCGATGCGTCTCCTTATTTCCTGGAAATGCCGGCATTCCCAGGAGGAAATCTTTTTCTGAAGGTCTGTGGTTTGGATCTCAACCTGCACTGACTGGTCGGCCAGGAAAATCCTTCAACCCGATCTTCAACCCTGGCCGATTGAGATGTTTTATCAGGCTGGCAACAGTTATTTAGGCCTGGACAAGTATCGTCTGCGAGCTATCACAGCTTTTCAAAAACACTGGTTTCTGGTTTTCATCGCCTATTCGTTTCTGCCGTTGGATTGTCTTTGCACGTCACCGCCGAAACGTTCCTTGCTTGCCCACTCTATCAAAACCATTGGGGAGGTGTATTGACTCCCAGGGCCAGCGTTTGCTTCACAAACGCATTCTCAACGCCCGTGACCTGTTCCAACAGGGTATCTTTCCGCAGGGAGGTGTTTGCCAGGCGCTTTGCCAAACTGCAATCTGCCCTGGCCTGATGACTTTTTGGCTTTGTAGTCTCAAAACACCATACCTTGAACCAGGTTGTATCTCGTCGCCCAGTGTGAACCTGAAACGAAAGCGCCATTCATAGATCTTGGGCTCGACACTGCTCGATATGTCAAATCTTCAAACCGGGTTGAATCCATACGGAAAGCAAGTATGGCATTGCAGGGGAGATATACAGAATGGTGTATTACAAATAATTTGAAAGGAACCGATGATGATGACTCCACATGAATTGCTTGCGTCACAGGTAAGAGTCCTGCCGTAGTGCAATGAGATGGGGGGGACTCGGTTTCTGGGGGACCCAAAGTTGATTTTCTCTTGATTGGGAGGCGTCAAAACTTCTTAACCAGTTCAAACAATCTCTCACCTTGGTTGATTGACTACTGGGAACTGACTACCGCTCGACCCGGATTGCCTTTCCAAACACACAATTGTGACCAACCCAACCATTGATTCGACCACGGTTATTACCAATCAAAAAGCGTCCCTGGTTGATCGCTTTGATCAGGTGCAGGTAATCAGTGCCTTTGACACGGACTAAAACAATGTCACCCACTTCCAGTGTGTCTGTTGGAACTGGTGTCACGGTGACCAGATCACCGTCATTGACTTTTCCGGTCATGGAATGCCCTCGGGGGCGGATTTGTACCGTCTGACCTTGCTTTAGTTGTTCGATTGCATATTTAGCCCAACTCATTGATAACTCCTGGGTTCAATTCATGATGAACACGCATCAATCTTGACAAATTTTTACAGTTCTTCTCTCCCCCCTCGTTCAGGATCATATGGCCTGGACAGTGGTGACTGTGGGGATCACACTATGACATCGAGTCGTTATTTTTGCAACTCAGTGCCGTCAGGGTCTGCGTCCAGTTTATATCCTTGAAAATAATAATTTTATCGTTTCAAGTCGGCGCCACTCCAACCGTGAATCCAGCTACGGTGTAACCTGAAAAAGGCTAAATCAACAGCACCCGGTCAATCTGTGCAGAGTTATAACCGCTGTGACGGTGAGTTGAGCCTTTACAATTGATTATTATCATTCAACTACCGGGTTACCACAATTTCTGCTTGCCATTCAATACTTTGTTCAATACACTGCGTCTTCACCGCAGTAACAATTCTTCTCAAAACCCTTTCCAACCCAAAAGTGCTATTACGATGAGTTACAATTACCAGTGCTTCAATCCATTTCGCAACGTACAAGAAGATGCCCCAGGCAGGCGAGAGTTACGGCGGGCACTCTATCAGGCAATCAAAAAACAGTTTGGTTTTGTGCCAGATCCAATCAAAATTGAACTGAAACGGCTCTCACCGCCTCAACTAGAATCGGTGATTGATATTTTGCCTCAATTTGCCTCGGTAAAATATTTAACCACACATATTCAAGAACTCCCACAAATGGGCATTACCCCAGGTGATCGCGGTACGCCTCGTGAGCCAGTACGGTCAGAGTATGCCCCCCAGCCCGAAGGGTTTTCCGATTCGGTTGAGACGGCTCAAACCTATCAGCCACCTGCATACGCAATCCCAGTTTTTGCCGAATCAGCAGAGCCGGAAGCCGAACCCATTCAATCATCGTTTGCCGCCCGGTTTGAACGCATTACTGATGATGATACCGCCGTGGCAAGTGAACCGGTTGAATTGCCCTCGATTTCAGAACCAGCACCGGTCAGTTCCAGCCGACCGGTTGTTTCATCCCCTCCGGTTCAACCCCGCCACCAACCGTATACGCCCCTCCCGCCAGCCACAAAACCTATGACCAATCAACCAAACTATCGCTCAGACCAGTATTCCCGTTCGGATGTGGTACGCTCCACGCTGCAAGTGACCCTGGACACAAAAACAATCAACCTGGTTTTTGAATTTGACAAATATTCAGATGCTGAAAATCAACGAGGCATTCGATTCCTGTTGTCCATTGACGAAAACGAGTTGATCTTTGCTCAGTTCCTGGCCCAACGGAATCGGATTGAGCCGCTTGAAGCGCGGGTCGCGGCGGCGATTCAGGCGTACTTCAGAGATGCTGAAAAAGTGTTGTCGGGTGCGGTTGCGGCTCAGGCCCAGCCTTCTCCCGTTGTTGAATCTGCCCCGGCGCCGGTGCCGGTTTCGGCCCCGCCAGCGCCAGTGGTTGTGGCGCCAACTCCGGCGCCAGTCCCGGTGCCAGTCGTGGCGGCGACTCCGGTCGAAGTGCTGAGCCCGGTGGCTGATACTGATGAACCCGAAGCTGAAAGCGTAGCTGATGACCAGTCAACCTCTGAGAAACCCCGTCGCCATCGGCGGACCAATGCGGAACTCCAGGCGGCAGGTGTCAAGGTTGAAAAGCGTACCCGGCTGACACCACAAAGTATTGATTTAAACACCCTGAAATTTGATCCTCGCATGGCTTCTATTTTAAGTTTTGATGAAGCCAAAGTACTCAATATCGCGGCAGTTGGGTTTATTCCAAATTCAACTGATGTGCTGACCTTGTTTGTTGAGCCTGAAGGCAAAGTACGGATTTACACATTTTTCAACCGGGTAACCAACCGGGCAGCCCTGGCAGCCTTGATTGGAATCCCATCCAAAGACCGTGAAAAGGTGAAAATTCGCACGTTGCGCGTCCCACAGGAATTTCTCGACGAATTTCTGGCCGATGGTGCCGCCGCCGTGGTGCCAACCGCTAAACCAACCCCGATTGTCATCACCGAAGAATCTGACGATCCATCCAAGCCCCCCCGTCGGCGATTCATTGTTCCCAAAGAACACGCTGGTCGCCCGACACCGAGCGAAGAGCTGCCCAAGCGGAAACGCGGTCGCCCGGCTGGTTCTGGAAAGTAAGTTGTACGAGTCGTTATTCAATTGGAAAAAAGAACGGGAAGTTCTGCGAAACAGGAACTGGATGAACTTCATCCCTCAGTCCTGCTCCTTCGCAAACCTTCCCGTTCTGGTTTACCCAGGTTCTTGAGCCACTCCTTCACTTTGGCTGACACAAACGATGTTTGTTCCCCCTCCCCCCGTCCAAGAAACCACCAGTCTTTCGATTTGTCTAATTTGTAATACCAATACAATTCCCCCCACTGTTGTAAACCAGCTTGCCGCGATTGGAGAGGTCGTCACACATACCTTTGAATCAAATCAGTCCGGAAGCCAGACCTGTGTCTACGTCTACTGGATTCAAACCCCTCATGACCTCCACCACTGTGGGCGCACCATTGGGAAGCGGTCAGTGCGGTCAGTGATGGTGGTACCCTACGGCCTCGCAGATCTGGCCACCCAGTTTTATGAAAATCATCCGGGATTGGCGGTGGTTTGGGATGACCGGTTACACCTCTTGATACCGATCATCCGCCGACTGGGGGCCACCTTGCGCCACGTGCCATCTGTACCGACCCCCGACTACCTGCGACCAATCAGCACCCCGCTTCCGAACCTGCAGGAATCCAGACTAAAAGCCCTGACCAGTGTTATTCCAGATACCTGGATTCGAATTAGTCGTGAAGGAAAATACCTTGATTTTGGGGCGCCTTCGCCAGAATTGCTGGCCCTCTCACCCGAAACACTGATTGGGTCCACCATTGACGACCTTCCGATCCCACCCGAACTCAAACAGCGATTTAAAGAGGTGATTGATCAGGCATTTCAAACCCGGCACCTCCAAACCCTGGAATATGAAATGGAAGTTCCCGCTGGTCAAAAATACTTTGAACTTCGCGCCCTGGCCAGCAGTGACACCGAAGCGATTTTAATTGTGCGCGACCAGACCGATGCCCGGCATTCGGCAGAAACCATCCGAATCAGCGAAGAGC
>CAZXCE010000042.1:0-24606 GCA_964639175.1 uncultured Clostridia bacterium
GAGCTACACCCACATACCATGGTCCCGGCAGGAATCGAACCTGCATCACGGCCTTATCAGGGCCGGGCTTTTGCCCGCTTATAAGGCGGGAGCTTTACCAATATAAGCTACAGGACCAAAACTGGCTGTGGCGGAGGGATTCGAACCCCCAGCTTCCGGTTTAACAGACCGGCACTCAACCATTGAGTTACGCCACAAGAGAGCAGGGTACCGGGTATTCAAATTTAGATTCTTTTCTAAACCCTGAACCCTGAACCCTGACCTATGGACAGTTCGGGATTTGAACCCGATCTTTCGGTTTGCAGGACCAACGTGCTGCCAGTTAACACTAACCGCCCAGAAAAAGTGAAAATGCGGATGGCGGGAATTGAACCCGCTCATCGGATGTGGAAGACCCGCGCTCTGGCCGTTTAAGCTACATCCGCAAAAGATCAGGTGAGGAAGTTCGAGCGGTACACAGATGAAGAGGAGCACAAGAGACCCGGAGAGAGTGAGCTTAACCTGTGATTTTGACCCGAAGATTTCTCACCTGAATGAGTCCAGAGGGAATCGAACCCTCACCAGAGGTTTAAAAGACCTCTGCTCGACCGTCGAGCTATGGACCCGGGAAATATCAATACCGAATGAAGAATGAAGAATTTAGAAAAATATAATTCCTTCTTGTTCAACCTGATGCTTTCAAGTAAGGACCCGGCAGGATTCGAACCTGCGACAGCGGACTTAGGAGATCCGTGCTCTTGTCCTGGCTGAGCTACGAGTCCAGAAGATGAAGAATGAGGAAACAAAGTGCTGGCTGCTGTTTTATTCTTCATTCTTCATTCTTCATTCCGAAGATGGTCAGGGTCGGAATCGCACCGACGACCTCTGGTTTTTCAGACCAGCGCTCTGACTCAACTGAGCTACCCGACCAAGTGTGTGCAGTGGCTGAGAGGCAGGGATTCGAACCCCAATCAGCAGATCCAGAATCTGCGGTCCTGCCAGTTAAACGACCTCCCAGAAAGGTTAAGAAACACTGAAAACAGGTGTGAACCCTTAATTGATTTACACATAGGGTCCAAAGGTGATTTCTTCAGCCCTAAATTGTGGTCAGGATGGATGGAGTCGAACCATCACCTCATGCTCCCAAGGCACGAATGCCGCCCTTACACTACACCCTGATATGAACTAAAAAAATCTATAACTTATCTAAAATCACTCGGTTGGAAGAATGACCAGCCTGGCCATTACCCCGCGCTCCCCTGGCGCGTGTGCCCGAAATACACCACTTCCCGAACGAATGACGTGGTTGACGCTGGACGGTACCTGGACTTTGGTTTGAGCCAGAAAGTTTGTATTTTCAGGCTGTTGTGCCGTCAGTGTGCCGACCGTTAACACGAGCGAAACGATAATTGTTACAAGTACAAGTTGTTCCATATGTTCCTTTACAACAGGGAAATAAACGGGGATGACGGGATTTGAACCCGCGTCCTCTGGATCGACAATCCAGCGCGCTAAACCAACTGCGCTACATCCCCAGAGAAAAGGTGATTGTGTGGGGGAGCGGACGGGAATCGAACCCGTGTCATCCGGGCCACAACCGGAGGCTTTTCCACTAAGCTACCGCTCCCAGAAAGGAATGAAAAATTACGAATGAAGAAACCATCTAGTGGTTAGTGGTTAGTGGTTAGTGATTAGTGATTAGTGGTTAGAAATCAATACTTTCGAAGAAGAACCAGGAACGAATCACTAACTACTAGCCACTAACCGCTTTCTTCATTCTTCATTCTCAATTCTACATTCAAAAACAGGGCGTACGGGATTCGAACCCGTGATTGCTCGATTGAAAGCCGAGCGGCTTGACCGCTTGCCCAACGCCCCAGAAAACTGACCAGATGACAAAATGACAAAATGAAATTTCTTCATTTTTCATTCAAGACAGGGTGTACGGGATTCGAACCCGCGCTGACTCGATTGAGAGCCGAGTGGCTTAACCGCTTGCCAAACACCCCAGAAAAACTGAATGTAGAGTTACGAATGAAGAATGAAGAAATTAGTTGGTGAAATTGGCGATGACCTTACTAACTGTTTCAAGTTCAATGACTTAAAAGATAATTCCTTCATTCTCAATTCTTCATTCCAAAAGGGTTAAAGGAAGAGGGAGACCTTTCAACTCGGTGGTCGTCCTTCCCATCAGGTACACTCCTTCAAAGTTCCCCGTTCTACCATGGGCACGAAGTTTGAAGATCCCCTCTTCCATTCACCCACTTATCCTGTCAAAGACAGGAATGCCGATGGTGGGATTCGAACCCACAAGAGCCGTTACTAGCCCAGACGGGGTTTAAGCCTGCTGCGTATCCCTATTCCGCCACACCGGCAAATGGAAAAGCACACGGTTGGATTTGAACCAACGGATACTGGGTTTGCAGCCCAGCGCCTTGAGCCGCTTGGCGACGTGTGCGAAAAAATGGGCGCGGAGGCTGGAGTTGAACCAGCGGAAACAGGCTTATGAGACCTGTCTGAAGCCACTTCTCTCCGCGAAGTTGAATGCGGGCGGCGGGATTCGAACCCGCGTCTCTGATATGGCAAACCAGTGCGCTTGACCATGCTACGCCACGTCCGCAAAAAATGGTACGGAAGGAGGGAGTTGAACCCTCAGGAAACAGGGTTTGAGCCTGGTGCGTCTGCCGTTTCGCCACTTCCGTAGGTTATAGCTGTTGACGAATGCGGATGAGAGGATTCGAACCTCCATCGGAGTAAATGCCCCACAACGCCCTCAACGTTGCGCGTCTACCAGTTTCGCCACATCCGCATATGGTGCCGAAGAGGGGAGTCGAACCCCTAGTGGAATTCTCCATGCGCACCTGAAACGCACGCGTTTACCAGTTTCGCCACTTCGGCAGCGACCGTTTCAATTCAGAAAAGAACCCGGGCGGATTCGAACCGCCGACCTCAGGTGTCGGAGACCTGTGCTCTCGTCCGGCTGAGCTACGAGTTCAAACTATGTGGTGCGGAAGGTGGGAGTCGAACCCACAGTCCCTGGTTCCTAAGACCAGTGCGTTTGCCATTTCGCTACTCCCGCACAAAGGGTTTAAAAAGGGCTCGGGTGGACTTGAACCACCGACCTCAGGCATCGCAAACCTGTGCTCTCGTCCGGCTGAGCTACGAACCCGAAAAAACGGAGGCGGAGGGAGTCGAACCCTCACAGGCACAATGTATTGGTTGCCCTTGGCGACTTAGCAGACCGCTGCCATACCATTAGGCGACGCCTCCAGGTAAAGAAAAGACAAAGATAAAAAAATAAATTCAAAATAAATTCGAAAAAAAATATGTAAAATTCCTAAAAAAATACACACTTTTCCCAATAAAAAATATTGAATAATGAGTGAAAATTTTATGGCGGAGAGTGAGAGAGTCGAACTCTCAGGTGTCGAAACACGCTCGTTTTCAAGACGAGTGCCCTACCAGTTAGGCGAACCCTCCGCAAAAAATTGAGGTTGAAGTGTGGCAGGGGTGCCAGGATTTGAACCCGAACCGTCGGACTTGGAAACCGTCGTGCTGCCTGGTTACACCACACCCCTGCAGAAAAGAAGGAGGGCACGAGACCGCTTCCGGCAAGGCCCAGGAACTTCGATGATTCGAAAATCAGTCTGAATCTCGACCAATGGCGACCGTGCTTTATCCTTCTGAATTGAGCTGGTGCAGGAGGCAGGATTTGAACCTGCATACTCCACGAGGAGAACGGTTTTACAGACCGTTGTCGTACCAATTCGACCTCTCCTGCACAAATACTTCAAAAAAGGGTAGATATTCAGTTGTCAAAGACCCCAAAACAGAAAAGGAGCGGGGGCTTTCTGGGTGGAAAGCGGCCCCGCTCCTTAGACAATCTCAGATCAATTTGATTTTGAGAGTTTCGGGAGCGGGAGTAAATCCGCTCCCGCGGTGTCACAATGCTTTATCGCTGCTACGAAGAATGACGCTACCTTTCGGTTCCATATTCAGGTGATCGAGGCTATCTAAGCCCACAAATCTACCCTGCAGCGTTTCAAATTTGGGTTGTTCAATCCTGGACCAGGCTTGATATCCGGTCCCGGTCGCGGCGCACGGCTGTCCTGCCGTCAACTTGACGGTGCGATGAACGCTGATCTGGATGGCCGAAAATGTTGAGCGCCGCATGGCATACCTCGCAAAAAGAGTAAGTAAATTTCGATAGCGAATATCTACCATAGGAAAAAAATGATGTCAACAAGTTTTTTTAAATAATCTCCAAAAAATATTTAATTGATAAACAAATCAATAAATAAAAGAAATTATTCATTCAATCTTTGTCCGAAAACCTTGATACTCTGAGCCTGGAGACTCCAGGCTCAGGCCGTGGCGACGGTTTGGGTTTCAAGACTGACCGAGCAGCAAATTCGATTGCGTCCCGATTGCTTGGCCCGGTACAGGTGCTGATCCGCCAGTTCAATCATTTCATTGGCCAGGGTCTCAGTTTCAGATTGACTCTGGGGTCCTGACTCAACCCAGTAGCTACTTTGAGATTGAAGATCTTTGAGCACCTGGGTATAGGTCGGCGTTGAGGCACAATCCGCGAGTCCACCTGAAAAGGTAATCTGCAGATTGCGATCACCAATCCAAATCGGAGTTTCCGCCACTTTGATCCGCAGACGTTCTGCAATGGTATAGGCTTCCGTTGGCGCCCCGCCGACTAAAACCACCACAAATTCTTCACCGCCATACCGGAAGACAAAGTCCGCTTCACGAAGCTCGGCCTGCAAACAGCCCACCAGGGTCGCCAGTACAATATCCCCAGCCCGGTGACCATACGTGTCATTGACATTTTTAAATTTGTCGGCATCGGCAATTAAAACCCAGACGGGCACCCGGCCCAGGTTTAACTCCAGTGACTGGCACAGCAACCGCATGCCGGCTTTGGCGGTCAGTGCACCCGTGCCTTTCGGGTCAAGTTCCGCTTCCTGGACTGCCGCAATCAGTTTTTCCCGGAGGTGTCGGTGTTCGCGCCGCAACAGGACAACTTCTTCTGTTTGCCGGGTAGCCAGTGATCGGGTCGTGCGTAATTCGGCCTGGCTTCGTTCAAGCTGGGTTTCGAGTTCAAGGGCATTGCGGTGTTTGTGCCAGATGCGATGCAAACTGATGCCAAATCCCAGCATATTGACGGCTGCCAGGGCCATCATGCTCCAGGAAAGATGTTCAAGGTGCAGACTGGCTACCTGGCCTTGCTCCCCTTCAGATTGAATCAGTCGCAGAATCTCGTTGTGGAGTTCCTGAACCAGGAGCCGGGCATCTTTCGGTGGGGCATCCAGTTTTTGCAAAAATACAGAGCTGAGCTGGTGATCACGATCAACGACCCGGAGCTGGATTGCGGCTTCGTTGAGGCTGGATCGAGTTCGCAGGGCTGGTTCAAATTTCAACAATTCTCTGGCCAATATCCCACGGGGCTGGGAAAGTGGTGGTGGCATTCGGGTATAGCACGATGCCACAATGACCCCCAAAACATTGCTCAAAAGAAAAAATAATACCAGGCGCATAGCGTTTTCCTTCGGTCGGTGGAATGAGTTCATTGGCTTCGGTCAGGTGAAAAAGTGAGGCACCAGCCAGGAAAGTCAGTTCAATTCAGGCCATTGCGGACCTGATCGCGTTGTTGCAGGTACTGTGGAACATGATCTGAAATGGTGTTGCCCAGTGACCTGGCTTCAAAGAGTTCAAGTAATTCAGCTTCATATCGCGTGGCGGTAAAAGCACGCCCCGCCGAAATTTCATTGTGACTCACCGCCATAAACAGCGATTCGACAAAGCGAACTTCAATTGACTTGGCTTCATTGGCCTGGCCAATTGCCCCGGCATACGCGTCGGTATCGGCTGAGTGGCTGCGCAACAGTTGCTGAATGGCGGCATTTAACCGGGGGCGCATAACTTCCTGGACCAGAACTCGTTTGGCATCGCGATTTTTCGACGGCAAGAGCTGCTGGGCGACAATCGCCTGTAAATGATTGGCAACTGACAGGTAATCTCCGCCAACCATCTGCACAAACTGCAACAGTGCCGAGGCGGTATCCGTCAATCCATGCAGGGTGGCAATCACCAGATGATTGGTTTGCGCCAGGTTCAAGGCGTGACGAGCCATGTCAGCATCGCGGATTTCCTGGATCACAATGATGTCCGGATCCTGCCGCAAAACGTGTTTGAGCGCCTCGGCATAGGTTGGCACGTGACGACGGATGCCGATCTGGCGAAAAAACGAACGTTTGTTGTGAAACTTAAATTCAACCGGGTCTTCAATGGTGGTGATATTGAGCGCCACTTTTTCATTGAGTGTTTCAAGCATCGCCACCACCGAGGTTGATTTTCCTGAGCCAGTGGCTCCAACCACGAGCACCAGGCCATTGGCGAGTTTTTGCGATACCAGGTCCGAAATCAAATGACTGGCTGCCGGGCAAAATCCAAGATCAAGGTGAGTCGGAACGGCTGGTAAAATTCGGCGAAACGCCATATTCAACCCGGCTTCAAACGGGGAATCTGATTCGGCAAAAAAAATCTGTACCCGGAACCGCCCTGTGCGTCCCTCTGATGAAACCACATCTACCCCGATGTCACACGGTTCGGGTGTAATCCAGATCTGGAATGAATCTGGGTCGCCCTCCTGACCGGATTCAGTCAGTTCAACTTCGTGGTGCAACCGGGAAAATTGCTGTTCGATAGCCTGCAAGTGCTTGATGTAATTGGTTCCGCGGCAGAGCCAGTATCCAAGTCGAAAGAGTTCTGGTTCTGGGATGACCCGCACCGGGGCTTCTTCGATTAAAAGCAACTCTCCATTTGGATTCCGCTGATATGGCGGATGCCACCCTCGCAAGTGCAGATCGCTCACTCCGGTTTCAATCAATTGACTCAGGAGTTGCTGGATGTCTTCCGAGGTCAGGAACGCGCTGTCAGGAAGGAGGTCAGGGGATGTCAGAGCGGAAACTGCAGGGTAATTCACGATACTCTCTCCTTGAGTGAGGTCAATTCAGTGAATGAAGATGGGTTCCTGATTATCCCAATTGGCAGTGAACCCATTGGATTAGAAACTGGTCAAAGAATTGAATCAAATGAGCTTGGTGACCAATTGACTTCGGGCGACTGATTCCAAACCAGGATTATCCAAATTGAACCAGTCGATAACTTGATTGAGATGATTCAACAAAAAAGACCGAGAGCAACGGTGGATTGATCTGGTTTCCCTCCAGAATGATCGGGGTCTGCTCATAACAATCGCAAATAAAGCGTTCGATGGCGCCCAACTCAGTTGGCTCCAAAAGCGCCCAATAGAGCGTCGTCCCAGTGATCGCAAGCTCGTGTGAGGCAACCTTGTGGCGCTGCAAGCCTTCAGCCAGGTGGTTTAAAATCAGGTCAATCACAACCTGAACTCGATGGCCATACAGGTGATGCAACAGTTCAATTTCTTCAATTTCAATTGCCACCACATCGCTATAGGGAAGATCCAGCAGACCGCCATAGGTATTGAGTCCCTGAGGAACCAGTGGAATGTCTTTTAAGGTTTGAAGTTGTGGGAGGTCCATTTTTTCCGGAGCGGGCTGGAATTCACCAGTATTGGGGGTGACATCAACCAGACTGAGCGTTGATCTGGGGGAAGCCAGCGGTATGGTTTGAGAGGGAAACTCACCGACGGCAGATTGAAGTTCAATTTCATCCCTTACGGGCGGGGCACCCAATGGTTGGGTGGTGACTGGTGACTGGTCAGGGGCTGACTTAGACCGCTGGCGTTGAGCCAGAACCAGGGCGAGGTTTTGCTCTTGAAGCTGCTTGACCGAAAACTGAAGCTCTTGAAATGAGCCTTCAACTCGCTTTGATTGCTGGCTTAACGAAACATCAAAGCGATTCCAGATGTCAGGTTGACCGCTGTACCGGGGCTCTTTCGTTCCGAGAGCGGCCAATCGTTTGGCGATAGATCGTTCTGAATAAAAAATGAAGGTCAGAAACAGAACCCCAATTCCGAGGGTGACCAGTGAACTCAGTTGGGTATAAAAATGTGAGGCCGTGATCTGAAGGGTTAGGGTATTTACTTCTTCCTGGGCAGCGAATTGGAAGAGATCAACGGTCGCCAGATGCCGCGACTTTGCCAGCTCTGAATCTGTAGACAGGCTCCGGTGCTGGTCTGACAGGTGGGTCAGTCGGTTCAGAGCCGCCCATGTTTTCGGATACTGTCTGGTTTCAGGGTCTACCGACAGTAAGATTTTTCTCAGGTGTGACAGACCGTCCACTTGCGCTGGTGTTTCGTTTCCGGCCAGACGCACAGCCTGGAGAACGTGTTGTGTCCTGGCGACCTGCCATTCAGAGATGGTCAGTCCACCAGTCAGGCACAGACCGCACAATACAATGATTCCAGCAAAAAGAGTCCGGTACATGGGGTTGCTCCTGCGAGGGGATTTACATTGATGCTGACTCTCGAAAAAGCAAATGAAGTGCCACACAGCCTGGGATAGTCCAGGCTTTAGTGTAAGTTATTGTAAAATAGATAGTTCTAGCTCTGTTAGAGTATCTGAATACGAGAGAGAGGACAGTCAATTCAAAAGCTATTTGATTTAATTGAATTTTAGATTGTGGATTAATTTAATTTATTGACGGGAGACTGGGTTCAATTATTCTGTAGCGGTGCTTTTCAATTCCTCAATCTGGCGAAACACAATGAACCTTCCCAACCACCAGCCCCTCATTGGCGAACTCATCCAATTTTCAAACCTCACCCAACTCAAACAGTCTTCATTTTTTGCAACTCATGGGGCGGAACTGGATCGAATTGTCACCACACCCCAGTTGTTTTCACCCGCTGTGATCCATCCACCCACGCAACATCCTTTACGGGTGGCTTGCTGGAATATTGAACGTGGCAACCGGTTTGAAGCTGTTCGGCAACTGTTGACGCAGCATCCCCGGCTTTCAACCGCGGATGTGCTGTTGCTCAATGAGGTTGATGTTGGGATGGTGCGGACCGGAAATCGCCATGTGGGGTTTGAGCTGGCTGAGGCTGTCGGAATGCACTGTGTGTACGGGGCAGAGTATCTTGAACTGACCAAAGGCATTGGTGAAGAACTCAATTTACCAGGTGAGAACACCACGGCGTTGCATGGAAATGCTATTTTGTCACGGTACCCGCTCAAACAGACCAAATTGATTCAGCTTCCGGTTTGTTTTGAGCCATTTCATTTTCATGAAAAGCGATATGGCAGCCGAATTGCTCTGTATGCTGAAATTGAATTGTCCACCGGGCAGCGACTCGCGCTGGTAACGGCTCATTTAGAAGTGCGTGACACTCCGGCCTGTCGTGGTCGCCAGATGCAATACATCCTGGATTGGCTCAGGCACAATCAGTTACCCGTGGTGTTTGGCGGAGATTGGAATACCAACACCTTTCCACGCGGGACCAGATTGCGAACCGCAACAAGTACTGCCCGGGTGGTGTTGACTGACCCCAAAGCCTTACAACAGGCTTTAAGACATCCTGACACCGGGGCAGAACCCATATTTACAGCATTGCGGGCCTCCGGATTTGAATGGAACGATTTAAATGATGACCAGCCCACCTGTTCCGTTCCACTGGCCAGCATGGAGGATGCGGCCCTGATTCCCGGGCTGATTCGATCCTGGATTACCCGCCGAATCGAGCAACATGCCGGCCATTTACACATGCGGTTAGATTGGATTGCAAGTCGGGGAATGAAAGCCGCCAGCCCTGGAGTGACTGTGGTTGATTACTGGGTTGATGGTCAGCCCGCCTCAGATCATGCCCCGATTGTGGTGGATCTACAGATTGGAAAATGAAGAATGTACCCAGTACGGAGAAACTATAGGTTTTCAAAATAAGAAACCACGAAAACCACGAAATACACAAAAAATAAATCCAAATATTTCAATGGTTTCTGGGGGTTTGGGACGTGGTACCTGGTATCCAACACCTGCCAGGAGCCAGAAACCAATTCAATTCTTCATTCTCAATTCTTCATTCCCGTCCTTGTGCCTGAGCGATAATTGAAAGGGTGCCTCCTCCAGATGGGCCGTGGTGTTCGGCACGGGTGCTGATATAGACCGAGGTTTTCCCAAGCACGCTGGCCAGGACAGAACTGAGGACACAGCGACTGTACCGGGTGTCGCTAATATCATCGTCCGTGAGCATGGTGTGGCGGTGGCCTCGGATCATTCCACGCGGATCGGCTTCAGACTTGGCAAATACCCCGATGATGTCGACTGCCTGGTCAGGTGTAAGCTGCATATCAAAGGTGAACCCAAGCTGGTTGAGAACCGACCGCACACTGTGCACATCCAGCATGTCGTGCAACACACCGTGGTTGATTACCAGCGTTCCATCCCAAAATGCACTGTTGCCCATAACCATAATTTCGGTTCGGGTCAATCCAGGTTTGGCCGAGCAGGACGCCACGCTTGAAAATTTGCTCCAGTCCTGACAAACCGAATCGTCAGTGAGATGGAGCAAATCCACTTCTCCCACTGCCAGGGCCGCCCCCAGGGCTGATGCTCCGCGCGAATACACCATATCTGAGCGTAGTGGTCGGCCTTCAGCCAGTGCCGATTGCGCATCTTCATATGTAAAGGAGGGAATGGCCCCTTTCATCTGGATAAAATGAACATCTTTTGGGGAGTCAAGGTGCATTCCTTCCATAATTGAATGGATAACCCGTGATGTTTCAACGACTTGTTCGATCCTCCCAATTTCTTCGGGGCGGAATTCACGGGTAAAGCCAGTGCCAATTGCCAGGCGCTTCGCTGATCGTCGTTCAGATTGGGGCGTACCAGACCGGGTAAAAACCACAATATGTGGCGTCACCACCCCTTCACACCCGCCCGACAGGGAAAAAATGATCCGTTGCGTCACCTCGGCTCGTGACAGGCCAAGGTGGCGGGCAAACAGGTCTTCGAAGGCATACATGGCCAGATCGCGGGTAAAATCATTGCGACCTCCGTTGCCTTCGGTTTTGCCAATGATACAGACGACATCGGCGGGATGAATCGTGCCCTGCTGAATCAGGGTTTCAAGTTGACTGACATCAGCCGGGCCGCTGGTTGAAAGATTAAATGCTTGAACGTACATAGACAGAATTTGGCCAGGTGGGTGGCTTTTCCCTTAGAGTGAGACATGGAGAACGGTGTTCATCCGGTCACGAATATTGATTTTATACACATCACCGTGGTTCATTTCGGCTGGTTCTTTCATGCTGGCGAGGGCTTCGACCACTTCGGGTGAATTCATTGTCAGACAGGTCACTGGCTCATTGACGCACAGTGGAAAATCATGCCAGGTGCCTTTATGGAGCATGATTCCGTGGCCTGGCGGAAAAATAAAACATCGAACCTCGGCCAGATTTGGTTCCTCTTCCTCGTCAGCGTGATTGGGTTTGCTCAGTACCATGGCAAAGGGTTGATCACCCAATCCGATAAATAATTGGGTCATATTGAGATGGCGCTCAAGCCAGGTTACCTCGCCGCTGCGTTTATGAATGCGGGCTGATCTGACAACCGCATTGCCGTTGCATTCGAAGGGAATGTTATGTCCTTCTTCGACTGATCCTTTATAAAAAGGAATGGTCAACCCGGCATTGGGGACATCGGTGCCGATAAACAGCCCATACTCGGCGGTGTTTTCACGAGTGGCTTCAAGAATTGGAATCTCAAGAAATTCAAGAGTAACTTCCATGGGGTTTCAGACTTCCTTTCGCTGTTTGGTTTTTTCAAGATACTTCACCAGTTGAACCACCAGCGTGTTCAATGGTGCCGGGCATCCAGTGAGGGCCGCCGTCTGGACAACGGCCTGGTTAAAGAACTCAAGTTCCGGGTGGCGTCCAGCCCGGAGGTCTTGCAATGTGGCATTGATATTGGTGCGTGTTTTTTCCAGTGAATCAAAAACCGTCGTGACATCCGCCTGTGTCACAGGGATGCCAGCCGCCTGAGCTACAGCCACGGCTTCAGAAATAATTGATTCAGCCACGGTTCGCAGTTCGGGAAAATCCAGAATGGCGCCGTTTGGGGCATCAACAATCGAACATAATCCATTGACGGTGATATTCCACAGCGCTTTTTGCCATTCCGCATAGCGTGGGTCCCAGCCAATGGTCGTTGGAACTGGTGTTTGACCCAGGATGGTGTGCCAGGTGGTCAATTGCGCTTCAGCCTGGGGTTCACCAGCCAGATCAAATTTATAGATGCCAGCAATATGAACCTGATCGAGCGCCCGCCGCTGAATCCCCATCCAGCAATGAAGCCGCAGAATGGTCCAGTCTGGGAGCTGATGTCTGGCGTTTTCAAAGATCCCGATTCCATTTTGGCACAAGATGATGGTGCTGCGAGGTGGGAAAAGAGCTTGTGCCATCTGGAGCACTTCAGGCACTTCATGGGCTTTGGTGGCAATGACCAGGGTCACAGGTGAAGTCTGTTGAGCCAGCGTCTCCCACGGTTGGCACACCATCTGAAGCGAGGATTCAACCGCACCCGTCAGGCGTAACGGCGATTGATTCAACCTGTCACACGACACTGGCCGCGCCACCAGGACGCTTGAAACGATGGGTTGGAGCAGATACTGGACAAATAAACCAATGCTGCCAGCACCGATGACATAGGTTGGATTGAGTTCGGCCAAAAGAATTTCCCCCGCCCAGAGAAGAAATGAGAAATGATGTCAGCATTCGGAATTGTGGGTGAACCAGGAAGAATGGCGGCAGTTTAGCACAAACCCTGGGCGAACCAAGTGTTTGTTGAGCGTTGCGAATACAAGGGTTGGTCGATTACAGGCTGATTGATCTCCTCAGGTCCGAAACACAATCAAGACGGATCGGCCTGCTCTGTCTCTTGCCGGGCGGTTATCTCTATTTCTTTAGTTTTGACAGTTTTGGGCTGCCTGAAACCGGAGATTCCTGAAACAAAGACTTGAGCGAAGCTGTGTGGCAATGATATGGTGGCCCACATCTACCGGTCAGTCGGCTCATCATATCCTTTCCGAGCCAGACTTCCATATCCCAACAATTCAGTTTTGGTTGCGGTCAAGACTCCCCAACATTTCATGTCTTTGATGTACCATCAGTTCTGGGAACTTTGACCTGCTATCGAGGAGGAGGAATTCGTGCGAAAAGAAGTTCATCGCTGGTTTAGTCCCCATTTGGGCCAGGAAATGCCACTTGCTGTTTATGGTCACTATGGCAAACCGCTTTTGTTTTTCCCAACGGCTGCGGCTGATTTTGAAGAATATGAGCGATTTTTGGTGATTGATGTGCTTGAGCCATTTGTTGACGCTGGCATTGTAAAGATTTTTTCGATTGACAGCATCAACCGCCAAAGCTGGATGAACGACAAGATGCACCCAGCCCAGCGTGCCGCCCGACAAACGGCCTATGATAAATATGTCACGTATGAAGTGGCCCCCTTTATCACTCATCACTGCAACAATCCAAATATTGGCATTGCGACCACTGGCGCCAGTTTTGGCGCCTATCACTGTGCTAATGTTGCACTAAAACATCCAGATGTATTTGACTGTATGATTGCCATGTCCGGCTCCTATGATATTCGAGGCTATGCCGACGGATTTCATAACGAAGACGTGTATTTCAACAATCCAATAGAATACATCCGTAACTTGAATGATGATTATTATTTACCGCTGCTCCAGCACCGGTCACAGTTGTATATTCTGACTGGCCAGGGGGCGTATGAAGCCCCGGATCGTTCGCGCCAGTTAGCTGAGGTGCTTCGCAGTAAAGGTATTCCGTGTACCCTCGATATGTGGGGGTATGACATTGACCATGACTGGCCAACCTGGCGCAGTATGCTCAAGCTGTATGTCCCCAAGCTGTTTAGCGGGTGGGGCCCCAAGTAACCTGAATGGTGTTTTGCCAGCAGAAGCCAGTGTTTGGTCTCAGGATTTCAGACAACACTGGCTTTACTTTTTTATGACCACAGAGAAAATTTCTGCTGTCTTTCAGAACCCGATAGTTCTTTCTCAT
Source organism: uncultured Clostridia bacterium (assembly GCA_964639175.1). Classification (GTDB taxonomy): domain Bacteria; phylum Acidobacteriota; class Blastocatellia; order Chloracidobacteriales; family Chloracidobacteriaceae; genus JACQXX01. Next base: position 14,001 of record CAZXCE010000042.1, read on the forward strand.
AATCCTATGGCTTTTGCCGGTCTGGGATCTATGGTACTTTAGGAAATCAACATCCAGAAGCCCCAACCCAAAATTGTTCAATGTCGCCTGAAACCCCAGGCAATCCTCAACTTTTGTCACGCTGTATGAGAGGTCTGTCATGTTTGTCACTCGTGTTTTGAAATCCTCACCTTTTCTCTTTTGTGTAACCTGCCTGACGATTCTGATGTCAAGTTGGTCGGTTCAGGCTCAAACGACCACGAGCGTAACGCGAGTGATTACGGGGGATACCGTCCAAATCCAGGACGGTCGTCTGGTTCGATTAATCGGAATTACCAGTCCACTTCCAGCCGGAGTGAGTCACGCAGGAGATCCTTTTGGTGAAGAAGCCAGAAAGATCACGGAATCAGTGGTGGCGGGCAAAAGCCTGGAACTGATTTTTGATAATCAGAATATTCCAATCCAGCACAAAGACAAGTATGGCCGTACCCTGGCATATTTGTATATTTTGCCCCAGCGAACACTGGTCAACCGCGTCATTCTCCGACAAGGAGGAGCAACCGTTTATACCGCGCATACCAATAAATATATTAATGATATGTATGGCGATCAGTTTGATGCGAAAAGAGCAAAGCGGGGAATCTGGTCACAAATAACTGAGTCACCAGAGGAAATCGCCCAGAAACAAGGGAAAGCGTATGAAGAAGTACCGTTTAGTCTTGATAACTATCCGCCTCCAATGACTGCATCCGCTGACCCCTCACCCAATCAAACCAGTCCCAATCAAACCGGGTCATCACCGGTTATCACCAATGAAAAGCTGGGGGCCGAAAATGATTCAGATCCAGTCCCTACCCTTGACTCAACCAAATACTATGAGACGATTACCGTCAAAACCTGCGCAGTTTTAGACATTCCTGAGCTGGGCGAAGTCGCCTTAATTGGGGTCAAAAACCGACCTGGTCGAAATGGGGAAGCCCCGCGAGTCGAGGTTGAAAAACTTGTCAAAGGCAAAAAATTACGGTTCTCACTCGAAGAACTGAACCTGTTTAGCAAGCACCGAAATCGGCAGGGGCAGTTATTGGTGTATGCGTTTTTCCCAGATGGCAGCCTGCTCAATATGCAGATTGTCGCCAAAGGCATTACCGATATTGATAATGACCGTGATTTTGAGCGGAAAGCTGATATTTTGAAGGTTCGTGAAGAAGCCCGTCTGAAGAAGTTGGGCCTTGAGTGGACTGGGGCCATGGTGACAACTGATCCTGCCAAACTGCGTGCCAATCTCACCGAGAAGGTCAATCTGTTTTTTGGTCAAATTGGCGGTCGAGTTGAACTGGTCGGGTCAAAAAACGAAGTTCTGCGAATCTCTCACGATGCGATTGATGCAAAAACGGCTGAGCAGATGTTTCGCTCAATGAGCGTCAGCACCGATATGAACTCAAGTATTTTACGCGGGATCGGGATCAAAGAAGTCCAGTTTACTGATCTCAAAGTGACCAATATCATTCGCTATCAACTGTAAACGCCGATTGAAGATCCCCTGATGGTCAAGCTTCAGCACTCAGCCTAAAATCTTTCTAACGTCTATGGAAACAAGGCTTTCAGATGGATCTTCGATATAACGAGCCCTGTGTTCTGGGGCCAGGTGAATGACATTTTGACTTGCTTGCGCAAGGACCTGGGTCTGGACTCAGGAAGGGCTATCACTGCTATAGATCTTTAGAGAAAAACATAAGGAGTTTCAGGAGAATGTCCCCCAGGCGTCAGGTGAAACCGGCAGGGTGAACGCTTCTTGCCTGAAACGATACAGTTGAACTTTTCTCTGAAACGCTATACTTCACTTCGGTTATGCGTGGCTGGTGTTATGAAATACTGCCCAAATTGCCCGCCTGAGAAAGCCTATGATGATCATTTCACCCGGTGCCCTGACCACCACGTTCGGTTATCACTTCGTGATCCATATCGGCTGGTGGGGAGTGTCATTAACGGAAAATATAAGCTGGAAGCACTGCTGGGGCTGGGAGGCATGGGGGCTGTCTATCTGGCCACCCATCTGGGGATTAATCGCCAAATGGCATTTAAAATTCTCAAGCCAGACCTGGCAGCCAGTGACCCGTCTGTGCTTGAGTCCTTTCGGCGAGAAGCCACAATTTCAGGTGGTCTGTCACATCCCCATATTGTGAGTGTGACTGATGCCGATGTAACGTCAGATGGCGTTGCCTTTATGGTGATGGAACTCCTGGAATGCCCAACGCTGGAAGATGAACTGAATCGGCTGAAGGTATTTCCAGTCCGCCGAATTCATGTCCTCCTCGAACAAATCTGCAGCGCTCTACAAGCTGCGCATAGCCATCACATCGTCCATCGGGATTTAAAACCAGCCAATATTGCCCTGTTACAGGCGGCTGACCACTCAGAAGTGATCAAGGTTCTTGATTTTGGAATTGCGAAAACACTGGATGAAGGGGCTGGGAAAGTCAGCCAGGCAATGGGAACGCCGATTTATGCTTCGCCAGAGCAATTTAGTCCCGGAGTCGCAATTGATGGCCGGTCAGATTTATATAGCCTTGGTGTGATGACGTTTCAAATGTTGACTGGTACGGTCCCGTTCCGGGGAAAATCAGTCGGAGAGATCATCCGACAGCATCTTTCCGCACCACCGCCACCCTTACGGAATTTCAATCCTCAAATTCCGGTTGAGATCGAACAGGTTGTGTTGATGAGTCTGGCCAAAGATCCAAATCAACGGCCTGCAACCGCTGAAGATTTTTTTGGTCTGTTCCACAATGCCGTGATTCAAAATGCTGCCTTGTTTCCGGCTGAAAGCTATACTAATCGCCCAACCCTTTCGGTCTCACAGGGGTTAAAAGCGACAGTTGCTGGGAGCACCGCCACGCTCTCACTCTCTGGCATCCCGCCAAAATCTGAAGTTTTGTTAAATGGGATGCCAAAACTGACGACTGATGCTTCGGCTGGCACCGTTGAAATTGCCGATCTCCCCAGTGGTCACCATAACCTGGTGGTCCGCAAACCAGGGTATGAATCCTGGTCAACAAGTGTGATGTGCCAGCCTGGAGAACGCAAAGAAATTAAAGTGACCTTAAAGCCCCAGCTTTCGAGTCCGACGTACCAGAGATTGAGTCAAACGACAAATCAGGCGGATGCGATTGAATTTGCGGTCACGGCCAGGGTCAACCAGCCATCAACCACTGGAGCTGGTGCCAGAGGTGGGCAGACTTTATATGCTCCCCCGCCTGCGACACGGCTCCCCTATACCCAAACTCCAGCTTTGAATGACTCAAAGTCAAATAAGCTGACCCTTGGAATTGTGATTGCTTCGATTGTCGTGCTTGGAATTGGGGGCGTAGCGATAATCGTCAAGAAAAATACAAAAACAGAAACCACTGAAGTGGTGAAAACGCCGGTTGAGGCCAACTCAGGACTGACCGGAAATATCTCCGCCTATCGCGAGAGTTTTGATCGACTCTCAAACAATATTCATCAGGCTGTGGACTCGGTACCCGTTTCAGGTCCTTCATCACCAGGAGAACTCAAACTGGCTCGCGAACAGGTTGATCATGCCCAGGCAGTGGTTGGAAATTCAGCCAATGATTTGGGAATGAGTGAACCCCCAACCTCAGAAATTCGGATTCCCCACGAAAATCTCAAAGACCGCTATCAGGCGTTAAAAACCAGTTTGGACAATTACAGTATTGCGCTCCGAAACTATGAGTTTGCTTTGACTTCAACCGGCGAGTACAACGCTAATGACCGAGACAATCCCCCTGGAACTGCTGAGCGGGCCGAGATTTATCGCTGCCAGTCAGCGTTTCGCGATGCCTGGAGGGAAGCTCAAACATATGAACAACGGTTGCGCACTCAACTCAAATAGCCAGTTCCAAAAGCAAAACCCGCAGTCCACCGCTGCGGGTTTTATATTTCGAGAGCTGTGTGGTGGGCCCACGATCCTTTTACACGTGTGACATCGTTGAGTGCGGCGTTGAAACCTGTACCGGAGTCACTGGTTCTGGGTGATGGTGATGATGCCCATTCCCGTTCTCAGCCTGTGATACAGACGGGGCCCGCAAGGTCATAAACTGAACCAGATCCTTTGAGAAAATCAGATCCAGCGTCCAGTCAATCATCACTCTAATTTTTTTATCAAAGCCAGGAAGTTTGCTCAGATAAATTGACCGCCACAAAAACCAGGCCACAAATCCTGAAAACTGAAACCCGAGAATATTGGCGACTCCAGAACGTTTTCCAAGCGCCGAAAGCAGTCCTAGAGTCTTGAAGAGGAACGGTTTTTTCTTACCGCCTCGGATCGAAGCCATGATGTTATCAGCCAGGACTTTTCCCTGGCGGATGGCGTGTTGGGCCGTTGGTGGATATGGTTTTCCAGATGGATCTGGAATTGAAGCAGCATCTCCGACTGCCCAAACCCCTGGCCAGCCTGGAACTTCCATATATTCATTGGTGGCAACTCGTCCCCGGTCTTTTTTACAGGGCAGGGTTTCGAGCAAGGGGTTGGGGGATGTACCAGCGGTCCAGACCACGGTGTTGGTGACGATTCGAGTGCCGTTGTTGAGTATGACTTCTCGATCAGTTACCTCGGCAACCCTGGCTTTGAGATGAATCTCCACTTTTCGTTCGGCCAGCTTTTTCTGAGCATAAGTACCGAGTTGTGTACCGAGTTCGGGCAAAATGACATCTCCGGAATGAACCAGAATTACCCGCAGCATTTCTTCGCGCAGGTGTGGGTAAAATTTGATGGCGTCACGCAAAAAGTCATTGAGCCCGGCAATGGTTTCAACCCCAGCAAAGCCACCGCCAGCAATCACAAAATTCAACAGCGGTTCGCGGACATAGGGGCAACATTCAAAATCAGCTTCTTCTAAGTTGCTGATCAGATGGTTGCGTAAATGAATCGCATCTCCCAGCGTTTTCATGGTCAGGCCGTGCTGTTCCAAACCAGGGAGATTATAAAAATTGGTAATTGAGCCAAGTCCAATCACCAGATGATCAAATTCAAGATCGTGGTGGTGGTGTTCCTGACCGTGAGACACCACGACTTTTCGATTCTGTAAATCAATTGCTTCCACATCACCATTGAAGAAACTCACTCGCCGTAATAATTTGCGGATGGGCGTTACGGCATGAGTGATATCGAGATCGCTGGCGGCGACTTCGTGCAACATGGGGGTGAACACAATAAAGTTCTCGCGGTTGACGAGTGTAATTTCAACATTTGGGTCGCGGGCGAGCGAATGTTCCAGGTTAAGCGCGGTGTAGAGTCCGCCAAAACCAGCACCTAAAATGATAATGCGTATTTTTTTCTGAATGCCCATCGCAGTGTTCTCCTGAAGTCAGCAATGAAACTACAAAAGCCCGAGTTGTCAAAAAGGGTGAAGCTTTTGCAGATCCATCGTGAGATAAGCTGGCAGGTCAGGGGTTTGAGACCTGGCCATACCCAGGTCCCGATCCAAAATCCCCGCTGAAACCACTCATCTGGTTAATTGCCGCAGCCGTTTTTGCCACCACAACTATTTTTTTCTTTGGATGACTTGGATTCACTCTTGCTTCCACAGCCATCTTTCCCGCCACAGCCATTTTTCTCTTTGGCTTTATCTTTTGGCGCCTCCGCCGCTGGGGCGGCAGTTTCGGGTGGTTTGCTGCCGTCGGTGGCGCATCCACCATGGCCTTTGCAGGAATTTTTACTGGCACAGCCGTTATCCCCAGCCTTACAGCCACCCTGTCCTTTACATTCATTTTTGCCTTTGCACGAATGCTTGGCTGCCGCCGGAGTTGCCGCGGGTTGCGACGTTGCCTGTTGCGCGGGTGCCGTGGCGGGTTTCGCCGTATCTGAAGATGGTGAAGCCGTGCTACATCCGGTTAACACGCCTGCCACAGCGGCGCCTAAAACAAAGGTAAATTCTCTACGATTCATGGTTCCTCCAGGGAAAAATTAAGGGTTATCCACCGGGTCGAAAGGTGATCACCAGCGGGTTCTAATCAATGTAACTACTTGACCTGATTCAGTTTTACTGCGCTTGTGCCCCAGGTTTACCAGCGTGCACACCAATCCTGTTTACGGATTGGGGCACATCCGTCTCGATGATGTCAGAATGCTGAGGGGGAGCACTTGTAAAAACGGGGTGAAGCAGACTGGTCAACCTGGTGAATAGTTTATCCAGTCATCTCTTCGGACCCCAGAGCGACTATGGTTTCGAGCGTGGTTAAGTCAACCGGGTTACGCTTTTGAGCCTGATTCAGAGTTGGTGTTGTTGAACACATACTTTTTAATCAGAGCATCCACCGAAAATATTCCCGGTCCAAAAGCCAGCACAATCACCGCCGTCAACATAAACAGGAATGGAGCGGCTTCGGTAAACCCATCCGGGTTTGAAAACACACCCATCAGTTCTTCGCGATGGGCAGTCAGGTAGGCAACAATCATCGTAAACGTCAAGGGAATCGTAACCAGTCGTGATCCGAGGCCCAGCAGGAGGAGCAGCCCTCCAATACATTCAACCGACCCGGCCATCATGGCATTTAAATAGGGAGCGGGAAGATTCAAATTGGCAAAAAATTCTGTTGTTCTGTCCAGATGCATCAACTTACCTTTTCCAGCATTAAAGAATTGCCAGCCCCAATAGAGACGCATCATCAGCAACAGTGGGCTTTGCAGCAGGGTTTCGATTGAGACCAGCTTGGTATAAAGCGTTGTGGCAGTGTGTAATAATTTATTTTCTGACATTGTAAGGATCCTCTCGCAGTTTCACGGGTAGAGAAAAGAGTGACCAGATTGTGCGGCTGGCTTATTTGAGGAGTTCATCTAGAAACAACGAACATCCGGTTAGATGAACCCGGTTTTGTTTCAAGGTCTTCAATACTTCAACTCCATTGTCATCCACAAATGAAACCTGCGAAACATCTAAAATAATTCGTTCGGTTTGTGACAATTTTTGCTCGCACTCGCGGGTTAGTTCTTCGACCCAGCTTCCGACAATCCGTCCCTCCAGGAAAAGAGTGGCTGTCTGTGGGTCAGTTTGAATCGTGGTCATTCGTAACATAAGTTCAACTCCGTTGTTTCTTTCTGGTTTCTCTTAAGACAACCTGCGTACCAAAACTCTGAAAAGTGAGTCTATCTTCTGCAAGTAATTGATTTCAAAGGAAAAAATGTTTTTTTGTTCAAGTTTGACGTCAATTGACAGCCGTGCCTGAACTCCGAAATATCGTGGAAAGCAAAAGGCCACGAAATTTCGTGGTGGGGTGGCCTCCGAAATTTCGTGGCTGTCTGGCAATCCTGACCAGATGACTGGTTGATTTATGTTCTCGCGATGCTTCTCGTGTGCCGGATCAGTGTTCACCCAGGTGGACGCAGAGCACGACCAGCGTGATGTCATCTTCAAATGGCTGACCGCCGGCAAAGGTTTTGGCGGATTCAAGGATGGCATCTTTGAGTTCCAGGGCCGAGCGTTCGCCATAGGCCGCAATCGTTTCTTCCAGCCGTTGATAGCCATACAGGTCACCATCGAGGTTTTGAGCTTCAACGATGCCGTCGGTATAAAAGACAAGCGTGTCACCTGGTTGGAGTCGGATTGTAAGCGTCTGGTATGGGGTATTGCGTTTCACGCCAAGCGGATAGGCAGAAATCTCAAGGGGTTCCACCTGCCCGCTGGCAGCTTTGTAGAGATATGGATAGGGGTGCCCGGCATTGGTCAGTTCGAGCTGGCGTTGCTGATTGTCAAAAACCGCATAGATAAAGGACATCAGATTGCGTTTCCCGCCCGTGGTACAGATCAAATTATTGAGCCCAAACATCACGGCCTGTGGTGCCGGGTCAACACTCACCAGCGTCAATACACCGCCTTTGGCACAGGCCATCAGTAACCCTGAGGAAACCCCATGCCCGGTGACATCCCCAACCGCAATCGCCAGTTGTTCCTCGTCAATCAGAAAATAATCATAATAATCGCCGCCCACATCGTTGGCGGCCATTGAATATCCGGCCACCTCAATCCCCGGCAAGATCGGATCTTTGGCTGGGAGCAGGCTTTGTTGCATCGTGCGGGCAATTTCCAGTTCTTTGCGCAGGGTTGCTTCCTGAGTGACCCGCTTAATCAATTGCGCATTTTCAAGCCGGAAGGCCGTTGCTTCAGCCACGGCCAGGAGCAAATTTTTATCTTCTTTGGTGTAGGGCTCTTCAGACCTTTTTGGTCCCAGACTTAAAAACCCTAAAAATAAATTGTTGGTTGCAATTGGCACCAGCAGGTTGGAATCAAGTTCTCTGAGCAGGTCATATTCTTTGATTTGTTCAGATGACTGATTGCGCGACGAGTCAATCAATTGCTCCATCCACTCATCTGGTTCGTCAAAATACAAATCCAGTGCGAGATCTTCTTCTTTTAATTTATTGATCACAAAGGAATTCGAGGGTAAATTTTTACTGTGATCAAAGTAACAATGGGGTGATTCATCAAACCGACAGATCAGCGAATAAAACCGGGATTTATCGAGCGTTTCATTTTGAAAATTGAGAAACGGTGCATGCACCAGGAAGCCGATGCGATCCACAAAGAGCGCCGCTTTGGTCTGTTCGGCCACCCGTTGGAGTACATCTTCGGCGCGGGTCATTTGCCGGACGGTCTGACTCAGCTCGGTCAAAACCTGCTGCGCCTGATATGAACTCCGGAAAAACCGACGGTCAATCATCGTCTGCAATCGTGGATTTACCTTCCACATCAATCCAAGTCCTGAAAATCCAATGAGATAGAAAATACTTTTGGAAACCAGTTCAGGCGGATTGCCTGCCAGCGTGGTGGTATAGACATTACTGACGATGCCATGGGTGGCCTTCCAGATGACATAGAGTAGCGAAATTTCAACCAGGAGATACGCCCGCGAAACAAACGCATATTGCAGGCTATTGCGGACAATCTGCTGGACGCCCAACACCCGATGGCGCACCACGGTGTAGCCAAAAGAGAGCGGAAACACCATATAGAGCGCCAGTACAATGGCCGAAAGCAGTGGTGGGTAGTTAAAGGAAATTCGACCAAATCGAATTAAGTCCAATAATATCAATGAGAAAAATGGCCCGCAGCCAACCACCGTGCCAAACATCAAGACCTTAAATTTGGCATGTTGACCTGCCTCTGACTGTCCTCGGAGTTTTGGATGAAATAAACCCAATAATCCCAGGAACCCGATCATCCACAAAAACTGCTCAATCTTGATCGGAATATCACCGGTACTTTCACGCAGGATATTTGTCAATTTGAACGAATAGTTGATGAGTGCGTCGCTCAGAATCGAAATTGGAAGAATGGTCAGCAGGATAGCCAGATAGAGCCGTTTCAAAAGCCTGGTTCGCTCGGCGAGCGGGGTTTGAACTGGAAATTCAGTGAAAAAGCAGTAACACAGATAGCCGGAAAGGGTCCCAAAGCTCCGAAGCACCATGAAAAAAGTGCTCACCCAGGCTGGGATCAGGAGGTAGGAATAGGTGTCTTCATTTCCAAACAAAAATCCAATTGAGATGAAAAATAGCCCGCCCATCCGGGCTACCTGATCTTCCCACCGTTTCCAAAGGATAATCAACCCAATGGAAAAACACATGAGTGGAATCAAAAACAGCACAAAGAAAAAATAGAATCGATAAAATGAATATTTTTGCCAGTCTGGCGGAGGTAACTGGATGGAAACAGGTTGCAGCGGCTGGTTCTCTCGTTTGATGGTCAGCTCAAATGTGTTGGTGCGAAATGCTTCTTTCGCAAGTTGGGCATACTCAGACCGGCTGGTAAATGGCTGACCGTCCGGTTTCACAATTGCATCCCCAACCTTGAGCCCGACGGTGTTAGCCGGGCTGTCTTTTTCAATGTAATTGATCGTGATGATCCCGGTGGCCAGATCCGTCCGGGTGGTGAATCCAGGGTTGGTCCATAGAAAGCGGGTCCAAAAAGAGAGGGTCAGGCCAAATCCAAAATAAAAGATCAGGCACATCGTCATCAGCCAGACAACTGGGTGAGTATTTGGAAGAAAACGTTTGGCTTGTGGCATAGGAAAACTGGCAGGTTGGTGACCAGCAGGGAAGAAAAGTTTCACGTACCCTGAGTTGCTGAGAATTTCGAGTTTGAAAGAATCGTGAGAAACGGTTCTCAAAAATACACGAAACCCGCCCTGTTTGTCCCGATGGTTCTGCTAAAGGAGCCAAATGTGGAGTGTGGAGACTTGAGGTTACTTTTCAGCTTTGAACCTCTCGATTTGAATGCAGCGTTAAGCTGCCCCACTGCGAACCAGGATTTCAAACGAGACGGTTCTGGTCAGTCAGGCCAGTTAAGAGTTGAGGCAGTGCCTGGTTTTTAACTCAGGAATTTCTGCATCAACTCATAGCCCAGGTAGGTCGTCGAACCCCATAAGCGCCAAGATAAGGAAACCCAGCCGCTTGCGCTCCGAAGGAGCCGCCCGCAGGGTAGCCTGGGGGAAGCCGCTTTGGGTGCACCCCAGGAACGGGGGTACCAATCCCATTTCGCCCCGGCAGGGGCGGGATCGCTTCGCGCCCCTGCCGGGGCGAAACGAGAGGGGGAGGGCACTGTCACCTGGGGTGCAAAGCCACCCCAGGCTACCC
>CAZXCE010000043.1:0-10978 GCA_964639175.1 uncultured Clostridia bacterium
GACCCGTCCGCGCAAAAAGCCGCCGTAGTCCGGCTCATCCTTCAAAATCCATTCAAACCCTTTGGGTGGGTTGGCTTTATGGCCGTTTCGGGCATCAAGGAGCGTTCCTTCAGGTGAAATCCAAAAGACAAATTCGGGCGCCGTGTGGGTAAATGCGCGAACTGCCGCCCGTCGTTTCCGGAATTCCGGAGCGAGAAACTCAAACACACTGGCGGCTTGTTCGCGTGAGACTGATCCAACAGTAATCATGATTTTTCAGGAACGAGCGTGTGGTGATTGGTGAGCCGGTTGCAAATCACTGGTGTCACTGCCACGCAATCGCATGGCAATTTGACACACTGTGACACCGGGTTCAGATTGTGACCGGAGCACGACAAATTCTCCACCAGCCTGACGGGCAATCGTGCGATCAAATTCCATCATGCGATGGCAGGCGTGGACATCACCTGTTCCTCGAAGCGGGCAATTGGTATGGATTTCTCCGTAGATAGTCGTGTCGTCAATTTTGGTAATCGGATGGTGTTTGACCGACGGGAACGCCTGTTGCCACGCCTGACCTAACTCAGAAAGCGTTGTTTGAGGTGAAATGTTTTTTCGCCGAATGACAATTCCAGCCAGAAAGCGCATAAACCACCGGGTTACTGCCTTGAGTCGTTCACGTCTGGCCAGCCACGCCGAAATGTGGAGCAATGCCGCAACATATGCCTGGGTAAATCGCTTTCGAAGTCGCATTGAGAGGTAAATCCTTAAAAAATTCAGAGTATCGGCTTGAGCCGAGATGATTTCAACCAGCATTCCAGCCACAAAATCCCAGGTCTGAGGGATTTACTCGTAACGGCGGGCAGGCTTAACCCCGTGCCAGACATTCTTCACACACCCGCCGTGCATCCATTTCTTTTTCAGTGAGTGGTTTGATTGCCCTGGCCTGATCAAAGAACAGCAGCGCCTGAGCATATTGTTTTTTCTTCAAGTGGCGAAAGGCAGCTTTGAGAAGAACAGGATGTTGTCTGGCCTGATTTTGTGACCTGGCTTCATCTTTGTAAGCTCCTTCGCCAAAACGGTACAGGCGCGGTAAGAGAGAAGCCAATCCTTTTAAATCGTCGAAGAGAAATGTGGTAAATGTGTCTATTTTCTGAGGTTCCTTCCAGTCCTTATCTTCGGAGAAGAAAAACACCGACGGATTGTCATTAAGCCGGGGCAATTCAAACCAGGCAGCCATATATCCCTGGTGCGAGAAAAACAAAAAGTAATGCTCAGGGAGCTGAAATGTGACTGCGTTTTCTTCCAAAAGATCAGTTACCAGGGGGTCGTTGAGGCCGATATTACCCAGAAACCATCCAGAGCCGCGAAACACGCCATCGGTGTCTTTTCCCATGTATCGCAAAAACTGCCTGTAGGCTTCTGGGAGCGCGAATCCAGTTTTTTGTTCAAGCACGAGGATTTCCCGTTCACTACAGCCAACCGGTTTTCCGGTGTAGGGTTCAACTGCTTGTTTGTGAAACTGTTTGATTTCCGCCAGGTACTCTTCCATTTGGAACGTTCCTCCAGTCTGCGCTTTCAATCATCATAATTGGGAGCTGGCAGGTGCGTTGACCCGTGCTTGCAGCCGTTGAACGCAGTCTTCCAGCGCCGTGTCATCCGGCGAATACGGCGATTGAAAGCAATCAATTGGAATCCATTGGGGTACCTGGGCCGGGTGAATATATCTCTCAAAGTCGTCCACCAGCAGAATCTGAGATAGTGTCGTGTTTGAAACAAAGGTCAAATCTTTGGTATGCCCGGTCCAGGTGATGTATTCAATCTCAGCAAACCAGTCAGGGGCTTCGCCATCTTCAACCAGTCGTTTGGCAATCTGCCGAAACCGGGCTTCGTCAACTGAGGTGAACATCACAATTCTTGAGAAGAGCTGGCGGCATTGTTCAAGAAACGCTGACAACCCAGGTCGTGGAATCTGGCTGACGGTATTGGAAATGAGCGTGCCTTCAAGATCAAGTGCCAGAATGGTTGGTTTCATCGTCTGTTTCTTATCCTGGTGCCATTATTCTTCAGGTGAACAGGCCGCAATGGCCTCACGAAGCTGACTTTCAAACAGTTGATTTGGTGTGTTTCCCCAGCTTGCCATCCATTTTGCTTCAAGTTCTTGAAGTCGCGGCAGCAATGCTGGGTCACCCAGATATTCACAGGCTTCAAGGACCAGAATCCCGATGTCCTCTTGATCCAGTTCCTGTTGAATGAGCGCCAGTGCCCGGTGATCACCTCTTCGTGCCAATCCGACCAGCGCTTCACCACGGACTTCATGATTTTCGTCGGTTGCCCTCAAGAGAAAGGCTTCACGAAGCTCTGGCGTGTCATACGGCGTCAGCGAGCCAAGGCCAAATGTCGCCCAGTTTCGGGTATCAAGATCAGTATCCGCCGTGAGTCGGATCAAAGTTTCCAGGGCCAGTTCATCCACCAGACCGCCCAGTGCAATCGCCACCGCAGACCGAATCTCTGGACTGAGGTGGTCAGCGAATGCACACAGCGCCGAAACCGAACGTTCGTCCTGGCGGTGACCAAGGGCGATAATTGTGGAATACAAAACATCTTCATTTGAGTCATTGAGTAGCGTCAACAACACGTCAACGGCTTCTGTCTGAAAGTCCTGTTGATCGGATTTCAGTTGACCCAGAATATCGGCACCGAGTTCGCGGCACCGTGCGTCGTCACTCTGGCAAAGCCGGATTGCCGCATCAAATTCAGTTTGTCCGCCACGCCGATGGAGTGTCCGGATTATTTCAGAGCGGTTTTCCTCATCCGTGGCGGTGAGCGCAAGCTGGATGAGTTCTTCGGTAGTTTGGGTGTCAGTTGGCTGAGAGTTAGTCATTGGGTTCAGGGTTCAGGGGTCAGGGTTTTCGAAAGGGGCGTGGTTCAAAGCAACGACGCCCTTACATCATCTTGTCATCTTGTCATCTTGCCACCTTGCCATTTCCAGTGCCAGCGCCAGTCCCGCCCGATGACTCAGGCCAGGCGGTTGATATCCAAGGGAATTGGCACCTTCGTCTCCGAAAAGGCAGGCAATCAGAAGCGGGTAACTGGTCGTGGAAAGATGGGGTTCGATGACCATTTTCGTGTAGGCAAGTTCTTCCGAGTCAAGTCGCGGCCCGGTGCATCCAGCTCTGGCCATGGCATATCCTTCTTGGGCCAGCATTTCGCCCAGCGTGTGGGCAAAGCCATGGTGATGAATATAAGCAAACCGATACATTGTGGTCAGCACCGCTTCACGAAGCGTTGCAACTGACGGCGATTCACTCGTCCACAAAATCCCAACCAGCCAGCCGCGTTTGAGATACGCCTGAGGCTCAAACCGATGGGAAAACTCGGTTGAGTAGCGATTGGTCCAGCCGCCCTGAGCATCATCTGAAATCACAAGCGCGACTTTCATATCACCAGGCACCTCAGCCAGGTCTGACAGGGCTTCCGTTGTGATTTGAGCGGCAACCTGATCGGCTTCGAGGGCCAGATACTGGTCCAGAAGCGCCGGGATGTGATCTTTCCCCATTGGGTTCATTCCAGAAAGCGGTAATTTGATATCTCGTGTTTCCGGGTCAACCATGGTGGCCAGATATTCCTGGAATCGCTCCCACCCGCGTGGCAGGCGGTACAAATCGCGTTGAACATGCAGGAGGGGAATGTATTCAAGGTTCATAATACGAATGAGGTCTCCCTTATCCAGGGAAATGCAATTAGTTCAACTATTTAGATCTTAAGTGAAACGATGATATGATTTCAAAACAGAGCAGGTCTCAAAGGTTAAAGAAACCAGAAGGAATCGAAAACCCGGAACCCGGAACCCGGAACCCGGAACCCGGAACCCGGAACCCGGAACCCGGAACCCAACCCGGCTACCGAAAATAAGCATAAATCCCGGCAGCTCGATACTTTCGGTTTGATTGCTGGATCGAACCGGTTGCCTTTTTGGCGCCACCAACGGTTTTGTTGGCGTCGAGGAGCACCGGCTGGCCGTTGTGAATCACATAGTCAAATTTGCCATAGTCAAACTTGAGGCGATGCCGCAGGGCAATCATGTCAGGATGTGGTTCGACAATCTCGCGCTCACCGCGACTGTTGGCATTGACAATGGGCGTTTCGGCGCAGAGGCGAAGGCAGGTCATCCGATCACCCAGAAATTGAAACAGCCGGATGTAATACTGGCCATTTTCAAATTCGGGAAGAAATTTCTCAACAACAAACTGTTTATTCTGAAAAATCTCTGGCGGCACCTCGCGCACTGTGTTGTAAATGCGGTAGTCACTGGGTGATTCCACGCCAGCAAGCTGGTTTGAGCGGGCAGGCTGCACAAATGAGGTCAGTCTGGCCAGACGCGGATAATTTTCCGAAAGCCAGGTGGAGTTGCGGATTCGTTCGGGAATACCGGCATAATTCAGATCAGTTTTGACAATCACTTTGCCATCGTAGGCATCACCGGGTTTGACGAGGTTTTGACTGATGGTTGATTTGCGAATGTCCTTCACCTTGCCGTTGACTACAATCGGGTAGCGATGCGCAAAATCAAGGTATTTGTCGGGAACAACCGATAAATCAACATGGACCAGGATCAAATCGGCAGGGACATATCTGGTGACGCCAAACAAAAAAATCACGTCATGACCATCTTCGCGCCAGATGTCAGCCATGCCCGTGATCATATAGCTGGTCAGATCCCGTGTGTGGTCAGTTTCATGAAAAAGAATGGCGATGGTTCTTTTCATCATGGTTTTCTGGCAACTTCAAAGGTGAGTGTCGTGAAGTCACTTTCCCAGTCCAGGTCAGGTTGAGTAGATGGTCTCAATTCAGTTCCGCGTATCAACCATTTCCCACCGCTTTTCAAGTGGAAAACAATTCTGCCTTCCGCATCGGTTTTTTGAATGATCCCGTGTTTTTGACCGGCACGCACCAGCCCGAGCGGAAAATCTGGAAGTGGAGCACCATTTTTTAAAACGCGCACCGGGAACTCGTCGCCAGAGTGGAGCGCGGTTGGGTCACGTTCGGGCACAATTTCAAGAACCATCCCGACTGGCTCAGCCCACGAGCGATCTGACGTGGGGTTTCCTACCTTGAGGAAGGTTTTGGCGTGTT
This sequence comes from uncultured Clostridia bacterium, assembly GCA_964639175.1. Classification (GTDB taxonomy): domain Bacteria; phylum Acidobacteriota; class Blastocatellia; order Chloracidobacteriales; family Chloracidobacteriaceae; genus JACQXX01. Next base: position 5,116 of record CAZXCE010000043.1, read on the forward strand.
TGACATAGCTTTCGCGCCACTGTTTTGGCGACGCAGATGTTTTCCAGCGGTTCCTGACGCTTTCGGGCGCGTCAATTTCTTTCAAATACTCTTCAACTTTGGCTGGAGTCAGTGTCAGTGCTTTGGGTTTGAGTTCAACCCAAAGCGTGGCGATTCCGGCCTGAGCCAGCTCGGTTTGGAAGCGGAGCGAATGTGCCGCAGGTGAAATTTTCGAAATATCCAGGGTTTGATCCGCCAGTCGAAACTTTGCCCGGTCAATACGTTCCGGTTTAATGGCGGTATCCAGGGCTGGAAACGTCATGCCACTGGTCAGGTCCAACTGGATGGTTGCTCCAACTGGAATTGAAAAACGGCCTGGAATCAACCAGGTATCATGTCCAAGTACTGGCAGCGCACAAACAATCAGGCTGAGAACGGTAATCAGGAATTTAACTCGGTTCATAAAGTCAGTTCTTCATTGGGTTATGAGCAAAGGCACACTGTTTGACAATTTCGCTACCCGACAAATGTTGGGTGATGATGTGGTGGAGTTCTTCAAATCTGACCAGGGTATGAATGTTTTGGGTATTCGTTTCAGTTTGATCCATTGGATGTGCCTTTTTGCGTCACCAGCCTCGCCGTTGAAACTAGCGGGGCATTTCGATCAACCGGGTTTTTATTTTCCACAGCACATTCGATCAGTTGGGCAATGCGTTTGGCGCGGGTTTCCTGGCGTCTGGCACTTTCAACCCAGAAGAGCAGGCTTTTTTTCGTGGAATTGCTGGCCTGTTCAAAATAGCGGCTGGCGGCTTCACTGGTCTCCAGCGCGGTTTGAAGGTCAATCGGGACGACCAGTTCTTCAATCGCATCCAGTGTTGTCCAGGAACCATCCGCTTTGGCGGCCTCGATTTTTTGCAATCCGGCCTCAGCCATCAAGCCAAGTTCAATCAATTCTTCGATATAGCTTTTGTTGAGTTTAGACCAGACGCTTTTGGCTTTACGCGGTGTGAACATCTGCATATAGCGCTCGGCATCAATGGACTTTGCCTTGCTGTCAATCCAGCCAAAACATAATGCTTCTTTGACGGCATCAGTGTATTTGACGCTCGGCTTGCCAGTGGTGACTTTATAGTACACCAGCCAGATTCCCGGCGAGGTGTGGCCATTGTGGGTCAGCCAGTCGCGCCACTCCTGGCGATTCTGGATATAAATCTGTTGCAGCTCAATTTTTGGTTTTGACATGACCGGTACTCCAAAAGAGCGCGTGATGTAATAGAGCTTGCTATTGAAAAAACGCGTCCGATGCCGCTTTATCTTCCGGGTAGAACCACGCTTCGGTGATTTGGCCGTTATGAACGTGATAAACGGCGACTTCGCGGCCTTCCATCGTTTTTCCACGATAGGTCGCTGACCAGTTGACGAGGGCCACGGCGTGCTGGTCATTGGCCAGCACGTCGTGCAACCAGAGCCGGGTGCTGCCGCCGGTGAGTTCTCCGGCCTTATCAATGATTTCGCGGAAAACGGCTTCGATTCCAACCAGATCGCCTCCGTGTGGCGGCGGATACGGATCGTGCCAGGCAACATCGGTGGCCAGGATTTCGCGAAGTGTATCGCGGTCATTTTCAGCACGGGCGGTATAAAAACGGCGAATAAGTTCAACGTGTGGATGTTCCATAAGAGAGGGCTCAGGGGCTCAGGGGTAAGGGCTTGATGAAAAATAGGGTTCAGGGTTCAGGGTCTTCAAGTTGATGTCCTTTTTGTCCTTTTTGTCCTTTGATTTTCCCGAACCCTGAACCCTGAACCCTGAACCCTGAACCCTAAATGGTATTATTTCTTTCTTGGTTTGCGGCCAAATTTTTTGCGAATGATTTTTTCTCCGGCGTCAGCCATCAGGTCGCGGTGCATCCGCTGGGTATCGTTGAAGAAAAACACCCCGACGCCTTCATCAAGGATGTGGGTTCCCAGGACTTTCAGAATCTCTTTTTCATCAAAGAGGGATTCAGCATAGATCAACCGAAAGTCATTTTTATCTTCTTCTTCGGTTTCAAACCGGCCTTCATACGGTTCGTTGAAGGTGGCCGAAAAATACTGCATGGCAATGTTGCCAATGCGTGGCATATGGGCCGAGCCAACCGCAATTTTCACCCGTTTGCGTTCTTCGGGCGTCATTTGAGCCAGCCAGGCTTTGACCTGAGTGTCCATGGTGGCAAGCTGGTCATCGGCGGCGTCATAGGCATTGGCAAGTACGTCTTGAGCCTGACTTTTGGTGTATTGCCGCAGGGCAGGACGGCTGACCATTCCATCTTTCAGTGTGGCATCAATCAACGCCAGTGCCTGATCCAGCAATCGGTACTGCCGGGTTTGTTGTTCAGGAGCGAAGTTGCGTCCGGCGATTGAATCGCGTCCCGCCACCACCAGTGCCCGGTAGTCGCGCAACTGGGTGAGTTGCTCTGAGGTCAGTTTTGAGCCCGCATCGTGAACGAGCATCACATAGAGCGCAAGCGGGACGTGGGCCACAGATTTGAGTTCGTGATAGCGTGGCGTGAAGGTTGCCACATCAGTTTGAACCCCGTTCCGGAACAGGATCAATTTGTCTCCGGCATGGACAATGACCGGGCTGGTTTCGGCCAGAATGCGACTTCGGAGATTCGCATAGGCGACCCGAAAGGCGTTGTTCATCGGCGTCAGCGGGTCAGACGGCTTGAGTTGTGGGTCATTCCAGGTTTGAGCCGGCGGTTTCTCCTGGGCCTGAAGCGGTGAGACACAACCGAGCAGGATCAGAACGACGACCCAAAGCCAGTGCTTTGGCCGGGGCAGGCGGATATTCATTGGCTGATCTCCTGAGAGCTGAATTGAAGTGGAGCTTGAAAAACTGTGCGGATGCGGGTGCATCTTGCCACTGGTGTGAGTGCGCATTCAACCAGCAACCCCTCACTTGTCTCTCAGTCCAATGTGGGTCAGGGTTTGAGCCGGCGTGGAAAACACAAAATCCTGGATTCGTGGGTGGGTCAGAAGCTGTTCAATACATTGGTGCAGGTTGGTGGCCAGTGGGATTGTGGGCAGATCAGACCGCAAAACCAGCGTCAGGTAGGGAGACTGCTCGACGTTGAGTAACTGGTTCAAGATTGGGAACAGAATTTCGGGCTGGTGCCACAGTCCCAGAGTGACGGCCCTTTGGTGTGAACTCGGGAGATACCTGTCTGGAATGCAATTGAAAACCCAGTGACGTTTTTTATGAAAGCCACTGCTGAGCGGAACCATCCACATCCCGTGGGTCCGAGATGGATCGGGTTGACGAAAATCCCAGGTTATGGGCCGGAACGGCAAGCGTGGGATACGGGTGTAATCCGGGATTGACCCGGTGTAGCACTCATCCAGAGCCAGTGCCGGGGTTGCTGTGTGGCCTGGTTCCAGGGTGAAGTCATCGGTTGGTCTGCAAGATTTTTGTAGTCAGTCGTCAGTAGTCGTTCGCTAAGCTCATTTGATTGAATTACTTGACAGTTTTCTGATACAAAGTATGTATCGCAAAACAGTATCATTCATGCCATTGAATCAACGTGTTTTCAATATAATTGGTGAACGTCGAGTCATCCGGATCCATGACGGCGGCTTCAAAGTCCAGAGCCAGGTGGAATGATTTGAGACACTGGATGACTTCGTTGGACATTACCACTCGGGCACAAAGTTGAAAGAAGCACCCGGCAGTTGCTTGTTTTTGGGATGAGTTTGTCCACTCGGTTTGCATCCATTTTTCAATTTCAGCAACTTTCAACCAACCTGATCCTTGATAGGGAAAATTGTAAAGTTTCCAGCTTCCGACAGATTGCCATTTCTCCTCTGGGAGAATTTTTTCAGGCTCGGTGGTCGTCAAAAAGCTGGGCTCAAGGTATCCATGCCAGGGATGACACCCCAAATCAAACGCCAGCATCACTTCATTGGAAAAGCGATCCTGACAGGCTTCAAGTTCTTCGATCAGCGCTATTTTGAGGCGGTGTTCAAATTCGAGATGGTTCATTGGTCCAGAAGTACTCATCTTTACTTTTGATCAGAGCCTGGTTTTTTTGAATAGAGAAAGCTAAAAAGAAGCGGGCTCAGCATGATCACAATCAATAACAGTCCAAATAGAGGATTCATTCCTTGCTCAAAGGCAAGTAAATAAGCAATTGACCACATTACAATCAGCAAAAAGAGAATTCCCTGGAAAATAGTCCCTACCCAGGACAGCCGTTTTCGCCATTTCTGAACCTGGAGTTGTTCCTGCTTTCGTTCCTCCAGGCGCGCCTCGACAAGAGTCAGAAATTGCCATTCCAGGTTGGCTTCCACCTGTGAATTCAATATTGGTGGCCGGTCAGCCTGAATTGTCTGGCTGACTGGCTGACATCGGTGACACGCCCCGGTTTCCGGAGTGAAGCAATCCGATTGATGGCATATCTCACAGCGTTGTGGAGCGGTTTCGTGCTTGATTTTCATAACCTGAAACTGGACAGAAGCCTGGTGCTTGGTGCTTGGTACTTGGTGACTGGTGCTTAGTGCTTCGGAATCAATACTTTCGAAGAAGAACCAAGAACCAAGCACCAAGAACCAGGAACCAAGCACCAAGCACCAAGAACCAAGCACCAGGAACCAAGCACCAGGAACCAAGCACCAGGAACCAAGCACCAGGACCCCGGCCCTACTTAAACACCTGCGAATTGGCAATGTTTTGTGGTTTCCCGGCGGCAAACGTCAGGATATTTTCAAAGGCCGCTTTGAAATACAGTTCATAGCTGCTTTTCTCGACATAGCCCAGATGCGGCGAACAGAGAACATTCTTCATCTTCAGCAGCGGATGATTGGCGTCAAGGATCGGCTCGCTTTCATACACATCAAGTGCCGCGCTGCCTGGGCGACCTTCGTTGAGTGCCCGTTCAAGTGCCCCAGGTTCAATCAATTCAGCCCGGCTGGTATTGACAAAGAGCGCATCCGGTTTCATTCGAGCCAGATCGGTGTACTTGATACAGCCGCGAGTGGCCGCATTGAGCCGCAAATGAATTGAAAGCACATCGCTTTTGGAAAAGAGTTCGTTTTGGCTGCCGGCCACCCGAAAGCCATCTGATTGGGCGGCGGCCAGGGATGATTCGCGCCCCCAAATAAGTACTTCCATTCCAAACGCCCGGCCATAACTGGCGACTACTCGCCCAATTTTCCCATAGCTCCAGATGCCAAGTGTCAGGCTTTTAAGAACCCGTCCCAGCCCTGGTGTTTGGGTTTGTTGCCAGCGTCCCTGATGCAAGGCGTTGCAATAGTCCGGCAATCGGCGACTGGCGGCCATAATCAAGGCCCAGCAGAGTTCAGCCGGTGCCACTGGGGATCCCATCCCCTCAGCCACGGCAACGCCGCGCGCCGTACAGGCTTGCAGATCCAGATGATGGCTGATTTTACCGGTCTGGCTGATAAGTTTCAGATTGGGAAGCCGTTGTAAGAGTGGCTGGGTAATGGATGTTCGTTCACGGATGAGCACGACTGCTTCGGCGTCTTTGAGCCGTTCAACCAGAGTGTCAAGATCCCGCGTCGTGTCCTGATAAATCGTGACCTGGTGATCCTTTAATTTTGTGAAGCACTGTAAACTGCGAACCGCATCTTGGTAGTCGTCTAAAATGACAATGTTCATACCAGTTCTGGAATAAGCTGCGAAAAATGGTGTGACGTGACAGTTTCAGATACTCTTTCTGGGCGCAGAGTTCAAGCTTTTGTGAATTTTTTATGGTCACAAGCGGGAGTCCATCTGAAAATTCGGTTGGGCAACGTGTCATTTTGGACTATCTTTACCTGAGACTGTCATGCGAATGTGAAAGGAGGTCACCGCTGTGTCGAGTCGCCCGTTAGCCACCGATCCACCATTGCC
>CAZXCE010000043.1:11078-24565 GCA_964639175.1 uncultured Clostridia bacterium
ACCAAAAGAAACCCTTCCAACGATGTATGACTTACCAGATGAGGAGGTTGGACAACCCGTCGCCACTGATCCACCATTGCCACCAAAAGAAACCCTTCCAACGATGTATGACTTACCAGATGAGGAGGTTGGACAATCAGGTATGCCGGATGAATTCCACCTGTGGCAGCCGCGTTTGTTAGAAGAAACATTTCGTCCTGCGAACTTTTCTGAAGCCGAAATTTTCATCGGGAGCGATATCAACCTCTACTATGATGTGCATCATCCACGCCGGAATAAACGTCCCGACTGGTTTGCCGCTGTTGGGTTACCGGTTCAAGAAAAGCGGGAAATGAGGCTGAGTTATGTGACCTGGCAGGAAGGGGTTAACCCATTTCTGATTGTTGAGTTGTTATCACCAGGCACGGAAAAAGAAGATCTGGGGCAAACGCTCCGTGAGGTAAAATCAGGCGCGGAACCAACCAAATGGGAGGTGTATGAACAGTATTTGCGCGTGCCCTATTACGTCACATTTAGCCGGTACACCAGCGAAGCGCGAGTTTTTGAACTGCGTGGTGGGCGATTTAGTGAAGTCACAGATCATCAAGGCCGATTTTGGATGCCAGGATTAGAGCTGGGTTTGGGCTTGTGGCACGGCACCTATCACGGAGAAGATCGGCTGTGGCTGCGTTTTTATGATGCACAAGGAAATTGGGTCCCCACACCGCTTGAACTGCAACAACAAGTCGCCGAAGCCGAACGAGCCAGAGCCGAACTGGCTCAACAGGAAGCCGAAGCCGAACGATTGGAAAAAGAAAAAGCGCTTGAAAAGGCTGCTCGATTGGCTGCCCAACTCAAAGCACTTGGGATTGACCCAGATCAGGAATAACAGAGAGAGGGCCGGTTCAGTCCTCAGTCTGATGAGAAACTTTTCGCAACGCCTGGATGACTTCCTGATTTTCTGTTGGAGTGCCCAAAATGAGCACTTTATTGGATGGGAAAGACTCAAAAATACGCCTGGGTTCAACATTTAGCCCGACATAGAAGCCGGCTTGACGAACGGCATGTGTACAGAGTGGTTTTTGAACATATTCCAATGCCAGCAAAATCAATGGGGTAATAATTGGTTGCAGGTGAGTTGCACCAGCATTTCCTTTAAAAAATGAAGGCCAGCCCTTTTTGAGAATCACCAGGGAAAAGCCCATCCCATCACATACGTCAAGCCCACGCTTAGGAAGACTCCGCAGGGCTTCTTCAGTCGAGATAATCAGGTTTTGGGTTGAATCAAGCGGAATTTCACACGATTGGAGGTCAACCGCTGGGTGCCAGGCTGGAGAGGGCTGATACTGGTAGGCTTCAGCAAACGCTGCAATTTGAAGCATCGCGGTCGGTCCACAAATCACAAGCGAAATACAGACTTCGGCATCGAAAGACGGTTTAAGCAAGAGTCTCAGCGAAAGCAGGCTGTTGACGAGAAACGGGTCTGAAGCAAAACTGGGAAATCCAAACTCCTGGCAAATTCGATCTTCGGTGTAATCTGAAAAATTCATTGCTCCTCCACTTACTTTCTTTGAGAGACTTTTCCACGTGACCCTTGTTCCGCCAACTGTTTTATGTCCAGTTTGCCATCAGCCAGATACCTGGGATCCTCAAACCGGTATTTGCCGGAAGTGTAGCCCGGCAAACGGGAAACGAACCACGCCAGAAATTCTGCAGGCATTTGAAAAGATAGACCAGCGAGTAGTATCACAGGGAAAAATCAATCAAATCATAATCTTATCGGGACTGACTCTGTGTTTTGTGTTCTTTTATTATTTTGGCTTTGTGTTGTTTGCTGCTGGCTGGATGACTTTGGTATGGCTTTGGATACTTGGGATACAGTGGTTAAACCAGGATTCTTGCCCGCAGTGCCGTCGAAAGTCTCCGTTGGGCAACAGTCGAAAAGGAAATTTTTGCCGGTTTTGCGGTACTCAGCTCAGAAATGATTGAACAAAAATACCCATGTCGCACTCAACTCCACCCCAATTTCAAATCAAAAATGAAGGACTGGCCGCCCGGTGCGAAGTTTGCCATCAAGGAGATCAGTTTAATCCTGAATCCGGGTACTGTCGTCGTTGTGGATACCTGACTGGGGAGAAGAGTTCAAGCCAGGCAATCACGCAATATAGAAACACAGGCGTAGAACTTGAGTTGATGAAGCCTCAGATTTATGTTCTCAGTGGGATAATCTCTTGTGTGGCATTCGTGGCTGGGGCGTACTGGGAAAGTCAATGGATCTTTATTGTTGGAACAATGGTGCTGCTTTGGGCAATAAGCCATTTTCAACAAAAGAAAAAAGAAAAAATTGACCGATGCCCTGAATGTGGAGGTGTTTTTCCGATTGGTGACGCTGACCGGGAAGGCATCTATTGCCGATATTGCGGTGTCCGACTCAGGACGTAAAAAGATAAAAAGGGCAGATGGGATAAGAAGGATCAAAAAGTGTCAGGGCGCGGTTCAACCCAACCGCGCCCTGTTTCACAACCGTGAACCCTCAATGGTAATACCAATCGTCAGGTCTATTTTTCCCGTCCAGGCAAATCAGGTTTTCCTGAAGTGGATGCCTGAATTTGCTGAATCAATCCGCCTGATCCATTGGTTTCACCACTGATGGTGACCCCCCGGGCCCGAATAAGGAAAGGTGCTCCACTGGGCAAGTTCAACCCGGTTAGTTGCCAGTTGGTCGAAGTCCCAATTCGAGTGCCTTGTCCAAGCAGTGAGTAGGTTGCTCCTCCATTGGTTGAAAGTTCAAAGTAGGTTCGCCAGACATCTGGACCATTTCCACTCCGATTCCAGGTGACTGAAGTGCCACCTGGGGCAATGATGAGTTCTTGAGTTGGCGTTGACGGACTGACAAATCGGACGAGATATTTCTGGTTGAGAGAACCCACCTGGGTAAAGCCTCCACCCGCAACAATTTTGCCATTTGGCTCAAGTCCAAGCCCCCACACATATCCATTCAATCCTGGATTAATAAAGGTATTGTCAGCCGTTCCATCCCCGTTGAGCCGCATGATGTAATTGCGAAAATCTCCATTCGCAATATTGAAAAATCCACCAACCAGTATCTTTCCATCGGTTTGGACCACCATTGTATTGACACTGGCATTGGCTGACGGCAGGAATCCAGAATCAGGTGTTCCATTGGAATTGAGCCGCCCCAGATTGATGACAGCTTGGCCACTCAAAACCGACATGACTCCGCCAACCAGGATTTTCTTATCGGGTTGAAGGGCAAGTGCGTACACTCTGGCATTTGAAGAAGCTGTAAAGGTTGTGTCCAGAGTTCCATTTGAATTCAATCGGGCAATATTTTGACGTCCTTCATAATTGACAAGTGAGAAGTCTCCACCAATCACAATTTTACTATCGGATTGGATGGCAATTGTCCAGACCAAAGGAATAAACCCCGGACGAAGGACTTGCGGATTAAACGTTGTATCAACTGCGCCATTGGTTGTTAATCGAATCAAACCTGCGTGGGGTTGACCTTCTGCCTGGGAGAAGCCGCCGCCAACTACGATTTTGCCATCGGTCTGGCGGGCAAACGTGATAAACCCACCGTTTCCATCTGCCAGGACGGGTGCTTGAAAGGTTGGATCAGCCGTACCATTGGCATTGAGCCGAGCAAGTTGCACTCGGGTAAATCCACCAGCTTGATTAAAATCTCCTCCAATCAGTATTTTTCCATCCGGAAGAATGATGAGTTTTCGAACGGAACCATTCAAACCAGAATCCGCAAAAGAAGTATCAACTGAACCATCTGGGTTAAGCCGGACAATGTAAGCTCGTGGCTGTCCATTCACCTGGGTGAAAGACCCGCCAATCACCCATTTCCCATCGGGTTGGATACCTAAGGCGATCACATCACCATTTAACAGAGGAGAGAACCCACCATCAGGTGTTGGATCAATCGTTGGAACAAATTGCACCTCCAGGACAAAAGGCTGAAGGTAGGTACAACAACTCTCGGATGTTGCCCGGACTGTGAACGGAAAACTTCCGCTCTGGGTTGGAGTTCCACTGAGCTGACCAGTTGAGGAAAGTGTCACCCCTGATGGAAGCACACCATTGACCAAATCAAAGGTAAACGCTATTTGCCCACCGCTCACCGTGAGCATCTCCTGGTAACCAGTTCCAACCATTGCCGTTGGTAATGTTGCCGGGATAATCGTGGCTGCCGGGCAGGCGACTGTCAGGATGTAGGTTCGGCTTCCGACGCACCCGGTTGTATCCTGAGCTTGAATCGAAACCTGGGCGGTTCCGGCAACCAGTGGAACTCCTGAAATCAGCCCGCTTGAGTTTAAGGTCAATCCAACCGGAAGTGATCCGGCTGAAATGGTAAACGTATAGGGTTGTTGTCCTCCTGTTGCACTCAGGCTTTGGTTATAGACCGATCCACTTGCTCCTCCAGGAAGTGTTGTTGGATTGAGTGTCATTGATGGGCAGGAAATAGTCAGAGTATAGGATTGATTTCCCCGGCACTGATTCCCATCCTGGGCTTGTATGGTAAATTGTGAAGTGCCAACGGTGAAAGGAGTTCCAGAAAGAATTCCCGCCGCACTCAATGTCAGCCCGGCTGGAAGCGTGCCATTCGAAATTGTAAAGGTATAGGGTGATTGCCCACCTGTCACTGACAGATTTTGGTTGTACCCCAGGCCAATGACTCCTGCTGGGAGAACGGCTGGTTGAATGCTCAATACCGGGCAAGGGGAAATTTTGACCAGAAATGCATCATTTCCACCTTGATTCGATGCCTGGTACGGAGTGTGAGTCGGGAAATTGACCGAAGTCGTTGTTCCTCCAACAAAGGCATTGTGTGAGGCATCTACGAACACGCTCCAGGGGATTTCGTTTCCAGAGCCACCCAGATAGGTTGAATGGACCAGGGTGGTGCCGGTTGATCCGATTTCAGCCACAAATCCATCATAAGCGCCTCCACCAAATGCCGGTTGGAGCGGGTCAACCAGCGGAAAATCTGGTGAGGCGGTTAATCCAACCATGTGTGCATTTCCAATTGAGTCAACTGTCAGATCCAAAACCTGATCGGTACCGCTTCCGCCGAGATACGTTGAGAAAGCAAGTGCTGACCCGGAACTGTTCAGCCTGGTAACAAAGCCATCATAAATCCCTGAGACGGGGTTCACCCCACCAGTCGGCTGGATCACTCCGCTGGTGACTGGGAAATCAGTTGAACCGGTATATCCGCCGACCAAAATGCTTCCGGTGGAATCAACTCCAATCCCGGTTCCAAAATCGTTTCCGGTTGCTCCGCCGAGGTAGGTCGAAAAGACCAGATCTGTTCCATTTGAGTTGAGTTTGGCCACAAAGGCATCATAGTTGCAGCAACTGCCATTTGGAAGTGGCTGGTAGGCGCCCGGCTTGGTTGGGAAATTGGGTGAGTTGGTGTCTCCGACCAGGAGAACGTCACCCGCTGAGGTTAAAACCATTTTTTCGATTTTGTCAGCATTGCTTCCTCCGAGATAGGTTCCATAAACCAGGGAAGACGTCGCTGGATTGATTTTGGCGACAAATCCATCAATGATGCCGCCATTCTGAGCCACTCCACCCGTTGTCTGAAAGGCTCCAGGCGTGACTGGAAAGTTGAGTGAATTGGTAAACCCAACGGTATAGATGGCTCCGGCTGAATCAACCGCAATATCTGTCCCTTGTTCGTTTCCAAAATCCCCGCCCAGGTACGTTGAATAGAGAAGCTGATTCCCAGCGGCATTGAGTTTAGTAATGAACACATCCGAGTCACAGCACCCATTTAAGTTGGGTTGGATTGCCCCAGCCGTAACTGGAAAATCCGTCGAGTTTGTTTCTCCAGTAAGGTAAATGTTTCCAGTTGAGTCAATTGCAACTGCTTCACCCTGGTCTACGGTAACCGAACTATTGGTGTTTGTACCCCCTAAATAAACTGAATAGATGAGGGTTGTTCCCGTTGGGTTCAGTTTTGTTACAAAAACTTCATCGGTTGGAAAATGAGTGGATTGCGTTGGGTTTCCAACTGGAAATTGAAGTGATGTGGTATATCCAGTAAGGATAATATTGCCGCTGGAGTCTACGGCTATATCATTGCACTGGTCATATCCTGTGCCACCCAAATAAGTTGCGTAGGATAAAATCGGATCAATGATGAGCGGGTATTCTGGGGAATAATCCCCAACTTGAACCCCGACTTCTCCTGATGGAAGAATGATATAGCTCCCATCCACAAATGTTTTTCCCGAATTGATGGCTTGATAGACGACAGGTTTGTGTTGGAGCAGTTGGCCAGACTGAGTGGTAATGATCAGATCTCCAGTCGAATTGAGTCTGAGGTTTTGAGCCCCGTTGAACGCCAGTTTGATGTCCTGAGGATTGCTCCCAGGCGATAGTTGGAAGTCAAACTCCAGATGACGTTGATTCCCATAAAAAACCAGATCAATTCCAGGGTAAATCTCCTGGTAACAAATACTTTCAAAATGAGGTACATCTGGTTTCCATTGAGCCCGATCATTTCCAATAAAATAGTTACTTCGGGCTGATAATTGATTGATTCCACGCAAGTTTGTGGACGGCCGAGCGTTTTTGAACTGTATCTGGACGATTTGCGCCGGTTGTTTTTGAGCAACGCTCGCCGGTGTGTTGGGGTGTGAATTCGAGTGGTGTGTTGGGCGTACCAGTACTGTTGCTTCCGTAGGCGTAAAAAAAACAGTCCCGCTGGCGCTCCGTGTCAGAAATCTGGCTCTGGAATCTGCCTGTCCAATGTTTTTCTCAAAAGTAATCGGAAGTGAATCAAGTTGATTAAGCGCGGAAACGGGTAACTGTAATAACTTTTTGGGAGAGGAATTTGTTTTTGGCGTTGGTTGTAAAATCGGTTGTGATTGCATTCCAGAATTGAAGACAAGAATGCAGCCCAGTATACAAGTTAACCACACTCCTTTTAAAATCAGAGGTGGTTGATTGAACGGATTTGTCATAAACACACTCCTTTGCAGTTAAACAATGAATTGAACTCATTGCTGGGAATTCATCAGCACGTCGAGCAATCTTTTAAAGAGAAGCTGAGTTATCCAGTTGGGGGGCTTGCTTCCCTTGAAAATGGCCGGTATTCACTTTCACTTTCTGGCTTACATGGCGTAGTCCAGGAAAAAACAGCTCACACTAAATATTTTTTTCGACATTGTTATGAGAACTTCGGGGAGAGCAGAGGATTTGGCAATCTGTTCGCTGAGTTACAACCTTTTGAATTGACTTCCGTGCAGCTTTGGAGAAAATCAAATTTCGGTTTCCAACTCTTTTCAGGTCAATCACTTTTCGAGCTATGACCAATGACACTCACACCATTACTCACTTACTCAAAGAGTGGGAACGGGGAAACCCGGAAGCCCTTGATCAGTTGCTTCCGCTGGTTTATGAACAACTGCGGGGGATGGCCCAATATCAGCTTTCTCAGGAACGAGCCGGTCATACTTTGCAACCAACGGCACTGGTAAACGAAGTTCTTCTCAAGTTTCTCAATCAGCACAAACTGGAATGGCACAACCGGTCACATTTTATGGGCACTATGGCCAGAGTGATGCGGCAGGTTCTGGTGGATTACGCCCGGCGAAAATGCGCGGAGAAACGCTTTCCCAGAGAGGGGAGAGTCACGCTGGTTGATGCCGAACAATTCCTGATTGCCGATGAAAATCTGGAAGAAATCCTTTTGCTTGACGAAGCTTTGACCCGGCTGGCTGTCATTGACGAACGGCAGGCCAAAGTGGTTGAACTCTTTTACTTTGTTGGCCTGAGTCTCGACGAGATTGCCCAAACCCTGAACCTTTCGCTCAGTACCGTCAAACGTGAATTACAATTTGCCAAAGCCTGGCTGTTTCGGGAACTGACAAAATCTGAACCATAACCAGGGTTCCGGGTTCCGGGTTTTCGGATTTAAGTCCTTTAAGTCCTTTAAAAACCTGAACCCCAAACCCTGAACCCTGAACCCTGAACCCCGTAGTCCCATGTCCAATAACTATTCCGCAACCCAGTGGGAACGAATGAAAGAGCTGTTCAATGAGGTGGTGGATTGCCCTCCGCGGGCCAGAGAATCTCTCCTCAATGCCCGATGTGGAGAAAATGAGTTGTTGCGCAATGCAGTCTGGTCACTGATCGAATCGTTTGAGAAAGCCGGGAGCTTTATTGATATCCCTCCTGGAATGAATGCTTTTTCTGGTTTGATGGAAAATGGAGAAATTCTCGCTCCGGAACAGCGGATCGGGCCATACCAGATTGTTCGGGAATTGGGAAGCGGTGGAATGGGAGCCGTTTATCTGGCGAAACGGGTGGATGAACAATTCCACAAGCTGGTCGCCATTAAAATTGTCAAACCTACTTTCTGGAACACCGTTGTGTTTCAACAGTTTCGCAAGGAACGTCACATCCTGGCCGGTCTGGAACACCCAAACATTGCCCGGGTGCTCGATGGTGGGACAACCAGCGAGGGCCTTCCGTTTTTGGTGATGGAGTACATCGAAGGTACATCCATTGATACCTTTTGTAATCAGCATAAACTGAGTATTCGTGAACGATTGCAGTTGTTTCTCAAAATTTGTGCTGCCGTTCAGTCTGCCCATCAGAAACTGGTTGTCCACCGAGACTTGAAACCCGGCAATATTTTGGTGACGGCTGAAGGTGAACCGAAACTTCTGGATTTTGGCATTGCGAAATTGCTTGATCCAAATGCCTGGGATGTTTCGCTGGAACAAACCCAGACTGGGCTACGGATGATGACTCCGCGTTATGCCAGCCCGGAACAAATTCGAGGGGAAGCGGTCACCACCGCCACGGATGTGTATTCGCTCGGGATTGTGTTATTTGAGTTGTTGACCGGCCTGCATCCCTATCTGCGCACCCAGTCAAATCGAATCGAGATTGAGCAGGCGATTTGTGATACTGATCCACATCGGCCAAGTACGGCGATCAACTGGTTGAACACTCGCGAACGCCAGGATTCAACCACGGATTCTATCACTCCACAGGAACTCGTTTCTCAGCGGAGCGAATCAAGTCCAAAACGCCTGCGACAACGACTGGAAGGCGATCTGGACACGATTCTGCTGAAAGCCTTACAAAAAAATCCAGCCCAACGGTACTCGTCAGTTGAACAGTTTGCCGAAGATATTCGCCGACATCTGGATGGATTGCCCGTCCTAGCTCAACCTGATTCAACCTGGTAACGCACCCGGAAATTCATCAAACGTCAACGGGTTCTGGTTGTTGCCACCGGACTGATTGTCCTCACGCTGACCGGAGGCATCAGCGCCACACTCTATCAGGCATATGTGGCCAAACTTGAGAAAGAACGCGCCATCCGCCGCTTTCAGGAAGTGCGAGAACTGGCTAACTCGTTTCTATTTGAATTTCACGATTCAATCCGGGATTTGCCGGGCTCGACGCCGGCCCGCGAACAGGTTGTCAAAAAAGCACTGATTTACCTGGATCGCCTGCAATCCGAAGCCGGTTCAGACCCTGAATTACAACTGGAACTGGCCACTGCTTATCAGCGCATTGGGGATATTCAGGGGCATCCAATTACCAATAATCTTGGTCATTCGAGTGAAGCCCTCACCAGTTACCAGAAAGCCCTGGCCATCCGTGAAGCTATAACCGACCAGCAACAAATCCGTTCTGCCCAATTTCAGTTGAACCTGGCTGAGAATTTGGCTCGCATCGGGGACATGATGGTGTATACCGGACACGTCACTAAAGGGTTTGAGTTTTATCGAAGGGCAATTGATTTGTGCGAATCACTGATGGTGATTGGAGCCTCTCCACAAGCTCAAACCAAATTGCCATATTTATATTGTCAGTATGGACTTACCCTTGTTTATAATGGCAACCAGACGGCAGCTCTGGATGCCTATCGAAAAAGCGTCAAACTGGCCGAAGTCCTTTATCGGGAAGACCCAAATAATGCAGACATCGAATTTGATCTAGCACAGAATCTGGGTAGTTATGGTGATCAAATCTATGCACTTGGAAATGCGCCTCAAGGATTGGAAATACTCAAAGAATCCAAGCACCACCTTGAGCACGTGACCAGGCTTAATCCAAATAACACAAGCTGGCTCAATGGGTTGGCCCTGGCCAATATTCGGATCGGCAATTTGTTGATGAATACTGGTGATCCATATCAGGCTATTGAATATCATCAGCAAGCCAAAAAAATCAGAATAACTTTGGCTGAGAAAGATCCGACCAATGTAAAAGCTCAAATTGCAAGAATTATACCAATTTTCTCTTTAGCGGGTACATTTGCCTTAATCAGCGAGAACCAGCAAGCCATTTCAGAATACACTATTGCCTTGCAGATGGCTGAATTACTGACTCAAAACAACCCTGACTATGTATTGTATCAACGTGAAGTTGGCCAGATATTGAATATTATTGGCGGACTAGAAATCAAACAAAACAACCTGAAGGAAGCGACAACCTTGCTTCGTCGGTCAAAAGAAGTGTATGAGCGTTTGTACCAGCAAGATCCAAATCATTCCCAGTTCAAATCAGAATTAACCCTTGCGCTCCGCAACCTTGCTATTGCCCTCAACCGCCAGGGGCAAATTTCTGAAGCGAAGGCATTGACCCAACGTGCTTTGGAAATGCAAGAAGAACTCGCACGTCCACCTGATGCTCTCCCAAACCTGGTATTTGAATATGCTGTCACCCTGATTACGGGTGAGCCGGAATCACTGCGCGATCCAGTTCGTGGGCTGGAGATTGCTCTGCGGGCGGTTGAGAAGACCAATCGAAAAGCCGTTGACTGCCTCACGCTTTTAGCTCGCGCCTATCTGCTGTCAGGGAATCACAAAGCCGCCTTATCTACGATTGAGGAATCGCTACGCCTGATTCCTGGGGATAAACCAACGGCTCTTCGCCAAGAACTCGAAACCCTGCGGCGAAGCATTCCTAAGAACCAGAAACAGCAGGGACATTGAAAAAGACAGAACCGACGGGACAAAAAAGCAGGTAAGGGTGCGGCCACTTTGAGCCACACCCTTTTCAAAAAACCGGAACCCAGAACCTGGAACCTGGAATCCGGAACCCACTTCAATTCTCCAACTTGACGCCCTGCATGTCATCCAATCGGCAAATGAAACCCCATCCACCGAAGTACTCCGCCACGGTCAGGACCAGTTCGTTGCGGCCTTTTTTCAGATTGAGATAGAGCGTGTCGTCTTCAACATCCATAATTCCCAAAAATCCTGGGTCGCGGAAGCGATAGGCACTCCGACCCGTAAAGACGGGTGAACCATTGAGAAAGAGTGTCGCTTCGTCGGTGTAGCCAATAGACAGGCGTTTTACCTGGTCACGGTCGGAATAAATCGTGGTGCGGGCAAAAACAAACCGGCGTTTTTCGCCCTTTCCGGTGCGTTCGGCAACTGTTCCGAACGAAGGTACGACGCCTGGACTGTGACGATAGCGGTCAATAACCACCATGCCCGGCACTTCAACCCCAACCGCCTGCCATTTCAGGGCCTTCATTTCGGCTGGAGACAGAAGGTGCTCTGGATTTCTGGTACTGGCTTCAAAGGCTTCGGAGAGTTCCCATTGGGTCAGGATCCCCGCATCATACATTGGCGGTTTTTTCTCCGGACGGTCAGTCACGGGATCAACCCGATATGAAAAGTTTGAGAAATGCCCGCCGCCGGCAATCGCCCAGAGCCCAATCGTGCCGTGGCTGTATCCACGTTTCAGATCTTCGATCACCAGGACTGGCTCGGCGGAATTGTTCAAAAAGACTTTGCCTCCGAGTCCTGCAATCTCGATGCGGGCGTGAGCCCATTCGCCCCTCGGGATTTCGACTGCATCCGTAAAGCCTTTGCCACTATAGATTTGCCACGGAGCGCCACCATTGAATGACGGCGTATACTGGACGGCATCCGGCAGCTTGCTCTTATGCGGACGAAAGTAAACGATTTCGTGGTCATCTGAATTTTCAGCCCGGAATGCGGCTCCGATAAAGGCCGGGACTTTCGGCGCGACGAAATCAAATTCAAGCGTGCCGTTTTCAAAATCAACGCCTTTTAACAAAGCAAACCCTGACTGGATAAACAGGCTTTTGCGACCAAGATGCTCTTCGACACGCGCTTTGGGATCGGTGAGTTGCCAGTTTGGCGAGTCTACTTCAACGGCAATTTGAGCTGATGCGGAAGGTTTGGTAACCGAATCTCGCCCAGGTTTCGGGAGTGGAAACGACAGCACCACAAGACTGCTTCCAATGGCGTACAGGCAGAGCAGAAGTTCAATCAACAGGAATTTTTGAGTACGTTGCATCACAAAGACACCTCTCACAGCAGGTTGCCGGCCTTCTGAGTTTGAAATTGCTGAATTGGAATTCAAAACTTAGAGGATATGCGCGAGGCTGTCTTGAACGTTCTTGCGGTTTTGGCGGTATTGCCCCGGTGTGAGGCCAGTCACACGTTTGAAATGGCGGTTAAGATGGCTCTGGTCGGCAAACCCGGTCTGGCTGGCAACCTGTGGAATTGGCCATCCCTGGCGCAAAAGGGTCTGAGCGTGCAGGACGCGAAGCTGGGTCTGGAAGGCATGCGGCGGCATTCCAAAATGCTCGGAAAAGACGCGATGAAAGTGAAACGGACTCAGATTGGCAATACTGGCAAGTGTCTCTAATGAAATGTTTTCCGCAAAATGTTCAATCAGGTACTCGCACGCCTGTTTCAGCACTTTCCGTTCTGATCCAGGAGGACGCACTTCCGGACGATTTTCCGAAAAATGGGGAATAAGCTGGGTGAGTAAATCGAGGAATCGCGTCTGGCGTTCCAGGCTGGAGGTTGATTGTTCCAACGCCTGGTGCAGGCTTTCAAAGCACTTCAATATCTCAGGCTCAATCACAATCGGGGATGGAAAAAAGGGAAGCGGCGCGGCGGCTCCCTGGATCTCCTGCGCTACCTGATGCATTTGATTGGTTGTCAAAAAGAGTGTCCGGTAACTGCACCCCGTCGCCACAAGTGCCCGATTGGCGTGGACTTCGCCAGGATGAATGATGAACAAACTGGCCGGAGGCGTCAGGAGTGTTGCCCCTCGATACTGAAGTTCCCCAACTCCTGACTGGATCAAACACAACTGGTAATCTTCGTGCCAGTGACGGGGAATCGTGCGCGCAACCGAAAATCCCCGCCGAACTTCAACCTGTGGCAGGTCGCTCGGATGCCAGACGGTGATGTGCTCGTGTGAAGTGGTTGGATTCATAGGAAGTTGGGGCTGAAGAAACCAGGGCTGAGGGCGACCGAAGGGATGAGGGATGAAGGATGAGGGATGAAAGAAAACCAATTCTTCAGCCAATGTCTTCAGCCCTGGATTCTTCAGTCTGGATGCACTGGGGTGGCTGCCATTTCGCCAACCACGGTGGTCCAGGGGCGAACGCGCCAGTTTGCAATGAGTCCATTGATTACGTAAGGGTCTGCTTTGGCAAAGTTGGCCGCAAC
>CAZXCE010000044.1:0-24506 GCA_964639175.1 uncultured Clostridia bacterium
CCTGGATGGCACCACCGCCTCCACCACCTCCACCACCTGATCCGCCCTATGCTCAAAGTGGATTTCCATCAGGAGGACCGATGGTGTCAGGGATGTCAAGCGCACCGCCAGGTGGGATGCCAATGCCGCCACACTCAGGATTTCCAGGAGCGCCCCCACCCCCCAACATGATGTTTAATCAGTCCCAGATGCAGGCGTATCCAAACCAGCCAGGAGAGGAACACTATGACTATGACCAGGATCTCACTGATTTAATCGCTGCCAAAAAATCAACTCAGATTGCGCTCGGCGCTTCAATCAGCGGTCTGGTTTTGTTGATGGTAAGTCTGGTTCTGCCGTATTTCTGGCTTGGAATCGCAGGATCAGTGGTTGGCTTGCTCCAGGCACAAAAAGCCATTCGGATGTATGAAAGGAGCAACCAGAAATCGAATGCCGGGCCAGCTCAGGGTGCATTTGTGATGGGCATTATCGGTTTTATCATTCTGGTCGTGTCAGTCCTGTCTTTTGCCTTTAAAAAATAAGCAGCGTGAAGTCGCGACTGTGCTATTTCACGATTTCACTCAATATCAATCAAGGAGTTATACATAGAACGCATGTCAGATCTTACTCAACAACCAATCAAAATCGGCATTATCGGCGGCAGTGGCCTCTATCAGATGGAAGGGCTTGAAAATATCCGCGAAATCCGCGTTGAAACGCCCTTTGGCAACCCGTCAGATGCTTTTATCAGCGGCACACTCAATGGTGTTCCCGTGGTTTTTCTCGCGCGCCACGGACGTGGCCACTACCTCTTACCAACTGAACTCCCCTTTCGGGCCAATATCTATGCCCTCAAAACCCTGGGCGTCGAATTCATCCTGTCAGTTTCAGCCGTTGGTTCACTCAAGGAAGAACTCGAACCACTCCACATGGTGATTCCCGATCAATTTTTTGACCGGACACGCGCCCGGGTTCAGGAATCAACCTTCTTTGGAAATGGAATCGTCGGGCATATCACCTTTGCCGACCCGGTCTGCAAATATCTGTCTGACATTGTGGAAGACGCTGGCCGCAGCCTGGGTGATGTGACCATTCATCGTGGCGGCACCTATCTGTGCATGGAAGGCCCGGCTTTCTCAACCCGTGCTGAATCAAATGTTTACCGGATGTGGGGCATGGACATCATTGGGATGACCAACCTCCAGGAAGCTAAACTGGCCCGTGAAGCCGAAATGAGCTATTCCACCCTCGCCATGGTGACCGATTATGATTGCTGGCATCAGGGACACTCTGACGTCACCGTGGAAATGGTCATCGAATACCTGAACAAAAACGTCACCAACGCCCAGCGGATTATTCTGGGGGCGGTCGAACGGCTGGCTCAGGGCGATCTGGTATCACCATATAATTCAGCTCTCAAACATGCGGTCATGACCAATCCTGGAAAAATCACCCAAGAAACCCGCGAACGACTGGCTGCGATTATCGGCAAATATTTTCCAGCTTAGCCTTTCTGGTTCCTGGTTCCTGGTTCTTGGTTCCTGGTTCTTGGTTTCGAAAACCCGGAACCCGGAACCCGGAACCCGGAACCCGGAACCCGGAACCCGGAACCCGGAACCCCATCCTTCTTCGAAGATCCCGCCCCAACTGTTCAAAACCGAACACTCCCCTCCCGACTTTGGGCACCATCCCGACATCTTCGCCCATTCTCATCCTCAAACTATTCATTTTCAAAGATTTATTCACATAGACCCTGGAACGCCAATTGCACACATGGCAATACCTATTGAGCCATCTGTTTGCTGGGTTGCAGATAGAACTCAGACCTTACCTGCCTTTTCTCCAGAGGAACTCTCCATGCTGTCAATTGATCTTCGGTCCAGTCTTCGTCTGCTTCGGAAACAACCAGGATTTTCAAGCTTGATCGTGCTCACCCTGGCCGTTGGAATTGCCGCCAATACCGCGCTGTTTAGCGTGGTCAATGCGGTTTTGCTACGTCCACTTCCCTACCACCAGCCAGCTTCACTGGTTATGGTCTGGGATACACACCAGACCCAGGGCCTCGACCACGTAGGGCCATCACCCGGAAATTTCCTTGACTGGCAGGCCCAGGCTTCGGCGTTTGATGGAATGGCAACCTGGTATGAATCACCACGGACATTGCGAGGAGAGTTTGAACCCGAGCAAATCAAAGTGGCTCAGGCTTCCACTGATTTCTTTCGAGTTTTGGGCATGGAACCCCTGCTTGGACGTCCATTCACACCGGCTGACACCATCGGCACCAGTTTTAATTCGGCTGATCAGTTGCAATCCGGTGACCGGCTCGTGGTCATCAGTCGCAAGTTGTGGCAGGGTCGCTTAGGTGGTGACCCACAGGTAATTGGAAAAGAAATTTCAATTGATGGCAAATTCTGGCGAGTCGTCGCGGTAATGCCCTCGGGGCTGACCCTCCCTGAAGCTGAGGCCGATGCCTGGGTGCCCTGGAATGTCAGAAGTTCCTATACCGGAGCACGCTTTGCAGATGGGCCGCCTCGTGATTATCACTTTTTAAAAGTTGTAGCTCGACTCAAACCTGGCATCACCCTTGAACAGGCCCAATCAAACCTCAATTCAGTCGCCGCCGGCCTTGACCAGCAGTTTTCCAAAACCAATGCCGGATGGCGGGTTTCCCTGGTTCGGCTTCAGGATGAACTGGTGAGTACCTCCCGCCTGCCGCTCCTGGCCCTGTTTGGCGCGGTCGGGTTTGTGCTGTGTATTGCCTGTGCCAATGTCGCCGGGCTTTTTCTGGCCAGATCATTGACCCGACAGCGGGAAATCGCGATTCGTCAGGCGCTTGGGGCCTCGCGACGGCAGCTTTTGCAGATGGTTTTAACCGAAAGCCTGATGTTGTCGCTCCTGGCCGGTGGCCTTGGGATTGGCGTGACGTTCCTTGGGATCGAAACGCTGGTCAAACTGGCACCGGCTGATATTCCACGATTGGCTGAAGTAGCGATTGACCCTCAGGTTTTGCTCTTTACCTTTGTGATTTCAATCATCACTGGCATTCTGTTTGGAATTGCCCCCGCCCTGCACGGAAGTCGTCAGGGAATCGCCAAAACCTTGCAGGAAAGCAACCACATCAATTCCACGGGCGGTGTGTTTCCAAACCGAATGCGCAAAGCCCTGGTGGTGGTTGAAGTGGCACTCGCAATGGTACTGCTGTTTGGCGCCGGACTGTTTATTCGCAGCTTTCTCAATGTGCTATCGGTGGATCCAGGATTTAAATCCGCGAATTTACTGGTGTTGCGGGTTTTTCTCGACGGCGGAAGCTACAAGGACGGCCGGCAAGGGCTGATTTACTACCAGAACCTGTATGAACGATTGCAAAGTCTTCCGGGTGTTACCTCAGTTGCGGCAACCACGGTTTTGCCCATGAGCGGAGTTGGGGTGGATTTTGATCGTCCGGTCTGGCGCGAAGGAGAGCCGGAACCAGTTGGAGTCCCTCGCGAAACCAGCATCCGCATGGTGACACCAAACTATTTTGACACGGTGGGAATTCCATTTCGTTCCGGACGGGCCTTCACAGTTGATGATCGTCCAGAGACACCCAGGGTGTTAATTGTGAATGAAGCCCTGGTCCGCCGGGAATGGCCCGATGGAAATGCCGTGGGAAAACGATTGGTGGTTGATTACCTGGGCGGAAAATATCCGTATGAAATTGTTGGTGTGGTTGGAGATGCGCGGTATTACGGGTTGAAAAGCACCCCACAACCTGAAATTTTCATTCCTCATGCTCAAAATCCTTACCTGGCGATGAACGTGGTGGTTCGGACTTCAAATGATCCAGTTCAACTGATTCAGGCAGCCCGTCAACAGGCGCTTCAGGTTGACCCAACCCAACCGGTGCATAGCATCGTGGCGATGGATCACTTGCTGGCCAAATGGAATATCCCAGACCGATTTGCGATGGTTTTGATGTCGCTGCTGGCGGTGCTGGCGCTGGTTATGGCCGCCACGGGATTGTATGCCATGCTGACCTTCCTGGTTAGTTCCCGAACGCGTGAAATTGGCGTCCGCATTGCCCTTGGCGCTCACAGTCGCGATATTTTCCGCTTAATTTTCCACGAGTCATCCAAACTGCTGGTGGCAGGTGTCGTGATGGGTCTGGCTGTCGCGAGCGTGTGTGCCCGATTGGTGATGTCGCTGTTGTTTCAACTGAGCCCAACAGATCCGATCACCCTGGGAATGGTGGTGGTCTTTCTGATGGCATTGGGACTCTTTGCCGCCTACTGGCCAGCCCGAAGAGCCGTCAAAATTGACCCGTTGATTGCCTTGCGAAATGAGTAACACCAGTTTGTAGTCAGTAGTCAGCAGTCAGTAGTTCATTAAGTTCATTTGATTGAATTACTTGACTGTTTCCCCATGCGAAGTACAGCAATTCTTTTTTGAATTGTTTCTCGATTTCAACCCCAAAAAGATGGCGATTTGGAATACTTAACAACTTCAATCAAGCGAGAAAAAGTCAAGTAATACCAATTTGCAATCAAATTCTCGTATTAGCAAACAGTCAAGTGATTCAACTAAATAAACTTAGCGAACTACTGACTACTGACTACTGACTACTGACTGGCAGAAAACTCGGCAGAAAAAAGAAAGTGCGCTACACTTGGGGTTTCCTGAGCCATTCCAAATTTCTCCAGGTGAGCTTTTCTCATGACACAAACACGCAGTTCAGTGGTCGTGTGCGGTGCCGGTATGGCCGGAGTTGCTGCGGCTTACCATCTGATTGTAAACCACGGCATTCGCGATGTCCTTCTCCTGGATGAACGTCCTCCGCTGACACTCACAAGCGATAAAGGCACGGGGGCATATCGGAACTGGTGGCCCGGACCTGGCCACCAGATGGTGCAGTTCATCAATCGCAGCATTGACCTGCTCGAAAAACTTGCCCATCTCAGCAACAACGCCTTTGAACTCAACCGCCGTGGGTATGTCTTCCTGACCGGAGACCCCGAGCAAGCCCAAACCTTGCGTGAGACGGCCAGTGTCATTTCCGCACTCGGTGCCGGTCCAGTGCGCGACCATTCCGACCTTTCCACCTATGTTCCATCTCCAGCCGAAGGATTTGAACATCTTCCAACCGGAGCGGACTTTCTGACGAGCCCAGACGCCATCCGGCATCTTTTCCCCTATCTCACCAGCGAGGCACAGGCCATGCTCCACGTTCGACGAGCCGGATGGATGATTCCAGTTCGGCTCGGCCAGTGGATGCTTGACCAGATTACAGCGCATGGCGGGCGATTCAGACAGGGGAAGGTCAGTCGGATTCTCAGGTCGGGAAACCGCGTTCAAGGTGTCGAAGTGGATGGAAAAGATACCGTTGCCAGTGATCGGGTGGTGATTGCGGCAGGCCCATTGTTAAATCGGGTGGCGGCGCTTGCTGGCCTGGAACTTCCGGTTACGTGTGAGTTGCACGGGAAAATTGCACTCAAAGACACACGTGGCGTGCTTCCGGACGATGCCCCGCTTTTGATTTGGAATGACCCGGTGATGCTCCCCTGGACCGATACCGAACGCGATGCAATTCGGGCGCGTGGCGAAACACATTTGCTGGAACGCTTCCCGGCGGGTGTTCATGTCAGGCCGCGTGGAAAAAGTCCAAACCATGAGCTGTTAATCATCTGGACGTATGACACCCACACCCAGGAAGCAACCTTCCCACCCCTTTTCCCAAACGAATATCCGGAAGTCCTGATTCGTGGGCTTTCTCGTCTGATACCTGGACTCACAGCTTATTTTGGCCAGGGCACCGCCGCCTATACTGATGGCGGGTATTATTGTAAAACCAGTGAAAATCGCCCGTTGATCGGCCCGCTTCCGGTCGAGGGAATGTATATCATCGGAGCGCTCTCCGGGTTTGGGATTATGGCCTCGCAGGCTGCCGCCGAACTGCTGGCCGCGCATGTGACTGGCACGTCCCTGCCTGACTACGCATCGGTTTTTTGTTTGGAACGCTATGCTGACCCGGCCTATCAAGCACTGCTTGAGACGGTCAGCGCCTGGTCAGGGCAGCTTTAAGAATTGAGAATGAAGAATGAAGAATTGAGAATGAAGAATTGAGAATAAAGAAATCAGACAAATCTGTGATTTGTTGAATTCGTTAAGTCTGTGTTTTTAATTTGTTTAGAAATTCACTGAAACAATGTAGCAACCGGAAAATAGTTCCAGGGTTCCTCTAATTCTTCATTCTTCATTCTTCATTCTCAATTCTTCATTCTTCATTCTTCATTCATCTTTAGGGAGTTTTTGTTGTGAAGATTTTTCAACTCGCACTCATTTTCGTCGCACTCACGGCAAGCCTTTTGATTGGTGGCTTTACATCGAGTGCCTTTGCACAATCGAATGCGCAAAATCCGCTTGAGGAATATGGAACGCGCGATCCGGAACTGGAAATGAAGGCTTCGAAGAATGTTGAAGTCGCCAAATACTATCTGGGGCAAAAAAAATACAAGCAGTCCATCAGCCGGCTGGTCGAGATTGTTGAGATCTATCCGCAGTATTCACGGTTTGATCAGGTGTTGTTTTATCTGGCTGAATCGTACCTGGCCAATGGAGAATTGGGCGAAGCCAAAAGCCGCTATGGCGAATTGATTGAAAAATTCCCTGAAAGCGAACTCTTCAAAAAAGCTGAAAAACAACTCAAAAAAGTTGAGGAAAAGCAGAAACAAGCGAAGGGATGACTGATGACTGATGACAGAATCACCCTGTCATTGTGCCATCAGTTGGTATCGCGGCTGCGGATGATCGGCACGGGTGCTTTTCCACCGTCAAGGAGTTCCGTGGTGCTCTCGGTTACAGATGGAGGCACGATTGGATTGATTTCGAGGCGGTTGGTCTGACTGGGAAGCGCATATGGGATTGGCTCAGTTGGGCGACGAAAATCTTTGGGTTCAGTGAATTCTTTTGGATGGACGCCTTCACGTAAATGGCGCATTCCATTGAGGGCACATACCCAACCCACCAACCCACCCAGCAGGGCCAGAATTTCAAACAAAATGACCGCTTTCGGCTTGAGGGTAATCCCTGGAAGCAAGGGTAAACACAGAAAGAACAGTGAGATCCCAATCGAAATCAAGCCAACCAGCAGGTTGTCATGAGCCATGGCACCTTTCGACGTCAGTCGTAACACCTCAAATTCTGCTGGGGTTGATTCAACCGCGGGTGTCCCACACCGACGGCAAAACCGCGAATCGGTTGTAAATTCCGTTCCGCACGTGACACAGGTTCCAATCAAATCAGTGTGCCGGGCCCAGGCACAAATCGCTTCGGCTTCGCGGTTCATGACCTGTTTGTCGGCCTTTGTCATGGTTGGATGGCCGATCAAATAGTTAAATGTCGCCAGTGTGGCGTTCTCACCCGAAGCCTTGAGACTCACGTGGAGTTTGGTGAAGTAATCCAAAATATTGCTTGAGGTGTAGCTCTCGCCCCCGCCCTGGGCTTTGCGTTTGGCAATGAGCGGTTGTTCTTCCTGGACCTGATACCCCATTTTTTCCAGTGCCCGACTTAACCGACCTCTCACCGTTTCCACAGTTCCTGGCAACCGCAATGTGACTTCATGCTCAGATGGGCCAACACCATAGTTGCTGGTGTCCATTGATAGATACTCAGTTCCCATAAACCACCTGTTCCTCAATAAGTTTTCTTCTGAAACGGAGCTCCAGCTCGTGGAAGTTGCGTGATCAACTGGTGTGTGATTTTTCAGGTCGGCAAAGTGGTCACCAATTTTTGAAATTTTTCCGTATGATGGGATTCGAATTCTACACTCGCCGCGTGAATTCAGGCTCTCAAATTTTAATAAGTTTTTCAACTTCAAGCGTTTCCAAAGACAGCCAATCACGGGTGATGATTTCAACTCTAACCAGTCGGAGAAAAATTTTGTGACAGCCCCATCCCTTGTTTCAACTGATTCTGTCTGTTTTTTCACTCATCACCGGGAATTCCCCGGAAATTCCCGACTTTTTCTCGATTATTTACATGGATCTGACCAGCTTGCCGCTTTTTTTCCCGGCTTTTCCTCACAGATCCTTTCAGTTCAACATCTGGCCACCCTGGCGCCAACCATTGCCGCCGAACATCTGGAACGTGACACGCTGGTCGAAGTCTTGCTCGAACAAAACCGGAACTGGGGCGCCACACCACACACCTTCGCCCAAATTGACAGGTTGCGCAATCAACACACGGTGGCCATCGTCGGTGGACAGCAAGCCGGCTTGTTTGGCGGACCGTTGTTGAGTGTCTATAAAGCGTTGACGGTGATCCACCTCGCCGACCAGCTTTCTCACTCCGGAACACCAGCGGTTCCGGTCTTTTGGATTGCCAGCGAAGACCATGATTTTGCTGAGGTTAATCATTCGATCTTGTTTGGTCGGGATGGTGGACTGGTGAAAATTCCATATCAGGATTCGACCCTGTCACAGCCTCCGGTTGGAAAACGAACCATTGAACCCACCATTGACCAGTCCTGGGAAACACTGGTGGCGGCCCTTCCGGAAACTGATTTTACGGCTGGAATTCTGGCTGATTTGCGCGAAGCATATGAAACAGGGGCTGGCTGGTGCGATGCGTTTGCCCGATGGATGACCCGGCTGTTCTCGAAATATGGGTTGATTGTGATGGATCCACGTGACGCTCGACTCAAAACCGCAGCCCGTCAGGTGTTTGAAGCTGCGATCAGCGACCGTCAGGAATTAGCCAGTGCCATTCACCGCCAGAGTCAGGCTCTGGTTGAAGCTGGCTACCACGCACAGGTGAAAACCGATGTCAATCAATCACTTGTGTTTGTTGAACTGAACGAAACCCGAACCGCTCTGATTCAAACGCCCGAAGGATTTCAAACCAAAAGCACCAGTGGTGACCAGCACCAGTTTTCAACCGAAGCATTAATGGCCATTTTTGAATCCGACCCGCTGCGTATTACCCCCAATGCGCTGCTCCGGCCAGTTGTTCAAGATGTGCTCTTGCCAACCGTCGCCCAGGTTGTCGGCCCGGCGGAACTGGCGTATCTGGCCCAATCCCAGCCAATTTATGATCATCTCAAGCGAACATCACCGGTTCGGTGGCCGCGTTCCGCAATGACACTGGTTGAACGACGTCACCTGAAAACCCTTGAGAAATTTAAGTTTTCCCTGATTGATGTGGTAAGCGGCGAACAAACCTTGATGCGCCGAATCCTCACTGAAGTGCTTGATAGCAGCACGGCGGATTTGTTTACCGAGACTGAAACCCTGTTCAATATCCAGCTTGATAAATTACAGGCATCACTTGATCGGCAGGATCCAACGCTGGCCAAAGCACTGGTTCAAAGCCGGGAAAAAATCCTCTATCAACTCAATCATTTACAAAATCGGTTCTTGAACAGTCGGTCTCAAGCTGAAGACGCAACCCGACGGCAAATCGAACGGGCCGTGGTTGCGCTCTATCCAGACAATGCCAAACAAGAGCGTGAAATGAACCTGCTCCCGTTTCTGGCCCGATATGGTTGGGACCTCGTTGACCGCCTCCATCGTGAACTGAAGGTTGACCCAACCCACCACCAGTGGCTGGTGGTTTAAAGGGCAACGTGACAGGGTAACACTTGAGATCGAGTCTCACCTGGTTACCCTGTCACTTTGTCACCTGCCTGATTGGTCTTCTCCAGAAAAGCCGCATATTCGTCAGCATTTTTATAGGTCATCACGCCCTGGCGCTGAGTCACTTCTTTCAAAAGCTCCAGGATTTCGCGATCAGTTCGGGTGGTTGACTGACGTTCTTCCTGCCGCCGTTGCCAAATTTTCTTTCGCATCTGCCAGACCTGTTGAAAAGCCTGAATATCCTGATATTTGCCGCCTGAAATCAGGTCGCGCACCAGCAGCAGGGCTGTCATTCCGAGATGTGACACCCACATCCACGGATTATGCAGGTGGATCCAATGCATGATCATTCGGTTGCGCATCGCAATAACATTGACGGTTCTGGCCTCAAAATGCTTTGGAATCGTGGCACTCGACTGGTGATAGACCAGACTTTCTGGTTCATAGAGCACCTGCCAGCCTCGTTTCCAGGCCCGGTAACACAGTTCAGCGTCTTCCCAATAGAACGGCGCCAGAAGTTCCTCAAACCCGCCCATACGCTTCAGTTTCGTCGCATCAAAGAGCACATATCCCCCACTGGCCATCATTGTGTAGAGCGGTTTATTGACCTCGCGATTATATTCCGGAAGCAGGTCATAACTACGGTACACCTTCCAAAATCCTCGAACCAGTTCGCCAACCCGGCCGGCCCCGTCAATTTCGGTGGTTGGGTTCAGGTCTGGGCTGAGACGGTAGGCCCGACTCCCCACAGCAAAAACGTCTGGATTTTGAAAATGTGGAACCAGTGTGATCAAGGCAGTTGGTGTGGCTTCAATATCGTTATTGAGCAACCAGATAAGCGGATATTGGGCGGCAGCAAACCCGATATTGCACGTTGGACTGAACCCACGGTTGTGAGTTTGCGGCAGGCACAAAACCTGACCTGGAAAGTGACGGGTTAACCAGTTGACCGTTTCATCCTGACTTCCATCATCCACAATGATAATCTCGGTTGGCGCCCCAGACTGTTGTTCATAGACTTCGGCTGCCTCGATGACCGATGGAAGAAACCGCTTTAACAGGTGCTGACCGTTAAATGAGGGAATGACAATGCTGACCCCTTTAGTTAAATCGGATTGTGACGCAAAATTATCTATCAAAGTGATTTAGTTGCCTGTTGAGGAATATCATTTATGCTGTGTTTCAGCCTAATTTATCATATCCTCAGGCAAGGACCGCTATGAAAATCACATTTCGTCCGCTCCTGCAAAAACGTCGGCTCATGCTGGCGGGTGGGGCTCTTTTTCTCGTTGGATTGTTGATTTGGCACCCTGTATCCGCTCATTTTCGAGCCGCAAGACTGGTGGTCAAAATGGCAAAAATTGCCTTGCATGATTCACCAATCCTCAATACCCATCCCCCAATTGTCGAAACCGTACTTGCCTTTCCGAATCCCCAAACCGGTCATCCGATACGGGCCCGGCTCTATGCGCCTCAAAACGTTACGTCTGGACCAGGAATGGTCTTAATCCATGGCGTTCATCGGTTGGGAATGGATGAACCCAGGTTGATGGCTTTCGCCCGTGCTTTCTCGACAACCGGCTTGATCGTACTGACCCCTGAGATTACAGAACTGGCTGACTACCATATCAGCTCTCAATCCATTCAGACCATTGGCACAACGACTCAATTTTTGAGCCAGAAACTTGGTCAATCACAGGTTGGATTGATGGGATTGAGCTTTGCTGGGGGATTGGCCCTGCTGGCAGCCGGGGACGCCAGATACAAGTCATTTATTCAATATGTCGTTTCAGTCGGAGGCCATCACGACCTGGCCAGAGTGGCTCAATTCTTTGCGACAAATCAAATTCCGTTACCTGACGGAAGGATCCAGAAACTGACTGCCCACCCCTATGGGCCTTTAATTATCGTGTATTCAAACCTGGCGCATTTCTTTCCACCAAAAGACCTTCCCCAGGCGCATGAGATCCTCAAGTTATGGCTCTGGGAACAGTTCGACCAGGCAAAACAGCAGCTTCCAACCTTGAGTGCAGAGTCCCAAAAGAAGATGGGGTTGTTGTTCGAAGGAAAAATTGATCAGTTTGCACCAGAGTTGCTCAAGGAAATTGAAAACCTGCGTCCTGATATGAAACTGGTTTCTCCAAATGGTCAACTTCAGGCGATGTCAGTTCCGGTCTTTTTACTCCACGGAGAACTTGACCCGGTCATTCCAGTGGCTGAAGCCAAATGGCTGATCAAAGAAATCCCGCCAAACCCTGGCAACCATGTCTTGATCAGCAAATGTATTGGACATGTTGAGCTTCAGGGAGAGCCTTCGTTTTCAGAAGTCTGGCAACTGGTACATTTTGTGGCTGAGATTTTGTCCAGGGCTGGAAAAGGTGGGTAGGTGGATGAGTGACTGGGGCTTGGGGCTTGAGGCTTGGGGCTTCGAAGGGATTTGTTTCGAAGCCCCAAGCATCAGGTACCAGTTCACTATATCATTTTGGACTGGAGACTTCGCATCGTAAAAAAGCTAAAACATTGAAAATATTGTATTTTCCTCAGCCTCTGGCCCGGCACCCTCAGCCCAAATTGGTGTTACATCATTCCTTCGTCAGCCGATGGGCCATACACCGAGGGAACTGAAATGTCATTCAGGCGCAAATACACGCCGAGTTGCGCCCGGTGATGGATCAAATGGCTTAACACCATAGTTCGGAACACTGCAATTCGTGGCAGGGTAAAAATGGTTTTTCCAGTCATCAGCAATGACCATTGAACCAAAAAGTGCTCGTCGGTCGCCTGTGCCAGGGCCTGGCGAGCGTCTTCGACATTTTTATCAAACCAGCCAAGTAATTCTTCTGATGAAGTTGCCGACGGATTCTTGACCGGTGGCTGGCCTTCGGGTGCCAGGTCAAGGGATTCAACTTCAAGTGTTTTGACGGCCCAAAATGGAATGTGAGCAATGTGCGAAGCCAGGTCCCCCATTGACATTGATTTTTCATGGGGTTTCCAGCCAAATTTCTCAGCGGGTACGCGAGCCAGCGTTTTTCGAGTACTGGCCATTTCTTGATCAAATTCAGGCAAGAGCATTTCATTCAAAGCCATTGGTATCCTCCAAATTTTAATAAGTAAAGATACAAAGAGTGAAAAAGGTATTGTGCGGCTGCTGAATATGCCTATCACTTCGCTCACCTTTGACCCGGATCTACCTGGTGTGTCTGGGTCCAACGGTCCACTCTGGTGATTTCCGCCACTTCAATGCGACGTTCTGTTGCCCAATTCCAGGTGCTTTACATTTGACAAAATTACAATGTGCTTATCCATAAATCAACCAACCAGTTACAAGCCCACAAAGTCGTTTTCTGATGCGACCCTCAACGCTTCGAGTTCCGCTTGCGAGATTATGACTTCACCATTGGTTGGCAGGCTCGCTGATCTCCCCTGCCGAATCGAGTTCGGTATCCTACAGACTGGTTGTTCCCCTTCCGATGCTCCCCGCCCCACTTCGCAGCGACGCAGTTCCAGTCGGGTAGAAGCTGGAGGGCGTTTGCCTGGACCGGACTTTCATCGCTCTGAAAATGTGCGCTTTGGGGCGCACCAACCACCGCAACGCGGTGAAGAAATATCAACAGAACCTAGGGCTTTACAGGTCCTGGTTTCTGGGAAGATTGCTTTATCTCCCCCTCAAGCAGAATAATTTTTGGTTGAACCTTTTCAGTATACTTTTTTTCCAGATTCAAGACTTCTTGGTAGCACTGGAGGGCTTCGGTGAGGTGATTTGCTAATTTATGAGCATCCCCAAATGTATACCAGTATTGGGGGTTTTTTGGCTCTAGCTTGACAGCTTGCCTGAGGAACATAATTGCCTGTTCAGCTTGTTGGGTCATTACCAGGGCATGCCCAAGCCGAAAACAATCTGATGCGGTATCTTGAAATTTTGGATCATACTTACTAAGCCAACCCAAATGTTCTGCCGCTTTTGGATAGTTCCCTAAATTGTAGGCAGCAATTCCTGCATCACTTCGGTAAGCTAGATTTTGGGGATCAAGCGATACAAGGTATTCAAGCAAAAAACTCTCTTCCTGTTTCTTCCCTTCTAAGCGGGCTGAGATCATGAGATTATTAATTGCTACCTGGTTATTAGGATTTTGAAGAACTGAATTATTCCACAAACTATAATCATTTTTCCAAACTGGCAGATAGTGTAACGTTAAACTCCCAAATACCACACTACTGAGAACAATGCTGCTTAATCCCTGGCTGACGGGTTGTTGACCAAGCCACTGAGCAAGTGGAAAGACGATTCCCAGGATAGAAACATACAAATATCGATCATTTGGGATCAGTGTTCCTGGCACTAAATTCAGCATAGGTAACAGAAACAGCAAGAACCAGCTTAATCCAAATAATAAAGATCGGTCATCATTGCGTTTTTTCCAGCCAATAATCCCCCAGCCCATCAGTATTGCGCCTCCAAGTATTACCTGCCAGGCAACTATGGGGAAAGGAGGTGTTCGAACATAGAGATTCATTGGCCACAGTGTCAGGCGGAAATACTGAGCAATATCGCGCAAAGGTCCAGTAACCCAGGTAATAAATGAGAAGGTTACTGTGTGATGTGGCTCAAGAATTTGGGCCTGATATGTCCACCAACTAAACAATCCACTTAATCCAACAAATGGAAGATATTTGATCCATTGCCACTGAGCGCGCGGGTGATCTTCATACCAGTCCAGGCAGAATAAGATCGCGCACAGAGGAACCCATTGAGCCTTTGATGCCACGGCCCCTGAGTAAGTCAGAATGGTCATCAGGTACCACAGATGTTGAGACACGGCCGATGACTTTTTCCAGGACTGTTGATAGCACCACAGCGCCACAAAGCCAAAGGCTGCAGCCAAAACATCTTTGCGTTGTGCAAGCCAGACAACGTTTTCAACTCGGGTTGGATGGATGGCAAAACAAATTGTCAACAACCAGGTTGAAATATGATTTCGAGTTAGTTGGAGAAAAAATGCAAATACGAAAATGGCCCCAATCCAGTGCAAAACCCAGTTCATCACCCGGTATCCAGCAGGAGAATCTCCCCACAGTGAGTAGTCTAGCATGTAAGAGATTCGATGAAGCGGATTGTAATTAATAAAGTAATTTGTTGTAAAAATTTGGTAGACATTTTGCCAGGAGATCTGCCGAATGGCCGGATCTTCCAGAATGTACTTCTTTGAATCATACCCTAACATTTCATAATTTAAGGACCCCCCAAATACAATCAAAATGAGAACCAGTAAAACTATACTTGCAATTGATACGGGTGATTGGTAATAGCGGTTAGTTATCCAGATCAAACCGGGAAAAGAGACCTCCTTTAACCAAGGGGAGTGGTTATCCGATGTGGGAAGCATCATCATATCAATCTTGATCCAGGGAATTGGGTTGGGAAACGATACATCTTTGAACGAATTAGCCTTATTTGTAAGCAAGAAGCTTATCATGTTTCATTCAGTACTTTGTCATAGGGCTCCTGAGATATTGGATTTGGTAAGTGCTTGATTTTCACTGTGGTCACCCTGGTTAAAATCTCTGGAAGTTTTCGGCCAGGTACTGAGTTCTCAGATCCTGCTGGTCATAAAAGAAGTGCTTATTTTTTATGGACAATACGGGGCAGGTACTGTGCCATTTGGACTCACGATCAAATCAAATCTTGGTAAACCATTGAGAAGCTACTCGTATGAGAAGATACACCCCAGTCACGACAAATACCAAAAACTCACCATGAAATTTTATTGGAGGTACGGAATTGATTAAAACTTTTTTCTGCCGTGTCACTGCTCGAATTGGGGGGATAACCTGGAGTTGTTACTCCAGGCGAACCTTCCTCCGCTGCTTCGCAGATGAATTCCCCAAATTTCGCTTAAAACCCCAACCACTTCCTCAATGAAGGGTTCAAACAGGATCAAACGGGCACAAAGGACATAAGCACAGACCATGGTTGGTGGGCTAGGGTGGAATCGAAGAGTGCTCCACTACCATCTGGACAAATTTCGGGCCAACAGGGGTTGAGGTTGAGTTCCGAGGGATATGAGACGTGAATCTTTGAGCAACCAGTCTTTGAGTACAAGCTCCTTTAAAAGTAAGGATAGAATAAAATCAAATGCTTTTCTGCCCCGAGGGCAATAGACAGAAGCCAGCTTTCCATCAGCGACTCTCCATCGCCCTCCGGGCAGAAAACGGAACAAATTGAATTTCACCCCATATCTTCTGGGGACTTGTTGTTGACCACGAAGCAGCACCTGAAATGTCCAGTTGAACATCCCCAACCCAACCTGAAGGATATGGAATGGAGGATTGTTGCAACTGTCAGTCCAACAGGTTGGACTGAACACTAACCGATCTGGGTGGAACAACGTTCAGTTTCTGGGAGGGCTAGTCAGCCGCACCATAGGCGTCGTAAAACGAGAAAGTACTGATTGTACAGGAGGAAAGGCCGAATTACCTACAGCACCGACTGGCAGCAGTCGGCGGGCCGCGATTGCCTTGAGCCAAAGTGGGTTCGGCGGCGAGTCATTGACCGGGTACGGTGCGAGCTTTCGGTCGTTTTCTTTTTAAATAGCCGGTGCGGCCATTCCCATCGCTGACCATTCTTCGCGGGCAGGTCCATAGATGCCAGGGACGCTCAGCCCGGCCTGACGCATCAGTACGGTGAGTTGCCCACGGTGATGAACTTCGTGGCACACCAGCGCCATCAGGGTAAAGCCACGTTTCCAGACTTCGCCATACATATTGTCGGTCTGCTGCAGGGTTTCATCGGTCCAATTGGCTTTTACCTGTTCCAGCACCGAGGCGGATCCTTGTTCGTAGCCCGCCACAATCTCGGCAGCCGTCTCAGGAACCGGGGCATCCACGGCTGGTCCATCAATGGTTAACCCGGTATGACCCAACATTTCCGGATGTGTTTGAGCCAGGTGCCAGGCAATGCGGCCAATGGTTCGATCCTGGGGGGACACGGCTTGAGCCAGTGACGCATCTGTCAGCGCCTTTAATACCCTGGCCGTGGCATCGCGTTCATAATTCCAATTTCTTTCAAAATCAGCAATCGCTTGAAACATAAGAAGTCTCCTCAAATCAGAAGGTTACAATTCTTTTTCATTAATCGTAAAGCGCATAATCGGCCTGGAAGTTGATCGCCGCAGGCATTCCTGAAAGCCAGCTTTGCGAAATGCCGAAACCAGTCCGGTCCAGGCAAACACATCCGGCATCGAATCTTTTTGAGGTTCAACCGGATAGCCTTCCACAATTGTTCCTCCCTGGCTACGAACCAGATCAATTGCAGCTTGCAATAAAGCCACCGTGACCCCCTGACGGCGATAGGGTTTGGCCACAAACAAACACGTGACTGACCAGACTGGGGTATCGTCCACACGTCGAAGAACACGTGACCGCTCCAGGACCGGGTAGTCAGTTCGCGGCGCCACGGCACACCAGGCAACCGGCGTCTGGTCAACATAGGCCAGTACCCCCGGGGCAATCTGGCTGGTCGCAACGATTTCCTGCATGGCTGTTTTGTTGGCTTCGCCTTTTTGGAGATCAAATTGTGCCCGCTTCAGCCGCCACCACATACACCAGCAACCGCCGCAGGCGCCACGTTCGCCAAACAAAGATTCAAAGTCAGCCCAGTTTTCCACCGTTAAGGGTTGAAAGGTGAGAGACAGCATAGGTTGGAGTTGGAATGGAAATCAGGAAGTCCAATTACATTGTAATCTAACTTTTCAAAAATTCCAGGCTTTTTTGCGGATTACACTGACAAAAAGAGCGAAGGCGTTGAGCGGTACGTGCCACAACGGATTCGTCATCCCTCTAAACTTTTTGTCTTGCACTATTTGGCTATTTCACGCTCTTTGTTATTTCTTTCGAAATCGCCCTGGTGTTTTTCCAGGTCCAGGGGATGCCATTTGCACCAGTTTCGAGAGCCCTTTTTGATCACCAATCACCACCAGACAATCATCTGGATGGAAGATCGTATCCCCAGATGGGTTAAAGATCATTTCACTCTGGCCACGTTTGACAGCCACCACAATAATGTTGAGCGCGCTCCGAATCCCTGAATCTTTGAGTTTTTTCCCGGCCAGCGGAGAATCACTGGCCAGTTGCACCTGTTCGATGGCCAGATCGAGTTCCTCAGTCATCGTGGTTAATTCGATAAAATCAGCCACGGCTGGGCGCAATAAAACCTGCGACATCTGGTGGGTGCCAATCATGACCGGGGACACCACCCGGTTGGCACCGGCCTTGCGCAGCTTTGGAATCGCTGATTCCTCATTGGCCCGGGCCACGATATAAATTTTTTCGT
Organism: uncultured Clostridia bacterium; assembly: GCA_964639175.1. GTDB lineage: Bacteria > Acidobacteriota > Blastocatellia > Chloracidobacteriales > Chloracidobacteriaceae > JACQXX01. The sequence continues at coordinate 17,917 of CAZXCE010000044.1, forward strand.
TTAACCCCCGAGCCGTCAGGGTGATGTACACATTGTCAGCATCAGTCGAAGCGCAACACACCATCGCCCGAGCCGTTTCAATTCGCGCCCCAATCAACGCATCTTCATCTGTGGCATCACCATTGAGCACCAAACAGCCTTGCTCCATAAGCTTCTCGGCTAAATGTTCGTCCCGCTCAATGACGACAAAATCAACTCCTTCACGTTGAAGTTCCTTCACCAGCCGCTGTCCAACACGGCCCGCACCGCAAATAATATAATGGAATTCTAACTGGCTGATATCTCGGTACATACGTCTTCGATTCAGAGTTGCATTGAGTGTTGCCTGGAGCACTGTCTGAGCAGCAGTCGTAATCACATAGCCGGCGCCGCCGACTCCGACCAGCACAAACATGACTGTAAATAACCGTCCCTCCCAGGTTTTGGGAACAAAATCTCCGTACCCGACGGTCGCCAGGGTAATGACCGTCACATAGAGCGAATCAAGCAGCGACCACCCTTCCAACAGATGGAAGGTAACGGTGCCGAATACAATCAGGAAGAATAAAAAAGCCAGGGAGTTGAGCAATCGCCCATATGACGGCATAACAAAACAAAGTGAGTGCCTGTAGACGAACCGGAGGTAACAATCAGTTGAAGGTTAGACAGATGATAAGTTTAAGAAATTCCGAATCAATACTTTGCCAGGAAGTGTCATAATTGACTCTGGATGAAACTGAATCCCTTCGCAAATTGCCTGACGGTGCCGCAATCCCATAATGATGCCATCTGGAGTTGTGGCAGAGACCTCAAGCACGGGTGGAATATAATTTCGGTCCACCATCAGCGAATGATAGCGAGTCGCCCGAAACCGATATTCAAGACCTTGAAAGACACTTCGCCCGTCGTGACAAATTTCACTGGTTTTCCCAAGCGTAATCACCGGGGCTGGGGCAACATTCCCCCCAAAAGCCACGACCAGGGCCTGAATTCCAAGCCCGACACCCAAAATCGGAATCCGTCCGGCAAAAGTTTGAATGGTTTCGACCGATATACCAGCCCGCTGGGGATGACCGCTTCCAGATGAAATCACAATGTGGGAAGGGCTTTTCTGATTGATGTCAAACAATGTAATCCGGTCATTGCGATGGACTTCAATATTTGGATTCAGCTCACCCAGATATTGAACCAGGCTGTAGGTGAATGAGTCATAGTTATCAATCACAAGGATCATATGCACTGGTCTCGCGTGGATGTTTGTGTAAAAGTACCTTGATAAATGAAAAAATTTGAAGAGGAAGGAGTTAAGGAAAGCTACCCTAGACATTCTGGTCAAGGCAAGGGAAAGACTTCCCGACTCCATATTCAGCGTTGAGCCAGCAAGGTATCATCAATCTCCCCTCACTGGTCATAGCATTTTAAATCATTGAATTCAAAAGGAATTAACTGATAAGGATGAAGAAATGCCTCAACTTGATTCAGGATAGAATTGCATCCCGGTTCCTGGCTGCATCATAATAGCCGGTCTTCAAATCCCTTATCTCATCATATCTCAAGAGAATGGAGTGAGCCGTGGAATTTTCAGTTAATCGTTCTGACCTTCTGAAAGAGCTAAACTTTCTGCAAGGCGTGGTGGAAAAGAAAAGCACCATTCCTATCATTCAAAACCTGTTGATTCGCGCCAAAAAAGGCGAACCGCTGACCCTGGTGGCCACTGATCTGGAATCAACGTTGCGTTGTCTCTGCCCGGCTCAGGTAAAAGTCGGAGGAACAATTCTGCTTCCAGCCCGGAAATTGTATGACCTGGTCCGCAGCCTTCCAGACGCTGAAATCACTGTCAAAACCGATGGCAACGATCAGGCAATTGTGACGTGTGAACGCTCCAGATTTAAACTGTTAAGCCCTGATCCAGAAGCCTTTCCGCCACTGGCAAATGTCCCCGATTCACAATTTTCAGTCCCGGCATCAATCTTGCGCGCCATGATTCCCCGGACATTGTTTGCCTCCACTCAGGAAGAATCCCGCTTTGCCCTCAACGGTGCCCAGGTGATTCTCAGCCCCTCGACCTTGCGGGTTGTGGCGACAGATGGCCACCGACTGGCCTTTATTGAAAAATCAGGCGTTGAATTCAAAGCCCCCAAAGAAGGCATCAAACTGCTGATCCCGAAAAAGACGCTGGCTGAGGTTCAAAAGCTGGCTGGGGATGCCGATGACGAAATCATCAAATTTGGCAAAGATGACAACCATATCTTTTTTGAAATTGGCAACCGCCTCTACATCTCACGGATGCTTGCCGGTCAGTTCCCCAATTATGAAATGGTCATGCCCAAGGCAAACGATAAAGCACTGATCATTGAGTCAGATCGTCTGGCGGCAACACTCCGCCGCGTCGCCTATATGGCCGACGATGTCACCCACGCCATTAAAATCAACATTACTGAAGGCCAGATCGAGTTCAGCGCCCAGTCAAGCGGATCCGGCGAAGGCTTTGACGCATTGCCAGTTCCCTATGACGGAGACACCTATTCACTGGCCTTTAACGTGCAATACCTGCTCGATTTTCTCTCAGTGGTCAACGTTGGGGAAATCAGTTTCGAATTCCGTGATGAAGCCACGCAAATCCAGTTACGGCCACACGGTGAGAGTGACTACAACTATCGCTATGTGGTTATGCCGATGAGGAATTAGGATTTGGTGCCTGGTGCCTGGTGCTTGGTTTTTGGCGCTTGGTTTTTGGTACCTGGTTCTTGGTTCTTCTTCGAAAATATTGATTTCTAACCACTAACCACTAACCACTAGATAGTTCTTGATTCTTGGACAGAATTGATTCCAAACCACCAAACCAAGCACCAAGCACCAAGTACCAGGCACCAAGCACCAATTTGCTGAGCTAAATTGTTAAGGGGGAATATTTGTAAGGGGAAATAAAATGGAGCGGGCGATGGGACTCGAACCCACAACACCCAGCTTGGGAAGCTGGTACTCTACCATTGAGCTACGCCCGCTCAGCACATCCAGGTTGTCAGATGGTGTTTAAGGACGCCAAAAATAATTCCTCCAGGGCGCTTCTGTCAACAGCTAAGTGCCCAATTGAAAATGAAAAGTGAATTTTCCCGCGACGCATCCCAAACGACGTCACGGCAATCCTCGCTTCACCAGCCACAACCTTCCGGCTTATCAAATCAATGGATTCCACCAGACATCAGACCTGGAGACTGCTTTTGACCACACTGATTCTCCTGTTAGTGAGCAGTGTTTCGGTGCAAGCAGCATCACAATCATCACTTCAAGCCGCAATTATTCCGTTTGAAACCGTGGCGTTAGCACCCGAGATCCCGTCACTCCCGCTCGAAGTCGCCCTGAGCCAGGGGTTACAGGTCAGTGGCGTTGAGGTGCTGCCATCAGCTCTGGTTGGCGCTGCCCTTTCTGCCCGGAATGGTTCAGCTCTCAACTTTAACCCGCGTTGCGAAGAAGCCCAGCAACTCGGCGCCGCGCTTGGCTGCGATTTTTACCTTCAGGGGCGTGTGCTCAGCGCCAGACGTGTCAACAGTACTCACGAATCCTATTTTGAAATCCAGCTCAGTCTGTTTTGCATTGATGCCCGAACTGGGGCACTGGTCGGGTTTCACGAACTCAAAGCCCAGGGACCCTTTCCCGAACATGCCCGCGCCGAAGCGATCTGCCAGGCCAGTCGGCTGGCAACGACAGTAGTTCACGATTTTCAGGCTTTTCGGAAAGAGCAACGGTCCCAACTGAATGATTCTTCTGGAGATACAGTGCTTGACTTGCGAAGTGGCGAAGTTCCGGAAGACGTGACCTTGCCGATTTTCCTTCAACGTTCGCGCCCAACCACCACCGAAGCCGCCCGTGATGCCAATATCGAAGCCAAAGTTGAGGCTGAAATTGTGTTTGGCACAACCGGAAGCGTTGAAAATATTCGGATCGTTCGCTGGGCCGGATATGGGCTGGATGAGGCTGTGATTCAGGCAATCCAGAATTATGCCTTTAAACCAGCCACTCAGGCCGGGTCACCCGTTCGAATCAAACTCCTGGCAGAGTTCAACTTCCGGCGACAGGAAAAACCGTAGTCCCAGCGCGGAAAATACGCCATCTGTTTCAGGGGTGAAAATTGAAAATACCTGAATTCAATTGGTTTAGAAACCCTGAACCCTATCCATCTGGTGCAGTTATGGCCAAAAAGCATTCATCGAAAAAAGTAGTTAAACCCGCGCTGAAACCATCGAAATCTTCCCGACGTCAAATCATCGCCCTGATTGGCGGCGCGCTCTTTCTGGCGCTGGGAGTGTTTTTCATCATTCCACAAGCCACGCTGGACGACTGGCAATATGGCAAGCAAAACCTTGCCACCACAACGCTGACACTGCCAGATGGACATAAACTGAGTGTTGAAATGGCCCGCACACCAACCGAACATGAAATCGGACTGATGCTGCGCAAAAGTTTAGCGCCAGATCGCGGGATGTTGTTTATTTACAATCGCGAAGCACCGCATACCTTCTGGATGAAAAACACGCTGATTGATCTGGACATCATCTTCATTGGGGCTGACAAACGTGTCACAAGTGTGGCGGCCAATGTCCCACGTACCACCGCCGAAACACCGGATGCCGATATTCCACGGCGGTCAGGTGTCGGTCAGTATGTGCTGGAAATCCCAGCCGGACGTGCAAAAGCGCTGGGAATTGCCGCAGGAACACAACTTTCTTTTTCAATTCCTTAACAAGCAATGACTTCGCAACCTTCAGTCTATGTCATTGGTGGCCCGAATGGGTCAGGAAAATCAACGCTGGCACCGTTTCTCCTCCGGGACAAACTACACCTGGCCAACTTTATCAACGCGGACACAATTGCTTCGGGCCTTTCCGCTTTTGAACCGGATCAGGTTCAAATCGAAGCGGGTCGCATTGGATTAAACCGGTTGGAACATCTGGCAACTCAACATCAGTCTTTTGCTTTTGAATCAACCCTGGCCAGTCGAACCTATGCACGCCGGATAAGCCAATGGAAAACAACTGGCTACGCATTTCATTTGATTTTCCTCTGGCTTCAAAGCGGTGAACTGGCAATTGAACGAGTTGCCATTCGAGTCAAACTTGGGGGACATTCAATTCCTGAAGAAACCATCCAGCGCCGATACGCACGAGGAATCCAGAACTTCCACCATCTCTATAAACCGCTGGCGAACAGTTGGTCTGTTATTGATAATTCTGACCCTGGTCAAGCTGTACTGATCGCTCAGGGTGAAAGCACCGTGTCTTTGATGGTTTATCAAAATAAATTTTGGAAATCCTTTTGTGAGATGAGTCAATGACTAAAGAAACCAATCACTCTCAGCAACCTGTTTCGATAGAAACGATAGATCTTGAAGCGGTTATGTCTGAGGCAGTCGCCCATGCTTTACTCCTGCACAAACGGGCAGGCAATGCTGTACCAGGTTGGAAGGATGGAAAACTCTTTTTTGTGCAACCTGACGAAATCCCGGTTGAAGATCCACTTCAAAAACAGAAGCGTGATTGACGGTTTCTCGCTATCCCTTATTTCCTATCCCCTCCCCCCTATCCCCTATTCCCTGGTTTTCCTATGTCACGCTATCCATTTGAACCACTCGACTTTTCCAACCTTTCCACCTATCCACTCGCTGAACGCAAAAGCAAAGTCTCGGTCAATGATCTGGCCAGACCGATTGAGTCAGGCGGCTCACTTCGGGAGTTTTTTGACCGATTGCCGAATATTCTGGCGGTTCAGAACTTGAAAGCTGTAGCTCAGGCCGTCCGGCAGGCACGTCAGAAGGGGAAAACCGTTCTGGTTGGACTCGGCGGGCATGTCATCAAGTGTGGGCTGGCACCAGTGCTGATTGACTTGATGAATCAAGGGTTTATCAACGGATTTGCCCTCAATGGTTCAGGTGTGGTGCATGACTTTGAAATTGCCTTGATTGGTTCGACGTCTGAAGACGTGGACGCCACGCTTGGTTCAGGAGCGTTTGGTGGCGCGGAAGAAACCGGACGCTTCATCAATCAGGCATACAGTGAAGCCCTGCGTGATTCAATTGGTGGAGGCGAAGCTATTGGACGCCTGTTGACCGGGATGAACCCACGCTTTGCTGACCGTTCTCTGCTTTGTTCAGCCTACCAGCACAGCATTCCAGTAACGGTCCATGTGGCTGTCGGAACTGATATTACGCACATCCATCCAACGGCTAATGGGCCAGCGATTGGCGCCGCTTCATATCACGACTTTCGACTGTTTTGTTCAGTGGTGAAAGGTCTGGATGATGGTGGAGTTTATTTAAATCTCGGCTCAGCCGTCATCTTGCCGGAAGTTTTTCTGAAAGCAGTAACGACCTTGCGCAATCTCGGTCATCAGTTGGAAGGCTTTACCACAGTCAATTTTGATTTCCTCCAACACTACCGACCGCTGACGAATGTCGTTCGGCGACCCGTTGCCGGAGGATCGGGGCGCGGATTTGCCCTGACTGGCCATCACGAGTTGATGATTCCACTCCTGGCAGCGGCGATTGTGGAAGGATGGGAATAGGTTCAGGGTTCAGGGTTCAGGGTTCAGGGTTCAGGGTTCAGGGTTCAGGGTTC
>CAZXCE010000045.1:0-24504 GCA_964639175.1 uncultured Clostridia bacterium
GTTCTTGGTTCTTGGTTCTTGGTTCTTGGTTCTTGGTTCTTCTTCGAAAATATTGATTTCTAACCACTAACTACTATCTGGTTTCTTCATTCTTCATTCTTCATTCTTCATTCTTCATTCCCAAAGGGTCAATCTTCGGCCACACATACCTGATTCCCACCAGCGTGTTTTGCCTGATACATAATATGATCGGCTTTGGTGGTCAGTTCATCGGCAGTTTCACCACAAAATTCAGCAACCCCAAAACTGACGGTTACTTCGCCGTGGTACTGGCGCTCAACAGCGGCGCGGATGCGCTCTCCAACCTGAGCGGCATCTTTGGCACGCGTACCAGGCAAGATCAAGACAAATTCATCACCACCATACCGGAAGGGAAGGTCAACATTGCGCCGAATGGCCTGCTGAACCAACCCGCCAATCCATTTCAGCAAGATATCTCCCTGGACGTGACCTTTACTGTCATTAAACTTTTTAAATCCATCAAGATCGAAATAACACAAAACCAGGGGGCTTCGCTGGCGTTCGCTCCGGGAGATCTCACGCGGCAGGAGCGTTGTGAAATACCGTTTATTATACAGGCCAGTGAGTTCGTCGGTGATGCTGAGACGGTGCAGGCGTTCCTGCAAATTCAGGCGCTGGGTGATATCCAGTAACAGGAACAGATACCCAGGGCTCTGGCGTGCCCGGAGTGGGCGAACCGTCACATAGGCAAAAAAAGTCTCGCCGTTTTGCCGGACAAGACGAACATCTGATTCCCAGGGCTCATCCGATTGGGTTCGGAACAGCTCCTCAATCGTCGCCTTGGCACTTGATTCGTCAAAGAGGGGGTCAACCTGATTTCCCACCATTTCTTCGGTATTGCGACCAAACAGAATTTCGGCGCCACGGCTAAAGGTAATGATATGACCCTGGATGTCAGTTGAAATAATGGCCGTATCAACCGCAACATCAAGCACCGTTTGCAGATATTCGCGGGCAGCCTGCGCGTCGTGATAGAGCCGGGTATTGCGGACGGCAACTGAAATTTGCATCGCAATGTCTTCCGCAACCCGACGGTCGGTTGAATCAAACGCATGAGGATCAAGGCTTTCGAATTCAAGGGTCCCGGCAATGTTGCCTTCCATCCAGATGGGTGAAACCAGCTTTGAGCGCGACCCGGTATGGTACCCTTTCCAGTTGGTTTGGCGGTGGAGGTCGTGGCAAATCACTGTTTGCTGGGTATTCATCACATAATGAATCAATCCCAAATCGCCATCGAGGACCGAAGTCCGAATGACCACATCGTTTCCAATGCGACTGGCCAGATAGTGATTTTGCCCTTGCGGACCTGCCAGAATTGGAAGGTACAGTGCCACGATGTCATAATTAAAGTACCGCCGGACATGATCGACGATATCAGTCAAAATGGTATCAAATTCGAGGCAACTGGCGACCTGGCGGCCAACCTCATTAATCAGAAAAATCTGGTTATGACTGTGGTGCATGGCGTCATAGCGCTGGGCATTGCGGACCCCAATCGCCAGATGGCGGGCCAGATTTTCAATCAACTGAATTTCGTGATCTTTCAGGTGCAGGCTGCGCGGGTGACGCAGGCTCATCGAACCAACCTGATCGTCATCACACCTGATCGGGATCGTCAGAATATTTTCCTGATAGAGCGTTTCTTTCTGCAGCGATGCCGTCGCCAGTTCAATTGAGGCTTCATCACGGTCCAGCGGTCGCACGGTGGGGCGGCCCAGTTCTGAAAACGTCGCTTCAAAGCCCAGCGCGGGTTTTTCCAGGTCAATTTCACTGAGCAAAATCCGGATTTTCTGGCAGGGGGTGAGGCGGGTTAAGCCACGGATAACAGCTTCGATAACTTCCTTGAGGTTTAACGAAACATGAATCTGGCTGCTGGCTTCGATATAGGCCAGGCTCCGATGGAAGGCAACATGGTCTGAGAGCCGATCAGTGGCAACAGTCAGGGTTTTTCGAATTGCCTGTGCGGTAAATGGAGGGGTGAGAAACGTGAGGACCCCTTCCTGACGGGCACGTGATTCAAGCACTGGATGAGGCTGGTTGAGCAGTCCCACAACCGGGACTTCAGGGAGTTTTTGGCGCAGGTACAGCAAATCATCCCAGATCGTTTCATCCCCAAGGGTCAAATCAACCAGTACATAATCAAAGGATTCATCCGCCAGCGTAGCCACCAGAGCCGCGCTGTGGGTAATCACCTGCAGTTGAAAGACTTTACTCCGGCGCAAAACTCGCTGCAGGTGAGAGACAACTTCGACACTTGTTCCCATTAACAACACACGCTTGCGGACAGAGATAGGCACCTTTTGAGTTCGGGCTTCTGCAGGCATAAAGAAATGAAGTATGGGGAGCGGCTATTGAAACTGAAGAATGATTGGATGAATGATTTGTGGTTTGCAGACCACTCTAGCGATTTTCGTTGACCAAGCGCAAGCCTTCGGGTTCAATCCTGACGGTATAATGATCTGCCCCTGTGACAAAGTGACGCCCTGACCATGGGGCAAAATGATCAGTGATTTTTTTCATTAAATTCTGCTGTCATTCTCTTTGAGTGGCTAAAGCAGCGGGTACCCCTGCCATAGTTTTAAGAGGGCCTGTTCCAGGGTGGGTTCACCAGAGAACGCCACAATTTCAGGAATCGTCCCGATTCCAATCAACCGGCCCGCATTGAGAACCGCAATCCGGGTACACACTTTCTCGACAATATCGATCAGGTGTGACGAGTAAAAAATGGTTTTTCCACAGGCAACCAGGTACTTCATTAACTCTTTGGCTTTGGCAACCGTTTCAACATCAAGTCCATTGAGCGGCTCGTCCAAAATCAAAATATCCGGGTTGTGCATCAAGGCAGCAATCCAGCAGACTTTCTGCTTCATACCTTTTGAAAATGTCGCCATTTGCTGGTCGGCTTTGTCGGCAATTCCAAAAAATTTGAGCCATTCTTGAACACAATCCGGAAGTTGATCCGCCGGTAATTTATGGAGTTGCCCGGTTAAGGTAAGGTATTCACGGGCAGAGAGCTTTTCAAATAAGGCACCAGATTCGGGGAGATACCCCACACGTGCTTTGACGTGCAGCGGAGCGGTTAAGATGCTGTGACCACATACCAGGGCATTGCCCTGACTGGGTTTGATCAGGCCGGTCAGAATCTTGATCGTTGTGGTTTTTCCAGCTCCATTGGCACCGATATAACCAAAGATTTCTCCGCGTTGAACTGAAAAACTGATATTTTTGAGCACTGGCTGGGTGCCAAATTGTTTGCTGATGTTCTGGAGTTGAAGCACTGGAGGCGATGAACCATCAACCGCTCCAGATTGGGCAACCGGGGAAAAATCCATCATACAGGCCGCCGAGGTTGGGAAAACCGCGTGCCAGCACTGGTGGGTCAATGCTGGATTGAGGGGGAGGAACGGATCTTCCAGAAATGAAAAGGGCCACGCGGTAGTGTGCGCGTAGCCCTGATCCAAATTCCAAGTGGGGCGATTGATGGGTCTCGAACCCACGACCTCCTGGGCCACAACCAGGCGCTCTAACCAACTGAGCTACAACCGCCATAAAAAGGGAAAGCGGCACAATAGCGCAGGTTTTGAAAAAACGCAATCAGAATGTATCCGACAGAGTATCGTACCTTTTTGCGCTGCAAACCGGGCTGAAGCAATTGCCTTTGGGGGCGAGCGTCAACAGCAGCTTTCTTGCAGAGACCTGCCAGAGAGCTAACTTCCACCTTTATCACCTTTGTGAAAGACTTTTCCAACCAGCGAACCAAACCGACCGCTGGCTTTTTTCCAGGTTGGTTCGGGTGGCGGGGTATACTTTTCAGCTTTTTCTTTGGCTTCATAATGGTCTGGATTGATTTCCAGAGCCTTCCCAAGCATTTCATTGGCCTTGAGTTCCATGCCGAATTTGCGATAGAGGTCTGAGAGTTCAACATACAAATCCGGCAAGTCCGGATTGTCTGCATCCAGTTCAATGGCCACTAAATATTCTTTCTCGGCCTGTTTGTTGCGGCCTTGCATTTTCATCAACACGCGGGCCAGTTGGGCATGATATTCAGAATTCTTTGGGCGCATCTCAACTGACCGCCGGATTGATTGATAGGCTTTTTCAAGATCATTATTCCCTAAATATTCAATGCACCGCATGTAATATTCTGAAGCACTTAAATTTGGAGTGATGCCACTGGTCTGTGATGGTGGTAAAGGACTCGGCGTTCCACTGCGCGGCGTTGTTCTGCCGGCTGGAGGATAGCTACCGCTCGGCTGACGGGATTGTGGCGGATAGGTCGCTGAGGGAGGCGGGTAAGTTGATGAAGGTCCCGGCGTCGAAACAGGATTTGGCCCTGACGGAGGAGACTGAAACGGCTTTGGTGTGCTGTACTGAGGCTGTCCGCCTGGGGGTGTTGGCGGTCGCTGCCCGGTCGGTGGCGGTTGAACCGGAGGCGGGGTGTTGTACTGAGGTTGCCCTGGCGGTGTCGCTGGTCGCTGTCCGGTCGCTGGCGGTTGAACCGGGGGCGGAGTGTTGTACTGAGGCTGCCCTGGCGGTGTTGCTGGCCGCTGCCCGGCTGGCGGCGCTGGTGGATACGCCCCGGCCGGAGGTGCTGGCGGTCTGGCTGGCGGCGGGTAGGAAGAAGCTGGTGGAACGGACGGACGAGGAGCTGGATTCTGGTACGGATTCGAAGACGAATACGGCACATTTGGCCCAGCGGCTGGCGGCGCCGGGCGCAAGGGGGGCGGATTTGTTGGGGTTGGGGTAAACGTCGAGGTTGGTCGGCTCCCCGTTGTTGAGGGAGGAACTGGCGGTCGTGGTGCGGTTGTGGATACACCAGGGGACGGCGGTACCGTTGGGGTCGTCGGAAAGCGCACCGCGGCATCATACTTGCGCCGCTTGGCCTCATCACCCAAAACGCCATACGCTTCCTGTACCCGAATAAAAACTCGTTCCAGTTCCGATTTAATCTGAAAATCGAAAGCGGCCAGTTGCGAATGGCGATCTGGGTGAAATTTCTTGGCCCGTTCTCGATACGCTTTTTTGATTTCTTCCGGTGTGGCTCGACGGCTGACACCCAGCACCTGGTAATGGTCAGCGTTCTGCTCAATTTGACGAACCACCTCAGTCACTTCAAAACATAACTGGGCCGCTGCCGCCGCATCAACACTCTGGAACTGGGCATCAGACGGTGCCTGCATGCTCTCAGCCACTGAATTGGCAAACAGTTGGGGTCGGGTATCCCCTTCCAGGCTTTCCACAATGCCCGCCATTTTCAGAGCACAAATCGTTCGCAGCAATTGTTCTTCAGGAATTCCAGAAATGGCCAGTAACTCATTGATACTGAGTGGAGCATCCATGCGTGAAATGACATAGGCTTCATGAGGTTTCAGTGACACCGTTTGAAACAGCATGTAGGGGTCAGACGCTGGCACCACCTTGCGATTAAAATCTCCCAACCATCGCCGAAGGAGTTGCATATCTGGAAGCTGCCGGATGCCTTCAAAAATAATTTCGGCGGTCGGCATCGCTAACTGAAACCCTTTGATTTCAATCCGGCCAGGCTTGAAATCATATTGCCCTTCCTGCCAGGTAAAGAGCGAAAAGATGATTTGGGTTACCTGCTCAGTCAGCAGGGTTTTGACTTCAGCTTCCTGCAAATAGCCAAGGTCAATCAGACATTCCCCAAGCTGGTGCTGGCTCAGGTGCATACAGAGAATGGCTTCCTCAAACTGTTGCGGAGAAAGCTTCCCAGACATGCGCAGCCGCTCGCCAAATCGCTCGCTGATGATGTCGCTACTGGCATAGACCGTGGCGCCATCCTCAAAGTAAACCGACTTGTTGATAGAATTATGGTTAATTGACAGAGTTCCGCTGAGCCGCTGTTTGTGGCATTCACACAGAATCTTCGGGAAAGACGTCTGCTCCAGTCTGTAAGACATCCTCTGAGCCTCCCAATGCAATTCGTAAAGAATTGCTCCTTTGCCTGATACAAATATGACCTGTGTGCGGGATTGATAGTTGGTGAATATTGATGATCGGTGAAATGTTATCTAATCAACGGACAACCCTTTGAGCAGGGAAATCAAACGGGCTGTCTGGCCAACTCCTCTGAAGGGAGCTTATCAATCAAAAAGTGAGTTTGATTGTGGCGAACATTTGAGTGTACGAAAAATAGAAAGAGTGCACATGAATACAGAACCCTACCAGATATTTCCAGGAAAATTCAACTCTAAACCTTTCGCAGGAAAAGTCAAAGCCCATTTGTGTATTTCCTGGTTTGGATCTCAACCTGAGTGAGACATCACCCACTCAACTATCCATCGGGAGACAAAGCAGTTACGGCAGGCTTCCCCTGGCAGACGGGCTATTTTTTGGATTGGCCAGTATTGAACGGTCTGGGTTGAATCAAAAAAAGGAGGTGGCCAAACCACCTCCTGGAGAGAAGATATCGAGGACTCTTGTTTGTGGCAACTTTAGAAAATCAGTTTCAGCCCAAACTGAATCGTTCGGCGTCCGCCATTATTTTCATTGATATCAGCAAAGGTCGTTCCAGCGTCGTCAATCAACGGATCCGGCACGCCCCGATTTGGAGTGTTAAACACGTTGAAGAATTCAGCCCGGAATTGCAACTTCATGCGTTCGGTCACATTGGTGGTCTTAAAGATCGCAAAGTTTCCGACTGAAGTCCGGTCACCCTTTTCTGAGTTGCGCGCCACATTGCCATATGGTGAACCAAACATCCGGGCCGTGGCACCGGTGTTGGCAATGAACCGCACATCATTGACGCTGACTGGAACTTCAGCGCCGTTCTGGTTGAAGGCATTGAGCAAGAAGAAGCCAGTTGGCGAGGTTGAGGTAAAGCCAAAAATGTTGGTGGCTGTTTCCTGATCGATGGCCACGGTACCCACTGGAGCATTCCGGTTGCCATAGAACGGACGCAGCGATTCAGCCGCACCGCTAAATGCCGCCATAAATGAAGCATCGTTGTACGGGCTGCCGAAGAAGAACTGGGTTGGGGTATAGCGCTGGCCAGGCAGGGCCTGGTACGTTCCAGAAATCTGGAAGCCACCGAGCAGTTTTCCAACCACCCCACGCTGTTCACGGAACAATGGAATGTCATAGAGGAAGTTCAACGCCAGCACATGGCGGAAGTCAAATGCCCCGAATGATTTTTCACCCACATTGACATTAAATGGATCTTGTGCAAAAGCAATCGTTGAACCACCCGCAAACGTCCCGAAAATTTCAGACGCGTTGTCAAGTTGCTTCGAGTAGGTGTAGGAAACACCAAGGTTCAGATCCTTGACCGCCTGGGTATCAAACCGGGTTTGCAGCGAGTGATACGTTGACGTCGCACCGTTAAAGCGGGTACGGAGCAATCCATTGCCGGCAATCAAACGACCATTGGGAGATGGCCGCACACCCGAGGGCAAAAATCCGGGGAAATCACGCGCAATGGCATCAATGCGCGGGTTGGCATTGATGGACTGGAACTGTCCAATTGACGTCGTGCCGACATAGCGGACTTCGGCAATTGTCTTGGTGCCAAACTGGCGCTGCATCCCAAAGGAATACTGCTGTGTGTACGGAGCGTGGAAATTCGGCGCCACATCCGTTCGATTTAACAGCCGTGGGTCCAGGGTGCGGAGCGGTGCCAGACGTTGCAAGGCACCACGAACGGAGGTCCCGGTTGGGTCAGCCGGCACGACACCAGCGCCACCAGGAACACTCACCAAAAATACCGTTGGGGTCGAGGTCTGCACGTTCAACAAAATGTTGTAGAACGCCAGATCATAGGCAATCCCATATCCGCCACGGAACACCGTGTTGCTATCACCAAAAATCTTTTTCCAGAACCGTGGTGAGTAGGCAAATCCGAGTCGCGGGGCAAAGTTGTTTTTGTCGGTTTCAATGCGGCGCACAATGCGATCTTCGAGCGGCACATCCAACCGGAACAACGCCGTTTCTGGATTTGATTCACGTTCACGGGTAATGTCGTTAAGGACGTTGATTGGCTGACCGCTATTTTCATAGCGCACACCAAGATTCAGCGTCAGGTTTTCACGAATGCGCCAGTCGTCCTGGAAATAGTAGAACTGGTCGAATTCAGGGAAATTCACCACGTTTTCACCAAACGCGACGTTGCCTGATGCCACAACATTGCTGGAGAAGTTGTTGAAATTCGAGAAGTTGAACTGACCGTTCTGCAACGGCAAGAAGAACGAGTCGGTCAAGCGGCGCTTCATATCCAGCCCCATCTTGAGCGAGTGCTTCCCGGCGATGTACGAGAAATTGTTCAACACCTGATAGTTGTCATTGATACGGCCCTGGGGCAGATTCGTCGCCACCCCCCAATCCAGGAAACCAGCCGGCAGATTAAAGAACGCCACCGCCGAACCGGCATCACTCGCCGAAGGAATCGTGCTGTTTCCACCACCACCAAAGAAGACGCGGATGCGGCTGTAGTTGATCCGGGTTTCATTCACGGCATTGGGTGAAATTTGGTACACAATCGTGCCACCAGCCTGCTGGGTGCGGGAGGGGACGTCTCCGAAGAACCCATTCTGGAAGTTCCCGGTTGCATTGGCGCTTTCCTGCTTCGAGTAGAAATAGCGGCCAAAAATGCGCAGTTTTTCACTCTTGTTCCAATCCAGGCGGATCGAACCAAAGTTTTCTTCAAACGGCTGCCCCACCAGGCGTGAAATCGCGCCAAATTCAACCTGAGCGGTCCGGCCATTGACGGTCACGGGAATGAATCGCGTGGCAACATCAGGGCGAATGGTCGGGTTGCCATTTGAAATGTTGAACGGGGCCGCTGCCCGAATGACACCAGCAATATTTGAATCCGCAATCCCCAACAGCGTTTGCAGACCAGCCGGGGTTGGGGTCAACCCGGAAGCCGTGGACTGCTGCAAGGATGATTCGGTCTGCCGAATGCCCTGATAGCTGGCAAAAAACAACAATTTGTCTTTGACAATCGGTCCACCAAACGTGGCGCCAAAGGTGTTGGTAACCCGGGCTGGCGGATCTTTCAAGCCCTGGCGGCGTTCAATGTTGGTCAATGAATCCAGGTTCTTCCGGTCACGGAAGAAATATGACAGCGTCCCGTGAAATTCATTGGTGCCGCCTTTGGACACGATATTGACAACCGCGCCTGAGGACTGGCCATATTCAGCGGAGAAGTTGTTGGTAATGATCTGGAATTCCTGAACCAGGTCGGCGTTGTCCACAAAGAAGGATGGACCAGCCACCGAAATGTCGTTGTTGTCCTGACCATCAATGCTGAAGTTGTTGGAACGTGAACGTCCACCGTTGGACGAAATTCCACCGCCACCATTGGTGTTGGTAAAACCAGCATCCGCCGGGTTGACCACGCCGGGTGTCAGATAGGCAATGCTGTCTACACCGCCACCAGCCGTGTTAATCGGCAAATCTGTGATTTTTCGTGATTCAAAATTGGTGGAAAGCTGCGAGACATCGCGTTGCAACACGACGTTGTCGCTGGCGGAAACTTCGACGATTTCGTCAGCACCACCAGGCTGAAGCGTGACATTTAACGTGATGTCAGTCCCCAGCTTAATCGCAACCGAGGTGTATTCGCCGCGCTTAAAGCCTGCGGCAACCACTGTTACGTTATACAAACCAGGGGTCAAAGCCGGAAGTCGAAACAACCCATCACTGGATGTGGTGGTTGAAGCCTCGGCACCGGTATCAACACCTTTGAGTTTGATTTCGGCGCCGGCAAGTACGGCACCACTTTCATCGGTCACAAGTCCCCGAATCCCGCCAGTGGCTGATTGAGCGAAAACCGTGACCTGGCTTGCGATCAAAATCAGCCCGATGGCGAGAATCAGGGACTGAGTAAAGGACAAAACCTTTGCTTTCATTGTACATCCCTCCGTGTCAATTCTTGTTTGTTAATCTACAAAAAGGAACCAACTTAA
The DNA here is from genome assembly GCA_964639175.1 of uncultured Clostridia bacterium. Taxonomy (GTDB): domain Bacteria; phylum Acidobacteriota; class Blastocatellia; order Chloracidobacteriales; family Chloracidobacteriaceae; genus JACQXX01. The sequence goes on from CAZXCE010000045.1 coordinate 9,948, forward strand.
ACCTGTTCCGAACAAACGAAGGTTGGTAAGGAACAACGTCTTTCGCAGGCAGAAGCTGGTTTACAGCCTGGGTGTTTTCTTTTTGATTGTTTCGAGCAAGCTGAAGGGGTTCAAAAAAATGGAATATCCTGCAGATAAGCAATTCTGGCGCCAGAACTTCTGTTTTCTGAGTAAAACAATGAATCAATCGTAGCACGTTGTCAGATTACAGCCTCTAAATATTTTTATTTTCAATAGAATATATGTAACTTGATTTGAGATTTTGGTCTTGATATTTTTAAGGAGTAACTGCTCTTCTTAAGTCGAGAGGACATCAAATTGCCCAGTCTTGCAGAATAATGAATAAAAATCCAAAATTATGAACTCACCTAAAAAAAAAGAGACCCTCTTCCAATGTTTTGGAAGAGGGTCAAAGCAGCCCGACAAATAAGGGGGAAAACAACAAACTCTGAGTTGGATCAAAGACCAGATTGTATTTTTTCTATTTTGCCGATTTGCTGGCGCCAGCAACGATTCCCATTTTGTCTTTGGTTTCTTTGCTCAGGGTTCCGGTGACTTTCAGGTTGTTTTGCTGTTGATAGGCTTTCAACGCTTCAACCGTTTCGTCATTTTTGTAGCCAGTGACTTCGCCCCGGTACAGTCCAGCACCTTTTAAGAGCTGCTGGGCTTTTCCATACTGGGTGTTGGGATTAGCTTTGCGTTCTTTGGCAACGATTGGTGCACCGGTTTTTGAAACCGCTGCCGTCTGGGTATCCTGTACCATCTCCGCTTTGAGCGGCGGCGTACTCCCAACAAGCGTCACCATGAGCGCACACATCAGCCAGCAGGTTTTGATCAATGAAAGTGGGTTGACAAGTTTCATACAATTTTTCAAATCCTTTCCAGGTCATAAATAAAATTGGGTTTAAAGTCAGTAACCCTTGATGTTTCATTCAGTTACGTGACTTCTTCTTGTCTTCCCTACTGCAAAGCTCGTGCCACAGATGTTTCAATCACTCTCGGCGACGTTCCCTGGCGGTTAAAATCAGTATAAATTATTGAAATCAAACAATATCCTGCCAATACGACAAAAAACGAAGCCGATGATTGAGCATGGATCAGCTTCGTCTCTCTTTGTAGCGATTCAACTGTATCTTGTTGATACAATTAAATTTAATTTTGATTAAAGTTAAATTCACGGTTTCACAGTTTTTTGAACCTGACCAATCAGTTGCCAATGGGCTTATAACTGCTGTCAGGCGGGGATTCGACCGATGGAGGGCAAGCCATAATCACCCCGACCTGTCCCCGGACAGTCTGGCGGAGCCGAAACCGAAACCGCCGAAACCGCCGGGCATATTCAGGCCTGGGGTCAGCATCGAGCGTAAACCCGATGGCTTCGCGGTCAAAGCGAAAGCTGTAATCAAAGTGTCCATCGCTCACCACCTCACTGGCACCCGCACCGCCACTGTTTCGGTGAAATTGATCACTCAGGGCACCATAGTCATTGATGAGTTGCGAAAAGGTGCCAAACCGGCCACGTGTGGCATAAAACTCAAACTGCGCTGCGACAATTGAACGCATATTGGCAATTGCCCGCCCCTCGTAGGCACTCCCAAGTGCTCGTTGAAAGGCAGTTACTCCAAGCGATGCGACAATCCCGATGATGACAATCACCATCAGGAGTTCAATCAGAGTTAATCCTTTTTGACTGACACGGTGTGGGCTCAATTGATTCAATTGAATTTGCTTCATATATTTCTCACCTGCCTTAAATAGTTGAAAATAAAGCCACTTGTCAAATCTTAGAAATTCAACAAATCGCTATTGGTGAGAAATCTGCAAATTGGGCGCCACGACCTTGGGGGAGGCAGGGTGACGGAGTAACAGGGTGACAACGTGATAATCGAAGCCTGCTCTGGACTGACCATTTCGCGATCTGGCTATTTCGCGATCTCGCTCATGAGGTTTTATTCAGGCATCAAGGCGACAAAAACTTCATTTGAGACCAGAACACCGCGTCGGGTCAGCCGAAGCTGATCATCTTGAAATTCAACCACTTCAGCTTCCAAAAGACGCTGCACTTCCTGAGTAAACGTTGAACTGAGGGAAATACCATACTGGCTGGTCAGCGATGGCAGGTGAACCCCTTCACGTAATCGCAACCCCATCATCAAGGCTTCATAAAATTTCTCTTCCGGGCGCCGTGAAGTACGGTCAATGACGGCCATGCCCTGGGTTGACATCAACTGAAGATAATCATGGATCGAAGACGGATTGCGATATCGCTCGTCGCCGTCGTAGGAGTGGGCGCCGACACCAAATCCAAAAAACGGTATATCGGTCCAATACTTGAGGTTATGACGTGACCGAAGCGCTCGGGATCGAGCAAAATTTGAGATTTCATAGGCTTCAAAGCCCTCTTGTTCGAGCATATCCAGCAGAAGTTCATACATCTCGGCAGCCAGGTCATCATCTGGGGTCGGCAGTTTCCCGCTTAAGATCTGGTCAGCCAGCTTGGTTCCTTCTTTCACCTCTAATAAATAGAGCGACAGGTGTTCAGGTTTGAGTGCCAGTGCCTGGTGTAAATTATATTTCCATTCATCCATCGTTTGATTTGGGAGACCAGCAATTAAATCGAGGCTCAGATTGTCAAACCCGGCAGCCCGTAATGCAGCCACGGCGGCGCGTGACTGGTCTGCCGTATGATCACGCCCGGTTGCCCGCAGTTGATGGTCAAGAAATGACTGCACGCCCAGGCTTGCCCGGTTGATGCCACAGGTGCGAAATCCTTCCAGCCGGTCGGCCTGGGTATCGCCGGGATTGACTTCAATGGTAATTTCAGCCTGCTCAGTGATTTCAAACCGCTCTCGACAGGCATCAAGCAATCGGCCAATGGCGGCTGGCGTCAGAATCGAGGGTGTTCCTCCTCCCAAATAAATGGTATCAATGACCGGTCGTTCCTGGCTGACCACAGTTCCCGATGGAGGAAAGGTCCGGATTTCTTGTTCCAGGGCTGCCAGATACTGTTTGGATAAATCATCATCAAAACTACGGGTAACAAATCCGCAATAGGTACACTTTGAGTGACAAAATGGCAGATGGAGGTAAATTCCAGGTTCTGGTTTTTTGAAATTTTGAGGTTGAGGTTCTTTATTGAGTTGAGTCATGTCCAAATTTCATATGAGGTGGATATTTAAGTCGGTCGTGATGGTTGGGTTGCTCTATTTTCTGCTTCGCAAAGTGCAACTTCAACCACTGATCGAAGCCTTACGCCGGGCGAACCCTTCCTTTCTGGCTATCGCGGTGGTGGTCGGAGTCGCCATGGTCGTGGTCCGGGTTTATAAGTGGCAGGCGCTCCTGCACCGACTGCCAGCAACGGTTGCTCCGCACCCAATTTCGTTTCGACAGGCCTGGGTATCGGTGTTAGGCGGGCTGGCCTTTGGGTTGATTACGCCGGCCAGAGCCGGTGAACTGGGTCGGATTGCCTTTCTACCACCAGCGACCCGAACCCTGGCTGGTGGTTTATTTATCGTAGATCGCTCGATTGACCTGGTTACCATTTTGATGCTGGCCCTGGCTGGGTCAGCCGGCGTTCTGACCTTTGGCTGGCAAGTCATCCTGGGGACAGCCGTACTTGTTCTGGTTGGCGGCGTCCTGCTCTGGCCAGTCGTGCTTCCGTGGATATTTGGCTGGATGCCCCTTCCGGCCAAACTCCGTCGGATTCTGTCAGAACTGGTGACGGGACTTCATACCCTCAGGCTCCGTGATCTGGGCTGGAATTTGTGTCTGGGTTGTGCGCTGATGGTACTGGATGTGATTTCGCTCTATGTGCTGGTGGCCACGTTTGAACCAGTCAGTTTCAAAGCCGTGGCTTTTGCTTTTCCATTGATTTTATTGACCAATCTGGTCCCCATTACGCCCGGCGGAATCGGAGTTCGAGAAAGCGCGTCGGTGTTTTTGTTCCGTCAGTTTGGCGTCAGTCAGGCAGCGGCTATTTACTCGGCGCTTTTCCTGTATATTCTGAATTCGCTCCTGCCTGGGTTGTGGGGCATTACCTATGTTCGGAAACTGGGAGCACATCCGTCAGCGGTTGATTCCTCTCCACCAGAAAAAATCAGCGAGGCCACATTGTCATGAATTTGATGGGGAAAACAGTACTCATCACCGGCGGGGCACGTCACCTTGGTCGGGCAATTGCGCTTGATCTGGCGACGCACGGGGCCAATATCGCCCTGCATTTTCGATCTTTTCCCGAAGAAGCCTTTGCCACCCTTGATCAATTACACAAATGCGGCGTACAGGCCGCCGCCTTTCAGGCCAATTTGCTTCAATCAGAAGAACTGACGGATATGCTGGCTCAGGTGTATCGAACTTTTGGCCAGATTGATATCCTGATCAATAACGCCGCCGTCTTTGACCGCAAATCATTTTTTGAACTCACCGAAGCTGACTGGGATCATACACTTGACACGAATTTGAAAATTCCATTTTTATGCTCGCGGCTGGTCGGAGAAAAAATGCTCGGTCAAGGCACGGGAAAAATTATTAATCTGGCCTGCGTGGGTGGTGTGCGCCCCTGGGCAAACTTTATCCCCTATTCAGTCTCCAAAGCAGGACTGATTATGTTAACCGAAGCCCTGGCCCTGGCCCTGGCACCATTGATCCAGGTTAACGCCATTGCCCCAGGCAGGATTGAGTTTCCCGATCATCCTTTACCGAATGTACCATCATTTCCAACTGGCCAGCCTCAAGACATCACCCGTGCTGTGCGCTACCTGATTGAATCTGATTATGTTACCGGTGAAACCCTTTTGGTTGACGGGGGACGTCATTTAAGATGAGGAAGATGGGCGAAGGAGAAAAGATCCTTTCTTTTTAGATAGTTATTTATTGACAGAAAAACTATTGGACCTGACACTCACTGACTTCGCTCTTTCACGACCTCGCGACTTCGCTATTTCACCACTTCACCCAAACAACACCATGAAAAGAACTTATTTTACAACTGTATTGTGTCTGCTTCTGACGCTGGGGATGGCCTGGTCGCCAGTACTCTTTTCAGCCAGTGCGATGGGATCTGACCCTGATTCCAATTCGACGACGGCAAACATTAATTTTGAATGGGAACTCAATGGCCCATTTGGCGGCACGGTTCGGTCGCTGGTTCAAAATGATACCAACCCCCAACAATTTTTTCTCGGCACCTCAGATGGGCAACTCTATGTCTCAAATGATGGCACGCGAAACTGGACCTGGATTCCAACTTTTAACAAGTCCGGGAACCTGATTGACAATCTGGTGATTGACCCACGCGACCCAGATACGGTGTATTTGGGAATGTGGGCGTTGGGTGAAAAACGCGATGGTGCGATTTACAAAAGTACGGATAGTGGAAAGACCTGGAAAAGTGTTTTTCGGGGCCATTCGATCCGGGCGCTGACGATAGCGCCAACCGATTCAAAAATGATCGTCGCCGGGGCGCTCGATGGCGTGTTTGTGAGTACTGATGCGGGGAAAAATTGGGATCAGATTTCTCCGACCAATCACGTGGAGCTTCGCAATATTGAATCCGTAGCGGTTGATCCACGTGATACCAAAGCCATTTATGCCGGAACCTGGCATCTTCCCTGGAAAACCACCGATGGTGGCCAGAGCTGGTTTTCAACCAAGGGCACGGAAACTCAGATTTTGGATGATTCTGATATCTTTAGTATTCATATTGACCGTGGCAACCCGGATCGGGTGTTTAGCAGTGCCTGTAGCGGTATTTACCGGAGCCTGGATGCCGGAAAGAACTGGACCAAGTTCCAGGGAATTCCATACAGCGCCCGCCGGACGCACATCATTTTTCAGAATCCAGTCTATCCGGACACCATTTTTGCGGGCACGACTGAAGGGCTCTGGCGAACTACCGATGCCGGCACCACCTGGAAGCTGGTGACTTCGAAAGAAACCGTGATCAATGCGATTGAGATCCACGAAACAACGCCTGATCGGGTGGTTATTGGCACGGCCAACAGTGGAGTTCTGGTCAGTGACAATGGCGGGGAAACGTTTGTCGCGTCCAATCGTGGGTTTGTTACCCGACAGGTTTCAAGTATTGCGGTTGATCCGATGCAACCAGGCCGGTTACTGGCGTCCGTCCTCTACAATGGTGCCGAAGGCAGCGTCTATCTCTCAAATGACAATGGTCAATCGTGGTATCCGTCCTCACAGGGCATCGGACCAAAGGATGTCTACTCACTCACCATCAATCCTGGAAATACGTCCCAGGTCTATGCGGCCACCAGCAATGGCGTTTTTCTATCCGAAAATAGAGGTGTAAGCTGGAAGCGATTGGAGATGAAAAAGGTTCCGCCTCCGCCTGCCCCACGTTCGAAAGCCAAAACTCCGGCCAAATCAAAGAAAGTAACTGGCAAAGGCAAAAAGCAAAGTTCGACTAAAAATACCGCTGCCAAACAATCAACCCCAGCCAAATCTAAAAAATCTCAGCCCGCTCCAGCCAAATCCAAAGCGACGACGGCCAGTGATCAGACCAAAACCGCCAAAGCCGCCGGTAGCCCGTTTCAGGATCTGGATGGACACGTCATGGAAATTTCGGTGACTGGCGACGGGCGCAATGGCCTGGTGGCCGCCACCTGGGAAGGACTCTTCCGCACCTATGACCCATCTAAAGGCTGGGAAAAACTCAACGTAACCGGCTACACCGGACGCTTTTTTGCTGTGGCAACCACCCCCCACGAACCAGACACCCTGCTGGTTGGCACCTCAAAAGGGCTGTATGCCAGCCTGGATCAGGGAAAGACCTGGACACAAATCGAAGTTGATCCTGACGACAATTCATTTGTCCAGGAAATTGCAATCAACCCCCGTGATCCCAAAATGATTCTGGTCGGCACACGCCACTCGCTGTATCTGACACGGGATGGAATGCGCAAGTGGGATCGGCTTGGGCATGGAATCCCCTATGGGGAAATCGCCTCAGTCCGGTTCAACCCACGCAACCCGGATGAAATCCTGGTGGGCGATGCCAGTCAGGGTGGGCTCTATCTCTCAACTGATGGGGCAAGAAAATTCCGCCGGATTGATCAAAAAGAACTTCCAAGCCATCGCGTCTGGGCCGTGGCATTTGACCTGTTTCGCGACAATCACTTTTATGCCGGTTTGTTTTCGTCCGGTGTGGTGGTTGGAACGGCAACGGCACCGCAATCTGCCGGCCAACCTTAAATACCAGAACCGCACCCAGAAGCTGTCCCCACTTTTCTTAACAGTTCGTCAACCAAACGGGGGTTTGTATGCCATTGCGGGTGCTTTTGAATGTAAGCCTGCTGGTCGCAGGTAGCCTGATCCTGCTTTGGGCTGAGCCAATCGTTGCCCAACAGCAACCATCAGTCCAGATATCGAACGTCAAAAAGTCGGACCCGGCCCCAGCCACAGCAGGTCATCGTCAGGCTCAGAAAATTTCCAGTTCAGAGATTGCTCATTTCTATAAAGTTACTGACCGGCTGTATCGCGGCGGTCAACCATCAGACAAAGGGTTTGAAGAACTCAAAAAACTGGGGATCACCCATATCATCAGCCTCCGCTCTGGAAGTGATGACGCCAACATACAGGCTGCTGAAAAACTGACCCTCGAACACATTCCGGTCAGTGTGAACCCATTCAAAAAACCCAAAGAAGCGGATGTCATCCAGTTTTTGAAAGCCGTGACAACGGCTTCAAACCATCCAGTGTTTGTCCATTGTCGGGAAGGCGTTGACCGCACTGGACTTATGATCGCCGCGTATCGAATTGTCATTGATGAATGGAGTCGAGAAGAGGCGATTACCGAAATGAACAGCATTGGCTCGCACTGGTACTATCAGCGGTTTGAATCTTACTTGCGCAAACTTGACGTCGAAAAAATCAAAAAACAGATCAATCAGTAATACCAGTCAGTAGTCAGTAGTTAGTAGTTCACTAAGTTTATCTGGTTGAATCATACCATTTTGGAATGAAGTGGTCGTACTGGAAAATGGTCAAATCATTCAGTAAAATGAACTTAGCGAACTACTAACTACTGGCTACTGACTACAAACTGGTATCAGTTGACTGTTTTCTAATACGAAAATTTCATTACACCCTGGTATACAATGGGCACCCCAGATTTGGGCGCGGCAGACTTGACCTTGCAAAAAAACGAAACCAATTTATAATTACTCCGTAATTTTTCCAGTCCATTGGTTTTAGGCTGGCACGAATGCCACCTGTTGAGGTTAACTTGTACGCAACCGTTCAACTCTGGATGTTATGGAAAATTGTGTGAGTATTGTGGCCGAAGTACCGACGTTGTTTCCTATCGCTACCGAAGAATTGTATGCCGAAGTCGCGGTTGCGGCGGCAGTTCATCAAACATACACCTATCGAATTCCACCGGGCCTGCATCATCTGGCGCAACGCGGGTGCCGGGTGGCCATCCCATTTGGAAAATCGGTTCAGGTGGGTTATGTCGTGGCATTACACGATGCACCGGATGCAAGTGTGCCGGTCGAACGCATCAAAGACATTGAAGAGTGGCTGGATGAAACACCACTGCTCACGGAGGAAATCCTGGACCTGACCCACTGGGTGGCGGATTACTACTACGCCCCCTGGGGGGAAGTACTCAAATCTGCGATTCCAAGCGGGTTGCAGGCCGTCCCACACGTTCGAATTACCATCACTGCCCATGGCCGGCATGAACTCGAAGAAGCCCAGGCTGCGCAGCGCCACCACCTGACGAAATGGAAATTTCTGACCTGGCTTACTGAAGTTGGCGGCACGGCACTGATTGAAAATGCGCCGTCAGACTACTCTCAAAATCGGGTCAAAGCGCTGGTGCGTGAACTCGAAAAGGCAGGGTTTTTGCAGGTGCAACAGGCCCTTGGGAAACGCCGCGTTCAGGCCAAACGCCAGACGATGGTTCAGTTGCCGCCAGCGATTCCGGCTGAGTTGGAGCTTTCAGAACCCGCCAAGCCTCAAAAACGCACTGAAGCCCAGGAACGGGTACTGGCGACACTCAACGAAGCCGGTGAACCGTTGCTGCTCCCGGCATTGACGGAAAAAGCTGGGGTCAGCCCGGCCATTGTCCGCACCATGGCGCAGAAAGGAATGGTCGAACTGGTCATTCGCGAAGTCCGGCGCGACCCGCTGGCCCTGTTAAAAGCCCTTCCCCGCCACGACGGCTTTGAACTCAACGAAGGCCAGACAACGGCGGTGGCTGCAATTTTGGAAGCCAGCCAGCACCATGAATATGCCTGTTTTCTGCTCCAGGGCGTCACCGGATCCGGAAAGACCGAAGTCTATCTGGCCGCCATGCAAGCAATGCTTGAACAAGGCAAATCGTCGCTGATGCTGGTGCCTGAAATTGGCCTCACCCCGATGTTTGCCCGCCGCCTGGCCGAACGCTTCGGGTCGCTGGTGGCGATTCTGCATTCCTCACTTTCGGAAGGTGAGCGACTCGACGAGTGGGAACGCATCCGCGAAGGCGAAGCCCGGATTGTGATTGGCACCCGGTCGGCAATCTATGCGCCACTGGTTGAACTAGGATTGATCGTGGTTGATGAAGAACACGACACCTCATACAAACAGGCCGAAACGCCACGCTATCACGGACGTGATACGGCAGTGCTCCGGGCACATCGCAAAGGCTGTGTCGTTGTCCTGGGAAGTGCCACGCCAGCCATCGAGTCAGCCTACCATGCCTCAACCGGTAAATACCGAAAACTCGAACTCAATCAACGTTTTGCCAATCGAGCGCTCCCAACGGTTGACGTCGTGGATATGCGCGAAGTCTTTAAGCGCCACGGCAAACAGGTCGTGTTTTCCGATGAACTCTTGCTGGCGCTCAAAGAAACCCAGGCCAAAGGCGAACAAAGCATGGTGCTGCTTAACCGGCGAGGATTTTCAAGCTTTCTGCTCTGCCGTCGCTGCGGAGAAAGCATTCCGTGCCCGGATTGCGACGTTACATTGACCTACCACAAGGCTGACCAGCGGCTGGTGTGCCATTACTGCAACCATCAGGCGCCAGTCCCCAAACAATGCCCAAATTGTAATGGCTTGTTTATTTACTTTGTCGGAGAAGGCACCGAACAACTCGAAGAACTGCTGCAAGCCCAGTTTCCTGATTTTCGAATTGGCCGCCTTGACCGCGACACCACCCGGCGGCGGGGTGTATTTGAACGAACCATGGGTGAATTTGCGTCAGGAAGCCTGGATGTGCTGGTCGGAACCCAAATGATTGCCAAAGGGCACGATTTTCCGAATGTCACCCTCGTCGGCGTGGTCTCGGTTGATGCCGGGCTCGCGTTGCCGGATTTCCGCTCTGGTGAACGCACGTTTCAGTTGCTGGCTCAGGTTTCCGGTCGGGCTGGCCGGGGTGAGTTACCAGGTCGTGTCGTCCTGCAAACCTATCATCCAGAACACTATGCGTTGCAGTGTGCCCGAACCCAGGATTACACCCAGTTTTACAATCGGGAAATCAACTTCCGGAAACAATTGTGGTATCCGCCGTTTTCAGTCCTGACCAATATTATTGTTCGCCATAAAGACGCCACCCAGGGGTCAACGCTGGCGGATAAATTCGGAAAGTTTCTCCGAGCTGCCGCTCAGGGCGACAACACCGTACGCATCCTGGGGCCATCAGAAGCACCGCTCTCGAAACTCAAACAGGAATACCGGTATCAAATCCTGATTAAAGCCCGGCAACGGCGTAAGTTACGGGATGTTCTCGATCTGGCCTTTACCTATCTGGCTGATGATGCGGCGGCCAAAACCGGGAAAGCGCTCACACCTGAAAATAACCCTGACCGGTATCACATCATGGTTGAAGTTGATCCGGTTGACCTGCTTTGAGAAATGAGAATCAAGGACTTAGAATAAAATTCCACCCGCTAACGCAGGTGATACTGACTTCATTCCCAGTTAGATAGTTGGACATCATGGAAAAGATTGCAGTTGCGATGAGTGGTGGAGTGGATAGCTCTGCCGTGGCGGCATTGCTCAAAGAGCAGGGCCAGGACATTGTCGGTCTTTCGATGCAGTTGTGGAATCAGCGGCGCATCAATGTCGGACCGGACGGCGAACCGCTGCCTTCGCGGTGTTGTTCACTGGATGATTTGTATGATGCGCGTTCGGTCTCAGCCCATCTTGGGATTCCGTTTTATGTGCTCAATTTCGAAGAGGATTTCGAAGAGCACGTCGTGGCCCCGTTTGTCGCCAGCTACGTCAACGGCAACACGCCAAGTCCCTGTGTGGCCTGCAACAGCCGGCTCAAATTTAAAACGCTGGTCAAACTGGCGGAAGACATTGGCGCGGCCAAAGTGGCAACGGGTCACTATGCCCGCGTTCACTTGAACCACGAAACCGGACGTTATGAGCTCCTCAAAGGGCTGGATCCAAACAAAGATCAATCGTACTTTTTGTTTGAACTGACCCAGGAGCAACTGGCCGTCGCTCTCTTTCCGCTTGGTGAAATGTCGAAACCCGAAGTTCGCGAAATCGCTCGCCGCAATGGACTTCCGACGGCTGAAAAAGCAGAAAGCCAGGAAATCTGCTTCATTCCAGATGGCAACTATGCCCGGTTTATTGAGCGCTATCTGCAGGAAGCAGGTGGCGAAGTCCACGCTGAACCACAGGCCCCCGTGGCCTCAGCCCTGGTTCAACTGGGATTACGGCGAACGCTCCCGGAGCCCGGTGAAATCGTTGGCGTAGATGGCACGGTGCTGGGGCATCACGAAGGCACCCACCGCTATACAATTGGGCAGCGGCGCGGATTGAAAATCAATTCGCCGGATGGTCAGCCGCTCTATGTGGTGGGCATTGATCCGATTCGCAAACGGGTCATTGTGGGGTCAGGCGATTACCTGCCTGGAAAACAGTACACGGCGGCCCGGATGAACTGGATCACGATTCCAGAACTGACTGAGCCGATTCGGGTTCGGGCACGAATCCGTTACCGGCACGGTGAAGCGGCAGCCACGGTTTTCCCAGAAGAAAATGGCACAGTACGCGTTGTCTTTGACGAGCCACAACGCGCCATCACGCCTGGTCAGGCCACTGTCTTTTATGACGGAGACAAAGTTGTCGGCGGCGGCTGGATCACGGGCTAACCTTTTTTCGGAGTCCGACGGCGGAGTGCGGTGGCGGAGTGCGGTGGCTTGACACCGCTTTTCAATCGGGCGGCTTGACGCCCTCTTGCTATGGAGTGCGGCGGCTTGACGCCGCTTTTGGGTTCGGAAAGGAAATACTATGTCAAACATTGCCACCTTACCAATTGAACCCCCCTGGGAAGCTGAGCCTGAATTAGATGAACAGGATGAGCTTGCTTTGCTCCCAGATGATTCACCACTCCTTGAAAGCAAAGAAGCCCAGATGGAATCGTCACTTCATTACCTTCAAGCCTTAATCCTGTATGTCAGCCTGGAGTGGCTCTGGCGCGAGCGAACAGATTTCTTTATCGGTGCCAACCTCAGCATTTATTTCAAAACCGAACAACTGAAGCACAAGACGCTGGTCGGGCCAGACCTGTTTGTAGTCACCGGTACTGACCGTCGTCCGCGACAGTCCTGGGCGGTTTGGAAGGAAGGAAAATTCCCGGACTTGATTGTTGAGCTTCTCTCAGATTCAACTGAAAAGAATGATCGGACCGCCAAAAAAGAAATCTACCAGAATCAGTTTCATACGCCGGAGTACTTCTGGTTTTCACCGATAACCCTTGAATTTGAAGGATTTCAGCTCATCGGAACCCGATATCAATCAATCCCTACCAATGAACATGGTCACCGCTGGAGTGAGGTTTTAGGGTTGTTTTTAGGTGTTGAAAACCGGCAACTACGGTTTTTTTCGGCGGATGGAACACTCGTGCCTACTCCAGAAGAGGCAGCTCAACAAGCAATTCAACGCGCCGAAGCCGAAGCCCAACGGGCTACAGATGAACAAAACCGGGCTGATGTTGAGGCACGTCGGGTTCAAAAACTGATGGAGCAACTGCGGGCGCTAGGAGTTGAGCCTGAGGTTGAATAATTGTGCATGGCAGATTTTAAAATTCGAGTGGCTGAAGGAGTTCCAGGCAAAGTCTACGTTGACTGGAGTTGTCTTGATTGTGATGTGTGTCGAGATTGTGCTCCGACTATTTTCACCCGCAATGATCATGAAGGCGTTTCCTATGTTTTTAAACAACCAGAAACCGAAGCAGAATGGGTTGCGGTCCAGGAGGCAGTAGAGGCTTGTCCCCAGGAATCTATCGGCCTGGACGGAGATATTCAAGACTGGTCAAATGATGAGGAAAAACTTGTCGTTTCAGCCGCACTAGGAAATATTGATCAAGTTCAATACTTGCTTGAAAAAGGAGTCAACCCAAACTCATTCCTGAGTGGAAAGACGGCGCTGATGACTGCCAGTGAGATGCTCTATCCAGGCAAGAAGTCAGAATACCTTCGACTTGTTGAGTTCTTGCTCAGAAAAGGTGCAAATCCAAATTTAAAACAACAATACTGGGGATTAACTGCATTGTATTATGCATCAGGATGTCAGGATGGATTACCAATTGTTCAGGTACTTTTGAGATATGGTGCAGAGCCAGATCTCAACTCCACATACAACCCGCTCGAAAAAGCAATCCAGCATAAATTTCAAGATATTGTTGATTGCCTGATGGAATGGAAAAAGCAGGGTACTGACAGCTTGTTTTGAGAAACCTGCTTTATTTTCCGTCAATGGCTGTAGTCTGATTCCCTTTATTCTTCAAATAAATCAGCCGGAGTCCCTCTAAGGTCAGATTGTCGTCAATCTCAGTGATGACAGACGTTCCTTTTCCAATCAAACGTGCCAGCCCGCCAGTGGCAATCACGGCTTTGAGCGGTCCAAGTTCCTCTTCCATCCGCTTTAAAATGCCTTCCACCAGTCCGATATAGCCAAAATACAACCCGGATTGAATGCTGGTCACGGTCGAATCGCCAATCACTTTCTCTGGGTGGCGGATGTCTACGCGAGGGAGCCGCGCCGCCCGTTGGAACAGCGCTTCGGAGGAAATATTGACGCCCGGTGTGATGATGCCGCCCAGGTATTCGCCTTCAGCCGAAATCGCGTCAAAGGTGGTTGCCGTTCCAAAGTCCACCACGACACAGGGACCGCCATATCGCTGAAAAGCCGCGACCGCGTTCACAATTCGGTCAGCACCAACGTCGGTTGGCGAGTTATACCGAATTGGCATGCCTACGTTTTCCGTAGGCCGCACAAACAACGGCTCCTGGCGAAAATAGACCATTGCCATCCGAAACAGTGTGAAGTTCAGCGGTGGCACGACCGAGGCAATGATGATGCCGTCAACCTTGTCCGGTTCAAGATGGGCAAACTCAAACAGGTTGCGGCACAAAATGCCATATTCATCCACCGTCCGCTCGCGTTCGGTAGTCAGCCGCCAGTGGTTGGTCAGTTTTTCGCCCTGATAGACGCCGAGGACGGTATTGGTATTTCCAACGTCAATGACAAGAAGCATAAAAGCAGGGTTCAGGGTTCAGGGTTCAGGGTTCAGGGTTCAGGGTTCAGGGTTCAGGGT
>CAZXCE010000046.1:0-24437 GCA_964639175.1 uncultured Clostridia bacterium
GTAGCCCGGTCAAGTGGTGTAACATCCGCCGTCATCATTCCCGGTGAATTGCTCCCCAGCACCGTTGTCACCTGATCGTTGAAATCAATTTTGCGGATTTTGTGGTTGGCGGTATCGGCCACATAGACGCCGCCACGGGCGCTGTTATCTACGGTCACTGCCGTCGGAGCGTTAAACCGGGCACTCAACCGCTGGCCGTCCGCCGTCCCGGTTTCACCCCGCTGACCAGCAAAAATAGAGGCTGATTCGGCAAAGCTGCCTTTGCGCAGGATGATGCTTCCGGTTGGGTCGCTGATGTAGATGCGTCCGCCAGTGTCGGTTTTGGTGTCGCCAGGAACTTTGGCGCCATTGCCGTTTCGAACACGCGCCACAACCACAAAGGTTGAAAAGCTTTCGCCATCACGTCGAGCCGTCACGGTGGCAAATCCCTGTTTGACACCACGCACCACACCGGTTTGTGGATCAACCGATGCAATGTCAGGGCTGCCGGATTCCCAGGTCACGCCAGTCAACGGCTGGTCACTGGCATCCACCGCCGTGAGGGTTAGTTGTTTGGTTTCATTCACCACCGGATTGCGCTCGCGAATGCGAAGGGTGGTTGGCTGTCTGGCAGGAGTCCGACCAGCACCGGGAACAGTTCGTGATGTGAAATCAGCACTGGTGCGAGTCAGAGGAAGCGATTGAAATACGAGGGTCAAAATCAGACTGAAATAGAGAATTCTCAAAGAGGATCGGCGCATATAAAACCTCTGGCATCATAAGTTTAGGGCGGGGCGATAAGACCGACAAAATAAGAAGAACCGTAAAAGAAACTCAATCAGGATCAGGCACGGGATTCTGTTTCAAAAAGCAGGCCCCGCACCTGGAGATGTCATAAAAATAAAAATAAAAAAGTGTAATTGTTTTAAAAAGTGCAGGCCCAGAATAGCGGAGCCAGGATGTGATGTGAACTTATTTTTAAAGACAGGTGAAGGAAATAAAAGGAACCACCCGGTACTTTTTTCACCACAGAGGACACAGAGGAACACGGAGGATTTGACTGATTGAATTCCTCTGTGTTCCTCTGTGTCCTCTGTGGTGAGTTTCTTTGTCCAGTACCTGTTTTGGGTTACAACGGCAACACAAATGTATTTGAAGTCACCCCATTGGCAGTAACCACAATCTGATTATTTCCCTTCACCAGTTTCAGTTTTTTCTGATTGCCTTTCAGTGTCAGGGTTGTGTCGGTTTGAGTTTTGAGAAACCGGCTGACATCCGTTCCATTGATGACAACTCTGGCACCGGTTGAACCAAACCCGCTCCCGGTAATCGTCAAATTTGGCTTGGTATAGGTCGCATTTGAAATCGCAATTGATGGTGCGGCCACGCCGACACCTTTGAGGACCCGAATCACATTGGCTTCGACATCCGCAAAATACAGATTGCCTTCGCGGTCAAAGGCGAGACTTTGTACATCCTGTACCTGAGCGGCTGTCCCAGGTCCACCATCTCCGCTGTACCCTGGCGATTGAAAGACCCCAGCCAGCGTCGTAATGATTCCGGTTCGGGCATCAATCCGGCGAATTCGATCCCCATTTGCCACAAACACGTTTCCGGCTGCATCCAGGGCGAGATCCCAGGGCAACAATCCAACCTGCGTGGCCGGTACATTTTCACCGAAGTCGTCATCACCACCACCAGCAATCGTGGAAATGGTGCCGGATTGGGTCGCCACCCGCCGAATCCTGAAATTGTAAGTATCAGCAATCCATAAATTTCCAGCCGCGTCGGTTCTCACAACCGAAGGTAAGTTCAGGCGGGCACTGGTCGCGGGGCCTCCGTCACCACTGAAATCACCATTATCAAAACCAGTCGGACCGCTTCCGGCAACTGTCGTAATGATTCCGTTCTGGACATTCACCCGGCGAATGCGATGTGAAGTCAATTCGGTGATCAAGAGATTTCCGGCAGCATCCAGATGAACACCAACCGGGTCAAAGACTTGAGCCTGAGTTGCGGGACCGCCGTCGCCAAGACCGTTTTGGCCTCCACCCGCCACCGTGGTCACCCGTCCGTTGGTGACACGCCAGACGCGACCACCTTCTCGGAGCGTCAGGTACAAATTCGCACCGGTTGGATCAACGGCAATTCCAAGACAATTCAGCACGCTTGATTCAAGTGCCAGATCGCCGTCTTCACCGCCGCCGAAAGTATCTCCATTTCCAGCAATAGATTGAATAATGCCGGTTGTGGCATCTACTCGACGGATATAGCCATTCCCCTGGTCTGAAATGAACAAATTTCCATTTTGATCAAGCGTCACGGCTGTCGGAATGTAGAGCCCGGCTCGATTTGCCGGACCACCATCCCCCTGGAAGGTCTGCCGACCACTGCCGGCAACTGTGTTGATGGTGCTGGTTTGGGCATCCACGCGCCGGACACGATCACTGCCGACATCCGTCAAAAACAGGTTCCCGGCACCATCAATCGCCACGCCAGTCACATCGGCGATTTCTGCCTGAGTTGCTGGGCCACCGTCACCACTAAATCCCAAACCACCATTTCCTGCAAAAGTATCAATAACCAATGAGTTGGCATTGATCCGCCGCACCCGGTGATTGAAAAAGTCTGCAATAAACAGGTTCCCAACGGCATCAAGGGCCAGCGCGGTGGGCACGCCCAGGCTCGCTGCCGTGGCCAATCCACCATCACCACGAAACCGCCCCTGGTTAAAGTCTCCGTCGGCGCCATCACCGGCATAGGTGGTAATGCGCCCCTGAGTATCCACCCGGCGAATCCGATGATTAAACCCATCGGCAATAAACAGGTTGCCGGTGCTATCGAGCGCCAACCCAAAGGGTTTCGTCAATCGGGCCTGGGTCGCTGGTCCACCATCACCGCTAAACCCTTCAACCCCAGTGCCGGCAATCGTGGTCAGGATGCCGGTCTGGGCATCAACGCGCTGGACTCGATGGTTTTGAAAGTCAGAAAACAGCACGTTTCCGGCAGAATCAGCAATCACATAGGAAGGTGAAAACAAAGCGGCTTCGGTGGCCAGCCCGCCATCGCCCCCCGTGCCACCGCCAGCAATGGTCGAAATGATGCCAGTCCGCAAATCAACCCGCCGAATGCGTTCGTTGCCAGCGTCAGCAATCAATAAATTTCCAGCACTATCGAGCGCCACACAATTGGGGTTATTTAAAGCCGCTCGAATCGCCAGATCGTTGTCGCCGCTAAAACCTCGCAATCCCGTTCCGGCAATCGTGGTGATAATCCCGGATTGATCAACCCGGCGGACGCGATGGTTACGATGGTCGGCAACGTAGAAATTCCCGGCGCCATCAATCGCCACATTGCCCCCAGGCTGGCTTTCAACGGCACCAAAATTGAACCCGGCGCTCAAGGCGGATCCGCCATCCCCAAAAAACTGGACACCGCCCGCCACCGTGGTAATTTCGCCAGGTTTTAATTCTGAAAGTGATTTCGCAACAATTGAAAACACCCGTTGCGCCACACCGCCACGGGTTTGAACCGAGAGCGTTCGCAAACCAGGAACCGTCTGGGCTGGAACGCGAAACCGAATCCGGGTGGCACTTTCAACTGTTGTGTCCTCGGCCACGGCATCACCCAGCACCACCTGACTTTCCGGCGCAAAGTTGCGACCCGAAATCACAACCTCGGCACCACCTTCAAGCCGGTCAGTGTCCTGGCTCAAACTGGTAATTTCCGGAGCGCCAAGCGTCACGACTTTCACGGCCTCGGCTTCGGTGGTGGCACTGGTATCAAGCACAAAACTTTCATTTCCGCGAACCACAACGCTCGCGGCGGCCAGAAAAGTCCCGATTTGCGCCAGTTGAGCCACCTGCGGAGACTGGCCGGCTGGCCGAATAACCACCTGAACTCCAGTTTTATCAACCACATAGATATTTTCAAGGCCATCAATGCCAACGGATTGCGGCGTATCAAAGACGAGTTCATCCCCGTCGAACACCTGCTTTACCGGAGAGGAAGCATACTGACCTGGAAAGAAAACTGAGCCTTTGGCGGTGGAGTTTCTCCCAAGCGTCGCCACCTGCCCATCACGGGTAATGAGTCGCACCCGGTTGTTGCCGGTATCGGCCACGCAAATAAACCGGCCATCCGTGCTCAACGTCACACCCGTTGGACGGTTAAACCGGGCAGCACGCCCGCGACCATCTGTTTTTCCACTTTGACCTGGAGTACCAGCCAGCAAGCGGACTTCCTGGCGGGCAAAATCAACGTAAAAAATGGCGTGGTTTTCGGTATCGGCGACAAACAGATTGCCGCCCGTGTCGCTGGCAACACCGCGCGGAGCACGAAAAGCCACCGCACGAAATGGTGTTTGATCATCTGATATCACCCCTGGAGAGCCAGTGCCGAGCGTGGTCAACACGCGGTCATCAAACCCAACTTTGCGAATAGAGTGATTGGCGGTGTCAGCAACATAGACCCCTCCCTGAGCATTGTTATCCACGGCAACTGCCGTCGGTGTGTTAAATCGGGCGGTCAGCCGTGGGCCGTCAACCCGTCCGTTTGCCCCCCCGCTGACCGGCAAAAACCGTGGCCGGCGAAGTAAACCCATCCTTGCGGAGAATAATGCTCCCGTTTGGATCGCTGATGTAAATGCGTCCACCCGTGTCAGTTTTGGTATCGCCAGGGACTTTGGCTCCATTACCCCCTTGCACTCTGGCCACGGTCACAAACACGGAAAACGTTTCGCTCCCGCGCCGTGCCGTTACCGTGGCATATCCGCGAAGCACGCCACGCACCACACCAGTTTGCGGATCAACCGAAGCGACCTCCGGGCTACCGGATTCCCAGGTAACTCCAGTGATCGGCTGCCCATTTGCGTCAACCGCAGTGAGAGTAACCTGATTATTTTCATTGATCACCGGATTATTTTCGCGAATCCGAATCGTGGAACTCTGGCGGGTTGGGGGTGAAACAGTATTTCGAGCAGGCAAAGTTTTTGAAATCGACCGGGCGCTTACAACAAGTGGTCCAATTGATTGAAGGGTGAAAATAAAAATGAGACTTAAATGGAAAACTCTGATAGGTGATAGTCGCATAAACAGTCCTTTGATATGCAAACGTTAGACAAACACAACGAAAAACAGATAGAAACTGAATAGTCAGTGAGAATATCAGAATTTTCTGGGAGTTAAATGGAAGAAAGGCTGAATGGGGTCAAACAAAAACTGGATTCTTTCGCCGCTTCACAGCCTGGAGATGGGGTAACTGACACCTGGGGTGTAAGCCATAGGAGTCAAAGCAAATATTTTGAAGAGTGGTGACGCAGCAAAAAAAACGCCTTCGTACAATCCAACACCGATTCAGTCCCAAACATAGTGTGGATCAGAGTCAACCTGATGATCATTCAAGAATGTTACACACTCACGAACAAGAGACGGCGTCAAGTCAGTACCACCTGCGTGAGCGGGTGGGTTGCAGCCTGGAATTCATTTAATTTCTGGTAAATTCTTAACTCCGCTAAAGTTTAATGTATGTTTTTTATGATGTTCTTCTTGATTTTGAATGTACCAATAGACTCGATCAATATTTGTACGGCTTACACGAAACACCCCGTATCCGCCTTGTCAGCCAAAATTCTGAATTCCCTGCTGATGAACCCGTTTTGAAGAATGTGCTTTTGATCAGGAGTTCGCAATTTTTAGGACTAAAAATAATACGAACGAGAACATCTGAATGAGGTTGAGGCCTGGTTTTATGTTTTCGAGCGGAAGTAACTGAATTTTTTTGAATTATACTTTCAGTACTCCCGCTCAAAGATCGTTCCATTTCAGAAACTATTCGACTGTTACCGACTTGGCGAGGTTTCGGGGTTGGTCTACGTCACAACCGCGCCGAATCGCGATGTGATAGGCCAGCAACTGCAAGGGGACAATTGCCAGTACTGCCGAAAGCAGGTCACTTGTCTGAGGAATGAAAATCGCATGATCGGCAATTTCGGCGGCTTTGGTGTCGCCTTCGGTCACAATCGCAATCACCTGACCGTCACGGGCGCGGACTTCTTCCATGTTGGAAAGCGTCTTTTCATAGCGCAGTTCAGACACCTTGTTGCCGTGTTCGACTGGGGCTAGAAACACCACCGGCAGCCGTTCGTCAATCAGGGCATTCGGACCATGCTTCATTTCACCGGCTGGGAAGCCTTCGGCGTGGATATAACTGATTTCCTTGAGCTTCAACGCACCTTCAAGCGCAATTGGGAAATGAACGCCCCGGCCCAGGTACAGAAAATCCGTCGAACGGAAGAGTTCTTTGGTCAGGTCGGAAATCGTGTCGTCCTGGTTGAGCAACAACTCGATCTTGACGGGAAGTTCGTTGAGTTGTGCGACGTGACGAAGCGACGTTTCAGTGTCAATCGTCTGCCGCTGCTGGGCCAGAAAGAGCGCAAATAAATACAGCGCAATGATTTGCGAAGTAAAAGCTTTCGTCGAGGCCACACCGATTTCCGGCCCGGCATGGGTCAAAATCGTACCGCCAGCTTCGCGGGTCGCCATCGAACCCTGCACGTTGCAAATGGCAATCACCGGGCAACCACGCTGTTTAACTTCGCGCAGCGCCGCAATTGTGTCAGCCGTTTCGCCCGACTGGGTAATCACAATCACGAGCGTGTTGTCATCCACAATCGGGTTGCGATAGCGGAATTCGCTCGCGTAATCAATTTCGACCGGAACGCGGGCAATTTCCTCGATGATATATTTCCCGACCAACCCCGCGTGCCAGCTTGTACCGCAGGCCGCAATTTTGATGTTGGTAAACCGCCGCCACTCATCAGGCCGCACGTCCATTTCATCCAGGTAAATCCGGCCATCATCCAGCGACGTCCGGCCAGCCAGTGTTTCCCGCACGGCACGCGGCTGCTCATAGATTTCCTTGAGCATAAAGTGCTTGAAGCCGCCCTTTTCCGCCATAATCGGATCCCAGGTGATCCGCTGGATGTTTGGCGTCACCAGGTTGCCGTCAAAATCGCTGACCATCACACCCGACCTCGTCAACACCGCCATTTCACCATCACCCAGGAAAAACACGTCCCGCGTGTGGTACAAAATGGCTGGAATGTCTGAAGCCACAAAATATTCATCTTTCCCTAAGCCAACCACGACTGGCGGCCCCATCCGGGCAGTAACCACTTTATCTGGTTCATCGGCAGACAGCAGCGTAATGGCAAAAATCCCAGTCAGTTCGTGAACCGCCATCCGGACGGCTTCTTCCAGCGAATCCGTCTCACGACGATACTTGCCGACCAGGTGCGCCACGACCTCGGTGTCGGTTTGGGTGACAAACGTGTGCCCTTCAGCCTGGAGACGCCGCTTGAGCGGCAGGTAATTTTCAATAATCCCGTTGTGAACGACGACAATCCGCCGCGAGGCGTCACAGTGCGGATGCGCGTTTTCTTCGGTTGGCCGACCATGGGTGGCCCACCGGGTGTGGCCGATCCCATAGGTGCCATCCAGTGGATTGAGTCGGATGACTTCTTCCAGATTCCGGAGCTTCCCGGAAGCCCTCCGGATATTAAGTTGACCATTCTCCACCACGGCAATTCCGGCTGAATCGTACCCGCGATATTCCAACCGCTTCAGGCCGTCAAGCAACACCGGAATCACTTGCTTTTGTCCAACATACCCAACGATTCCACACATTTTTTTCTTGAAATCCTTATTGAAAAATTGAGAGAGGGAACCCACTCACCCCTCAGTATGAATGATGAGCGGTGAATTATGAAGAAGCTTCCACCAATCCGGGTTCCGGGTTCCGGGTTCCGGGTTCCGGGTTCCGCTTCAAAGGTATTGATTCTTAAGCACAAAGCACCAGGCACGAAGCACCAAACACAAAACCCGAACCACCATCTGATCCAACTGAAGGGAGGTTCGGGTCTTGGGCGTTTCACCATCAATTTTTGAAAACTTAGACTGGGACTGCGGTGCTTGAAAAATCAGCGCGAGTTGCCAGGCAGAAATTTACTGCTCACCATCATCGCCAATTGCTTCGACGGGGCAGGCTTCCATGGCTTCCTTGCACTGTTCGAACTCTTCATCCGTGTCAGGCTGCTTGTAAACGTAGGAATATCCGCCATCATCGTTGCGGGTAAAATTGCTGGGTGCCGTGTCACGGCACACGTCGCAGTCGATGCATTGGTTGTCTACATAGTACATTCCAGTCGCATTATCTGCGTACTTGTCTGCAATACTGGCCATAAAAATTTCACCTCAAAGTCAAAAATAGAGTCAGTCCTGAGGGGCTGGCCAAAGTTACCTGTCAACGCTATCAAGCAACTTGAGCAAACTGGCGCCTCTGTCCTGTGTTGTGCGTCTTCGACGCGGTGACGTCGATGAGAAAATGCAAGTTGTGGGGCAGAAAATAACTATCAGGGTCAAAGACTGCGGGCTTTTCTGTCCCAGATCTTTTTTCAATACTTATATTGAAAAAATACCTTTAATTGTCAAGCCCTCTTGCGCTGAAACTCACGCTTCGCAACCTCAATCCATCACCCGGTATGCGGCAAAAAGAAAGAACAGCTCCCGTTCCATCGGGGTTTTTCACCAAAAATCACGACTCGAAAAGGGATGTCCGGCACAGGTAAAACAGGGAGGGCGGCATGAAAGGCGAGAACATACCACGAGCGTTCAAAAACGAAAAGGACCCAGTGAGTTTTTTTAGCAGTCACGGGTTCGTTCCTGATGCTTTGCATCTGGACTGAGCTTATGCTATTTAGACCTTCTCTCATTTCACGGTTCATCAAGCTGGTTTCCATCGCCCCGGTTCATCTCGCACTTCACATTCCGCAACACACGTTTGCTTCACCCTGAGAGCACATATGACTTTTGATAAACTATTGGATGGAATTCTGGACAAGGTATATGGGGCAAGGGGGGTTGTTTTTCTGGCGCAAGACGGAGAAATTGTCTATCAATGCGCCCAACGCAAGGTCACGAACCTGGATTTGCTCGCAGCCTACCAGGGCATCACGATGACCACCTGTCAGCGCTTTGCTGATGACTTTGGCATCGGCCACATTTCAACGGTGGTTCTCAATTATGAAGCCGGTGCCTGTGTGCTGAAATTGCTCAATGAAGGCTATATCCTGATGGTCTCGCTCGATGCGGATGGAAATATCGGCCAGACCATGCATCTGGTCAATTCAGTGACTGACCAGCTCAATGCGGAGATTGGATATTGAGGGAAGTAGCGAAGTAGCGAAGTAGCGAAGTAGCTCAGCCTTACGTCTCAGATTGAGTTCTATTACCCCTTAAACTCTTTGTTTTTGGCGACTTCGCTACTTCACTATTTCACTCAAAAAACTACCATCGGGTTGGAATTTGTCCAAAATCAAGCACAATCCGAAAGCCAAGGTTGTTATAGCGGTTGACCGGACTGTTTCGGAACCTCAGACCAGAGCGGCACAAATACCCAAAACTATTCCACGAACCACCACGGACCACTCGATATTGGGGATCCCCGCCAGCGGTCCAGGCCGCGCCATCCTCAGGCGCCCGAATGTAGTTAAAATGCCAGACATCCAGGCACCATTCCCACACATTGCCGTGCATATCTGAGAGCCCAAAAGCATTGGCAAACCCGAGGCTTCCAACAAAGATCGTCTGGCGGCGTTCGAGTCCTTTGGGAGCATTCCCGTATGGAAAATTCCCATCATAATTGACCAGATCAGTGGTGATCGTTTCCCCAAAGGCAAACGGTGAGGTCGTACCCGCCCGGCAGGCATATTCCCACTCTGCTTCGCTCGGGAGCCGATAGCTGCGCCCGGTTCGGCGGGTCAGGCGCGCGCAAAACTCAATGGCATCTTCCCACGAAACCTGTTCGACCGGGCGGTCATCGCCCTTAAAGAATGACGGATCCGGATTTAAATCAAGGTTGACCCGTGGGAAACTTGCCACCATGCGCCACTGGGCCTGGGTAATTTGATACCGGCTCATCATAAACGGCGCAACCGTTACATAATGCTGTGGCGTTTCGCTGCGGAGCTGCTTCACGACGCCAGGTGATTTGATGCCATAGCGTTCATATTCCTGGGTGACGCGTTCAATTCCAAAATCGTCAGTCCCCATCAGGAACGTGTTTCCGGCAATGGCGACCAGTTCAACATCCAGACCATCCACAATTTCTTCTTGAAACACACTGCCGTGCGTTTCAGGTGACCGGGTGATGACCGCATTCTGGTCAACCGTGGCCGTCACAAACGGAAAGCTGGCCATGTTGGAGTTGGTCACCGTCGTGGGCAAGGTTTTGGGGTCAAAAACCGAATGCGAGGCGGTTGTGCGCATCGCCGCAGTACCGGTTCCAGGCGTCAGGGCCTCCAGCATTTCACGGGCTGACGAAAACCGATCACGCGGGAGTTGTTCGGTTGATCGCTTGAGGATATGCGCAAACGTGGGAGTCAGGTGTGGAGCATAGCGATACCAGACCATCTCGCCGGTTTCAGGATCGGTCAAATGTTGCGGCGTCCGGGCGGTGAGCAAACAAATTGACGTCATCCCCAGACCATAGATATCGCTGGCATAGACGGGTTTTCCCGCTGCCTGCTCAAGTGGCATAAACCCTTTGGTCCCAATCATAATGGTGCTGGTTGGGTTTCCAAGTGCATCCACGTCAATAACTTCTTTGACCACACCGAAATCAATCAAGACGGGTTTGCCGTCGCGATTGCGGATGATGATGTTATCGGGCTTGATGTCGCGGTGGATAATGCGCTGGGTGTGAATAAATTCCAGGACTGGCAGCAGATGGACAAGGAGGTCGCGAACTTCATTTTCGCTAAATGCCCCTCGTTCACGCACAATCTGGGTCAGGGTTTTGCCTTCGACCCACTCTTCGACCATATAAAACTGCCCATTTTCAGTAAATGAAGCATACAGTTCAGGAATCTGGTCGTTTTGCTTGCCCAATGCCTCCAGAACCGCAGCTTCCCGTTGAAAACGTTCCTGGATAATGCGGTAGGTATCTGGGTCCGTTGAGAGGGGTTTAAGCTGTTTGATCACACATCGGCGGTTTGACGGCAGGTGGGTATCTTCCGCCAAAAACGTGTGGCTATACCCACCACCGCTGAGGGATTGAACGACTTGATAGCGATTATTGAGAAGTGTCGGAATCATTCAAGTTATTGCGAGTCAGTTCCGGATGAGGGATCAAAAAAAGTTTGCTTGTTGTACCGCATCCGGCGCACTGACTCAATAGCTTCACTCAAAATTGGGTGTGTAAAACAAAGTGGGGTTACACTATTGGGAAAATTTCCAGAGGCAGTTGCTTGTTCGATGGTTTGAGTGGCGGCCAATCGGCAAACGGCTTCGATATCAGCCCCGGTCATACCCTGGGCCTGATAGGCCAGAGCGGCAATATCAACATCCGCGCCGAGTGGGCGTCCTTCAAGGTAAACTTCAAAAATGGCTTTTAAGCCATCCACGTCTGGCAATGGAATCCGTTGAACCACATCAAAGCGTCCTGGCCGACGAAGTGCCACGTCAATCCGATCAAGTCGGTTGGTGGCAGCAATGACAATGATTCCGCTGAGTTCTTCAATGCCATCCAGTTCGGTCAGGAGTTGGGCCAGGATCCGTTCTTGAATCGCCGTATCTGATGACCGATCCCCGTTGTGGCCAGGCATCAGAAGGTCAATTTCATCAATAAAAACAATACAGGGAATCGCCTGACGCGCCTGACGGAAAATATCTTCGATCACTCGCTCTGACTCAGTTGCATATCGCACAATCAACTCAGAGCTACGCACCGAAATAAAATTGGTACCACCGGCGTGGGCTAAGGCCCGAGCCACCAGTGTTTTCCCGCTCCCTGGTGGCCCCGTCAGCAAGACACCCCGTGTTGGCCGAACCCCGAGCCGACTAAACGCTTCGGCGTGCAGCAGGGGAAAGAGCACCGCCCGCGTGAGTTCCGAGCGTACCTGATCAAGTCCTCCAACCTGGGCCCAGCTCACTTCTGGCGCCTCAACCACAATGCCCCGCAACCCTGAAGGTTCAACCAGTTTCATGGCCTGGTGGAAATCGTCCATCAGAACCCGCATTCGCGACAAATGCTCTTCAATCAAACTGGAATCCACATCGGGTACGGCCAGGATGGTACGTCGCAGTGCCGCCATGGCAGCTTCGCGGCACAAACTGTGCAAATCAGCCCCGACAAAACCGCGCGTCATGCTGGCTAACTCATTGAGGTTGACCTCTGAATTGAGTGGCATTCCTCGGGAATGTATTTCAAGAATTTCCTTACGTCCTGAGACATTGGGAATCCCAAGTCGGATCTCGCGGTCAAAACGCCCAGGTCGGCGCAAAGCCGGGTTAATCGCGTGGGGGACGTTGGTGGCCCCGATCACGATAATCTGCCCTCGATCCCGGAGCCCATCCATCAACGTCATCAACTGGCCGATGACCCGTTTCTCAATTTCGCTGTAAATGAGTTCCCGTTTGGGAGCAATGGCATCAATTTCATCAATAAAAATGATGGCCGGCTGGTTCCGGGTGGCTTCTTCAAAAACCTGTCGGAGCCGGACATCAGATTCTCCATAAAATTTATGGATCAGCTCCGGACCGTTGATTGAAATAAAATGGGCATTGGTTTCCTGGGCAATCACCCGGGCAATCAGTGTTTTCCCGACGCCAGGAGGCCCGCTGAGCAACAACCCCCGGAGCGGCTCGATACCAAGGCGTTCAAAAATCACTGGATGACGGAGCGGAAATTCAATCAACTCACGCAGTCGTTCAACTTCACGTCGCAGCCCTCCAATATCTTCATAGGCAATTTTGGCCTGCTTCTCGACCGTGCCGGCAACTTGAAATTTTGGATCAGTCAGTGAAAATCCGGTGGCCGGGTGGATGAGGACCACCCCCTTTGGCTCGGTTCGGTTGACCTTGAATTCTTGAAACCGGGCGCCAAACATCGTGGCCCGAATCCGGTCCCCCTCAATCACCGCCAGACCATCAATCAACTTTCCAATATAGCTGTTATAGGCCTGTCGGCGTGGGGCGGTTGAGACAGGTGTCAACTGCACAAACGTCGCTAACTGTGGATGGATGACCTGGGCAATGACTTTATCATTGAGCGAAATACCGGCGTTGTCTCGGATAATACCGTCAATCTGCAGGACTTGTTGCCCACGGTGTTCTTTAAACGCCGGCATCACCTTGGCAACGGTGCGTCGTTTGCCGAAAATCTCAAGAATATCACCAGTCACAGCCCCCAGAAGGTCCATATCGGCTGGATCCAAACGGGCTATACCGCGGCCAACATCCCGAGAAAGGGCTTCGGCGGCGCGTAATTCAAGCGTCAGAATTTCCGGGTTTGGTTCAGTGGACATAAAAACATCCCACGAGCGACGCGTAGTGACGGTTTGGCAACAGAAACCACGCCGGAATACGCCTTCAATCACAAGAGCAGGCAAAGTTGGAAACTGATCCAGATGGTATGTGGAGCTAATATACCATCATTTGGAAAGGAAATGGGTCTGGGAATTGAACCTGAATTATCTGTTGAGGAACAAACGGTTCAGGGTTGGAGACTGGAGTTGTTTTTTGAACTGGCTGATGACGTCAGCGATACAGGCCAATCCTGGGTTCAAGCTTTTCTGAACGGATGAGTGTGAAAGAACTTGCTCTCTCACCCGGTCACGCGCTCATTTTTTCTTTGGAAGCTTGACCTGCAGCACGCCATGATGAAGGCTGATCTTGCGTTCGGCCAGATTAATCTGGGTCGGAAGAACAATCTCCTGGCGGTATTTGCGATCACTGGCTTTGGCTGAAAGCAATAAAATATCTTCAAATTGTTTAATTGAGACCTGTTCCAGGCTGACGCCAGGGATTTCGGCAATCAATAAAATATAGTCACCTTCATCAAAAAGATCGACGAGGGGTTCGTACACCTCTTCAACCCCCAGGCGCGGGTCGCCGGCGGCTTCCCGGCGGCGTGGTGCAAGCTGAGGCACCGGAGTTGTGGTTTCCCCCCAGAGTTCACCGGGTGCAGGTGTCGGAACATCTTCAGACGCAGCGTCTGATTCCTCAGATATGGTTGCTGGGACGGGTTCGCTCTCAAAACCGGTGATTGAATCAGCCGACTCTGCCAGTGCATCCATCCTGGATTGCTTTTGTCGTTTCGTACTTTCTGTCATAGCAATTACTTCTATCGTGATACTGCGTTTCCCTGGCCCTATCGCATGGATCTGATGTCGGAACATCAACTGCCGTTGATTTCTGGATGTTCAGTTACCAGATGATCAAAAAACTGCGATAAAACAATTGTGCGGGGGAAAAACGGACGTAGCTGGTATCTTGCGACCTGAGTGCCAACCTTGGCAAGAGTTTCTGACATAGTTGTGGCGGAAGACTTCGGGCTTGGGGCTGAAGTCCTCGACCTGAAGAACTGGTTTTCTTTCATCCCTCATCCCTTCGATTGCCCCTGTCTTCAGCCTGTTTCCTCTGGCAACCGCATAATCAATTCCCTTCCAAGCTGGATATATGCCTGTGATCCAATCGAACGGGCTGAAATATCAATGGCCGGGGCCCCAATCGCAAATGACTCAATCAGTTGGTCGTGACGAGGAATCACGGTTTCAAAAACCATGTCCTCTGGAAAATCAGTCCACACCTGTTGGGCAATTCCAAATTTCGCTTCCTGGCGCGGATCAAACATGGTGGCCAGGACGCCTTCAACCACCAGTCGCGGATTGTACCTGGATTTCACTGAAGCCACTGAGCGGAGCATTTGGGGCAGAGTCCGTAAACTCAATGGTTCACACTGCATGGGGAGAATTACTGAGTCAGCCGTGGCGAGGGCATTGAGGGTAATGGCGCCAATCCCGGCGGGACAATCCATCAGGATCAAATCCGGGGTTAACTCTCTCTCCTGGGTCAGGGTTGTCAACAGTGTATCCAGCAAGTACACATCCTGTTCAAAAGCAGCCTGAAAAGCTTCAAGTTGCTCTCCGGTCTCAAAAAAACCATTTAAAAGAACATTCAGTTCTGGGCGGTTCGTGGAGGACAGTGCGGCCCCAGGGTGAACACCACTCAGAACAGCATCCTTTAAACTGTGCCCTGGACGAAACTCAAGCCCCATGCCGTACAGACAGCCATTTTGCGGGTCAAGGTCAATGAGCACAACATTGACGCCCATGGCTGCCGTGTAGGCAGCTAAATTGATACAGGTTGTGGTTTTCCCAACACCACCTTTTACACTCACCACAGCAATTTTTTTTGGCATAGGTCGTTCCTGAAAGTATTGGGCTGAAAACTTCGAGCTGGGGGCTAAGGGCTAATGGCTTGAAGCTGAAGAAGTCAGGCTGAAGAACTGTTTTTCTTTCATCCTTCACCCCTTCGCTTGCGAGTCTTCAGCCCCCAGCCCTGAGCCCAATATCTTCAGCCCGATGTTTTTGAACTCAGGATCATCCGACGAAAGAAATCAGCCACCGATTCAATTTTATTTACGGTGGTCACGTTTGACGGAGTCAATGATGGCGGGGCAACGGAGCCAGTATCTGGGGCAGTATCAACGGTCGCTTCAGTGAAACAATCAGGCTGAGATTCGAGGGTAACCGTGGTGGTCGCCTGACCAGCCGGCCACCCGGTTTCACCGGTTTCAGGTGAGACAGGCGGTGAGACCACCATCGTGGTTCGTGGTAACCTGGAAGGACGCCGTAACTGTTCAATTACCAGTTCCAGTTCTTCACGGGTAGCAGGCGGCACGGTTGGGGTTCGCCGACCGCGCAAGGTTTCCAATAACTGAGCGGCTTCTTGAGTTTCCCGATAAATTTTGGTGGACATTCCCGTGAATTCTCCTGCAATAGATAATCAAATCAGCACTGTACCCCGGTGAAGTCTCCAGACTGGTCATTGAGCTGTGGCACCGAGTTGCTCACCGAGATGGTGACGGATTTCGGCCATCGTCTTCCCTGTTTTCAACCAGGATGCCACCAGATTAACCTTAATTTGACTTCCAAGAAAAAACCGGCACTGGTCAATTCCGCTCGCCTCGCAGCCAATTTCAATACAGGCAAGGTCAATCTGGGCGGCCTGTCCAAATACTCCGGCCAGAAATCCAGCATACAGATGACAGATGGGATGGTGGGCCTGTTTGACAGCAGCGGCCACTGGAGAAGATTGCACAATGGCAAAAGCATGGCCTTGCTCTTCAACAATTTCGACTTTTCCCCAGCCAAGTTCTCCCAGTGACTGGTTCAACGTCGAGATAAAAATTGGCAATGCCATGGCCGATACCTCGACTGGATGTCCCCGGTCAGCCTGAATAACGCGTTCCAATTCAAGACAATGCCGGTGTCCCCATCCAACCCCGACTTCATAGAGCCAGCCGCCCGGCACCTGATCGCCCAGCGCTTCAGCCGCCTGGAGCAAGGCCAGGATAAAGTCTGAACCGGTTATTGCCAGCGGGGTCCCGGTCAGGGTTGTCACCGTACTGGTTTCTGGGTCCACCGTCGCCCATTCACGCCACGTTCGAGGCTCAAAGTTCAGAGTTGGTAAATCGGCAATCACAGGTGTAAATCCTCCAGTATCCAAATGATGAAGTATCAGGTATGAATGAACGAACTCATTGATATTGAACCTGATATCTCACCTGTCAGTCCTCATTCATCCCGCATACCTGACGTGTCATCGCGAAGGCGTTGGAGCAAATCCGGTTGGGAAATACCCGGAACGAGCAATTTTCGTACCTGGGCGGCAGTTTCTTCTGAGCCAATGATAAACTGGCAATATTCGGCGCCACTGGCCCGGCAACAAATCTCGACCGCTTCCAGCCGAAGACCTTCAAAAACGGAAAACACCCCGGCCAGCATTCCGGCAATTACCCAGTCAACCGGTTCGGGGGTTGGTTCCAGACTCAGCGCCACGGGTGAATGATAAAAGGTCACCAGGGTTAACCCATAGACATACACCAGATCACAGTGCCCCCAGCCACCTTCGCTCCATAGCGCATCACAGGCTTTGATCAAGGCGCGTTTTCCCCTGGGGTCTCCCTTCCCGGTACCGACTGACGGACCAGTGAGTCGATGTTGTAGAACCGGGAAAGATCGTTCCCCCCAGTACCGGCCAATGGCGTACAGCACCGATTTCCCGTGATTTCCTGCCAGTGACTGAATGGTGCTGGCCTGCAGCGCCTGCCAGAACCCTCGGGTCAACCAGATTCTTCGTTCGCCGCTGGCATCCACCAGGCTGCCATCACCAGCATTGGAGACCAGAGTATCGAGGCATTGAGCCAGATTCAGGGGTAAAGCATTGATTGACATAGAGATTTACAATTTCCTACCGGAATATTTTTCGACCTGACAAGTGCGTTGTCTCACCGCTCACAATTCACACGATTTCGCGATTTCGCGATTTTGCATTGCCTGATGGCTGCTCGTTATTTCCTTCTTCAGCAACCACATGGAGTGATTCAGGGGCAACAGGTACCGGACGCCGGGTCCTGAGAAATCGCCAGACACCCATCAAGAGCAAAAGCACGGCAAGCACCAGAAACAACAGTGGAGATTTGGGGTACACCATCACCCAATAGCCGATGTATCCCAGGCCAAATAGAATATAAAACCCTGGCAAATAGCGTTGAATTGATTGAGTTTTCACAAGAGATGCGTGTGGAGTGCGGTGGCTTGACACCACTTTCGGAATGTTGATGAAAAAGAACTTAAAGCTGAAATCGGACTTTGAGCCCTGGAAACTCAGTGGTCAGAATTTGTTGAGCCAGATGGAATTTCATTTCCAGAAATCGGTGATGGAACTCCTGAACCGCCGGGTTGGTCGGCTCGGCAAATTGTGGGTCAAAAACTGAGTTATGACCACCCAGCACGACCATATCACCATCAGATCGCAAATACCCGCCCCCAACCACAAAAAACTCAACGATGTGGTCTTCCATGCGGGCCCCAAATCTTTGTTCAAGAAACTCCCGGATTTTTCCAACCACCAGCGTGCTCCCCCGTTCATAACCAGGAATCACCCCGAGAAAAGCATGATCAGCCAAAATCACAATTAAAAAGCGGAAGGTTTCCGTTGCCGGAAGGCCCCGTTTCAGTTTCTCGATAAACCCACTGATCAGCGCCTGGTCATCGGGGAGCACCGAAGGCATCGTTTCAAGTGCCTTATCCAGATCCAACCGAAACATTTCAGTGGCATCCAAATGCTCAGTAACCTGTGTTTTGGCCATCGAGACATTGGTTTGCCCGGTAATCCCGCCGTAACTTTCAGAGAAATCAAAGATCAAATTGTGAACGTTGCGGGTTACGGTTGGGAAGCTCAACAATAAGTCCCGCTGTTTAATACTTGGCATCAGTTGTTTAAATCGGTTATGAAAGACCACAGCATCGTGGACATACTCACGCAGGTCACCTCGCCGGTAGATCGACAGGGCTTTGAGAAAAGCCATTCGATCTTCTGGACGCTTCCCCAGAAAGTCCTGATAAAATCGCTCAAAACTCTTGATATCAGCTTCGGTTAACGGGATATCCCGGCTTAAGCGTTGTTCTGGAGCTGACGGCTGGACATCTGGAAAATGCTGATTCTCAATCATGGAGACTTCCTTTACCTGCAATCATGGGGTGAAGTACGGCTGAAGGGGAACTTCACCCCAGTTATAGATATTGATTTAAGTTATTTATTTAAAGATATTTGTCGTCAATGAAAAAATCATGGAACTTCTTGCGGAACTCCTGCAAGATTAAAGAAATGATGATCTTTTGTCCAGAACTGGGGAACGCTCTGACCACGACTGACACAGGCAGGTTGCAATGCTGCACAAAGAACAAGAAGAATGGATTCTACAAAATGCAGTGGCCAAAGGGTTGATCAGTCAGGGAGATTTACGCGCACTGGAAGATTCTATCGGTCATGCCATTACCTTTGAAGGACTGCCGGTTTGGAGCGAGCGAATTGACTATCTGGTTCGTGAAGGACGACTCAATCAGGCAACGGTTGAATCGCTGGCAATTGAAGCCGGGACCCACAATCCGACCCTGGGCGACTCGGCCACCGGCCTTGCCCACGCTGAAACGATCCCTATGTCCGGTTCACACCGGCTATCGCCCATCAATTCCGATGGGTTCCCCGTCGAAAAACTAGAGCATTACGAGTTTTTGCACCTGCTCGGCCACGGTGGCATGGGTGTGGTATATAAAGCGCGTGACCGACGGTTAAACCGCGTCGTGGCGCTGAAATTCATTCGTGGCAGCGACCCCCGGCAGGTTCAACGATTTACCCAGGAAGCCCGCGCCCAGGCTCAAATTGACCATGCAAACATCTGCAAAGTGTATGAAGTCGGTCAGGTTGATGGAAATCCCTTTATTGCCATGCAATTTATCAATGGGCCTTCCCTGCGCGATGCCCAGTCAAACATGACCATTGAACAAAAAGTGACGGTGATTCGGGATGTGGCCGATGCCCTTCAAGCCGCGCATCGCCAGGGGATCATCCATCGCGATATCAAACCGGCCAACATCATGGTCGAACAACTTGAAGATGGTCGCTATCGCCCCTTTGTGATGGATTTTGGGCTGGCCCGTGATATGGGTGCCAACGATGGTCTGACTCAGACCGGGTTCATTATGGGCACCCCATCCTACATGTCACCAGAACAGGCTCGCGGCGAGGTCAAACTGGTGGATCGGCGGTCCGATGTCTATAGCCTGGGGGCAACGCTCTATGATTTGCTCTCGGGGCAGCCCCCATTTGACGGCACCACGGCCATGGGCGTGATGCTCCAGGTGATTTCCCGCGAACCGGTGCCCTTGCGCAAACACCTGCCTGGGATTCCAGTGGATCTTGAAACCATTACCCTCAAGTGCCTTGAAAAAGCGCCGCATCGCCGCTATGACTCAGCCCATGCCCTGGCCCAGGACCTGCAGGCCTACCTTGACGGCGACCCCATCCAGGCGCAACAGGCATCGCGGTGGTACCGATTTGTCAAAAAAGCGCGTAAAAACAAAGTGGCCACCGGGTTTGCCCTGCTCGCGTTTCTGGTGTTTGTGGTCATGACGGTGGTGGTGGTTCGCGAACGCTGGCAGGCGTCAGTCCAGGCGCAGTTGTCACAGGAATTTGGCGAATCAGCCAAAGAAATTGATGCCTTTTTACGCTTTGCCCACCTGATGCCCCGCCATGATACCCGGCGCGAGCGGATGCTGGTTCAGGAACAAATCAATCGCCTTGAGCACCGAATGCAGGAAACGGGCAGCGTCAGCCAGGGCCCTGGAAATTATGCCCTGGGGCGTGCCTACCTGGCGCTCAATGACTATGACCGGGCCTGGGAACACTTCCAGATTGCCCAGCAAAGCGGATATCAATCGCGTGAATTTTCCTATGCCCTCGGGCTGGTTCTTGGCGAACTGTATCGAAAACACCTGGAAGAAGCCGAACGCAGCCCAACGGTGGCGATTCGGGAACGGCGTAAACGTGAACTGGAAGACCAGTTCCTGACGCCGGCACTCAACAACCTCAAGCAATATTCCCAAACCGAAGACACCCGCCAGCGCGGACATAGCGACTATATCAAAGGGCTCATCGCCTTCTATACCAGAGACTACCCACTCGCCATCCAGAAAGCCCAATCCGCTTTTGAACAGGTTCCCTGGCTTTATGAAGCCAAAAAATTGGAAGCTGATGTGGCCGTGGCCCGCGGCGAGGAAAAATCCGATAAAGGCGACTATGCCGGTGCACGAGAGGAATTTACCCAGGCAGGTCAGGCCTATCAGGAAGCCATCCGTATTGGTCAAAGCGATGCCACCATTTATGAAGGAGATATTCAGCGCTGGTTTGGTATGGTCACGGTTGAAAGTGCCCAGGGAACACTGACCGATAAAACATTCCAAAACCTTCTGGAAGCCTGCGACAACGCCCTGATCATCAATCCTGAAGCGGGCGTGATTTTTAATCGGAAGGCGGTGTGCTACTGGCGAATGGGAGAACAGCAGTTTCTTCAGGGCGAGGATCCGCGTCAGGCACTGGACCAGTCAGTGGCTTTTGCCCAGCAAGCGATTGCGCTCGGGACCACTCGGGCCAACGTCTATCGCAATTTGGGAATTGCCTATTCAATTCGCGGCGAATACGAGATGTATCACGGTCTTGACCCACAAGATTCGTTTAATCGCTCAATCACCAGTTTGAATCAGGCATTGCGCTTTACGCCAAATGATACTGGTGCCTACAACGAACTTGGAATTCTCTATAACTCCTTGAGTTACTATGATATGGAGCACGGGAAAGACCCCCGTCAGAATATCAGGCAAGGCATCGAAACCTACCGGAGACTGATTCAGATTGATCCGACCTACACCCCGGCCTTCACCAATATTTCCAATGCCTATAGCACGCTGGGAGATTTTGAAATGCAAATTGGTCTGGATCCAACCAATTCGCTCACGCAGTGCCTTGAGGCCATCAACGAAGCTCTCCGGCTCAATCCAAACTCCGGCGCGGATAACACCAATTTGGGCGGTGTCCATAATCTGATGAGCGAATACCGGCTCAAACAGAATCAGGATCCAATGCCGACGGTGCTGCAAACTCAAAAAGCGGTCGGCAAGTCAATCGAAATCAATCCGACGAACCCATCGCCATATATCCTGGGGGCTGAAGCCGAAATCCTGGCAGCACGCTGGGTGATTAAAAATAATCAATCGCCGGAATCCTACCTGGCCAAAGCCGAAAGTATGTTCCAGGTCGCGCAAAAACTGAATTCAGAGGATGATTACCTCTACTTTGCCAGAGCTGAACTCTATCGCTGGAAAGCTGAGTGGCAATTGCAGCACAACCAAAATCCATTGCCGGCAATCCAAACCGGGCTGGCCGAGCTTGAACGGGCGCTGCAGATCAATCCAACCAACTCTGAAGTCATTGCTCGCAAAGGTATGCTCTATCGGTTACAGGCAAAAGCTCCCGGTTCAGCCACAATCCAGGCCAGGGCAATCAAACAGGCAGTTGAAAGTCTTGAGAAAGCATTTCAACTCAATAGTTTACTAAAATATGAATATGGTCAGTATTTAGAGGAAATCCAGAAAAATAGTGAAGTAGTAAAGTAGCCCAACCTCACAGATCAGACTGATTTCTGTCCCCCCTAAACTCTTTGTCTTAAACTATTTTGCTATTTCGCTATTTTACTATTCGCCTTTAATAAGTTGAGGAGACATTTTATACATGCGAACGATTCACACAGCAATTCTCTGGACCTTGATTGGCAGCGCGGGACTGAGCATTCCAATGGGGCTGCCACCACAGTCAGTTCAGGCCCAGGATATTCAAAACAGTGAAGAAGCCCAGGCACGAATGCAAAAAGGCATTTCCCTGTATCAACAAAGCCAGTATGCGGCGGCGCTGACCGAATTGCAGTTTGTCGCCGAACGCTATCCAAATTATGGTGCCGCCTATCGGCTGGCCGGATTGTGTCAGTTGCAGTTACAGCAATATGAGCCAGCAGTGGTGTCGCTGAAACGGGCCAATGAACTTTCGATGGAACAGGAAAAGCGCGAAGATTCCGCTGCCCGGATCGCCCTGAGCCGGGCATTGTTTTATGCCGGTAAATTTGAAGAAGCCATCCCGGAATTGACCTACGCCGTTTCTCAAAAACCAAACGACGCCACCAGCCATTACCTGCTCGGAGCCACACACTTTCAGCTCAAACACGAACCTGAAGCCCTGGCCAGTCTGTCACAAGCCGTAACCCTCAACCCCAAAGATCTTGCCTCGTGGAAACTCTTGACGGGCATTCAGTTACAGCGATTGGCCGCAAACCCGGAAGATAAAACCCAGCTCACCAAAACCCAATCAACTCTTCAGAGCCTGAAATCCCTGGACGCATCGGCAGAAAGCGCCGGGCTGGCCGGACAGTTTTATTTGCTCACCCGACAATTTGCCAAAGCCGCACCGGAACTTGAAAAAGCAGCCACTGCCTCTCCTGATAACGGCCTGATCCAATTTAACCTGGGGATTGCTCTTTCACGCAGCGACCAGTTTGCCAAAGCGGCGCCAGTGTTGATTCGAGCCAGCGAACTGCTGCCCGAAAACACCAATGTGCTCAAGGAATTGGGCTATGTCTATGAAAAGGATGGCAAAGCGGAAAAAGCGCGGGCGGTGTATGAGAAGGGAGACCAGCTTGCAAACGGGCAGGATGAGTATTTCAAAACCGCGCTGGAACGCGTGAAATAGGGGATGGAGGATAGGGGATAGGGGATGGAAATAGGTGATAGGGATCGAAAACCCGGAACCCGGAACCCCTATCACCTTCTCAATTTACAGTCCTTTGGCAGCCATGAACTTGATCAGGTCACGGACACGGCAGCTATACCCCCACTCATTGTCATACCACGACATCACTTTGATCATGTTGCCGCCGATGACCCGAGTGAGCGGGCCGTCTACGATGGATGAGTTCGGGTTCATCCGGAAGTCAATCGAAACCAGCGGTTCTTCCGTGTAGGCCAAAATTCCTTTCAACGGGCCTTCCGCCGCTGCCTTCAGGGCACTCATGACACTTTCCTTGTCAGTTGATTTCTCAACTTCAAATGTCACGTCAACCACTGACACGTTCGGCGTTGGAACCCGCACGGCCAGACCGTCGAATTTGCCTTTGAGTTCCGGCATCACCAGTTCCACCGCCTGAGCGGCACCGGTTTTGGTCGGAATCATTGACAACGCGGCAGCACGGGCGCGACGCAGGTCGCTGTGTGGCAGGTCAAGAATGCGCTGGTCGTTGGTGTACGCATGGATTGTCGTCATCAGGGCTTTGACGATTCCGAAATTTTCATGAATGACTTTGGCAACCGGCGCCAGACAGTTCGTGGTGCAGGATGCGTTGGACAGCACCCGGTGCTTTTCCGGATCATACATATGATCGTTCACGCCAAGCACGATGGTCAGGTCTTCGCCTTTAGCGGGCGCCGAGATGATGACCTTTTTGACTGATCCACGCAGGTGGCCAGCCGCTTTTTCGCCTTTGGTGAACAAACCGGTGGATTCGACCACAACTTCCGCACCGACCGATTCCCAATCGAGTTCTTCCGGACTCCGCACTTTGAAGACTTTGATTGGATGTCCGTTGACTTCGATGCAGTCTTCAGCCGGAGCCGTGACCGTGGCTTCCAAATTTCCTAAAATCGAGTCGTATTTGAGCAAGTGCGCCAGCGTTTTTGCGTCGGTCAAATCATTTACGGCAACAATTTCAATCTCTGAGTCGCCGAGAACCGTACGCAGCACGTTGCGTCCGATACGACCGAATCCGTTAATGCCTACTTTGATGGCCATGAAACCCTCCTGAACAATTCAGTTGAATGATAGAGTGTGTGGATTGCGACAAAGCGATGGATGGGGCGTGAAACATTCGCTTTTCTGGGTTGTCGAGAAAGGCTAGGATTATCCCAGCGACCCCAATGAAGTCAAGAACCATTTGGAACTCCGGGTTCCGGGTTC